>JBAXPR010000021.1:0-39388 GCA_037132135.1 Rhodospirillaceae bacterium
GACTGGATACATCCCACATGTAGTGGGTGTATGTCTTAACCGGATAGGCATGCGCGGACGAAGCGGTTGATCTCGTCGCGCAGGTGAGTCGCCTGCGCGGATAACTGAATTGAAGCATCAAGAACGTGATGGGCGGCGCTTCCGGTCTGCTGGGAGGCTGACGCGACATCGGTGACGATCTCGGCGATTTCGCAGGTCCGTTCCGCCGACATCCGGACATTGCTGGCGATTTCAGAGGTTGCGGTCTGTTGTTCGCCGATGGCCCGGGAGATCGAACTCGAGATGCCGTCAATTTCGGAGATCGTCTTGGTGATGTTCTGAATGCTGCGAACCGCCTGTTCGGTCGCGGCCTGGATGCCGCCGATGTGGGCGGTAATATCGACCGAGGCGTTGGCGGTCTGGGTGGCCAGATTCTTGACCTCGGCGGCAACCACGGCGAAGCCCCGGCCGGCTTCCCCGGCCCGCGCCGCCTCGATGGTGGCGTTGAGCGCCAGCAGATTGGTCTGGTGGGCGAAGCCGCCGATCAGCTTGACCACCTCGTTGATCCGGGTGGTGGCGGTGACCAGATCCCGGATCGCGGCGTTGGTCGCCGAGGATTCCTCCACCGCCTGGCGCGCGATAACGGAGGAGCGCTCGACCCGGTCGCCGATGCTCACGGTCTGTTCGGCCAGCCGCTCGCTGGCCTGGGCCATGGTCTGCTCGTTGGCGCTGGCCTCGGTCGAGGACGCCGCCAGATGCTGCACCCGCTCGGCAGTGTGGGTCGCGGTCTGGGTCATCAGGGTGGCATCGTCGTGCAGGCGGCTGGCCCCCTCCGAAAGCGCGCGCACCACGCCCCGAACCGTCTCCTCAAGGGCGTGCACCAGGGACTGGAGGGTGCGGAATTTCTGCTCGCGCGCCAGTTCGGCGGCCTTCTGCTCCGCAATCAGCAGGTGCTCGGCCTGGAGCGCGTTCTCCTTGAAGATGGCGTTGTCCTTGAAGACGGTGACCGCCTGGGCCATCTGGCCGATCTCGTCGCGGCGCAGGGCGTAGGGCACCGTGACCTCGAGGTGTCCGTTGGCGAGCTTGCGCATCACCTCGGCCAGCGCCAGGGTCGGCCGGGTCAGCCGGGCGGCGGTGACCAGGGCGAAGATCAGGGCCATCACCAGGGCGGCGGCGCTGCCGATCGCCGAGGAGGTCAGCGAGGTGTCGAGTTGCTGGCCGAAGCGCTTCTCGAGATCGTTCATCTCCGAGACCGTGGCGTCGCTGGCACCGTTGACCAGAGTGCTGATCTGCTGGTCGACCGGCCGCAACTCCTGCTCGATGGCATGCTCGCGCTCGCTGAACAGGGTCCGGGCCTCCTCCAGGCGCGAGCGGTAGGCCGCCAGTTCGACATTCAACTCGGCGATGACCGCCGAATCGGCGGCGGCCTCCGGAGCCGCCAGCCGCCGTTCGAGATCGGCGGCCACCCCGGCCAACCCCTGATCGGCGGCATCCAGCGACTGCGTCCGCCCCGACTCGACCGCGCCCAGCACGCCGCCATGGGCGATCAAGACCGTCTGATCAATCTGCGCCCAGGTCCGGAAGGTCTCGATGTCTCCGGCCTCATGGGCCTTTTTCTGCAGCTTGCCGAGGACCCGGCGCAGGCGCAGCAGGCGACCCTTAAGCTCGCGCTCCCGCAGCACGTTACGGCGCAGCTCGAAATTGACCATTTTATCGACGGTGGTGGAAATCCGCTCGCGCAGCAGCGCGACCTTATCGATGATCGACGACCGGTCCGATCCGGCCATCTCCTGCCGGAGGTGCTCCAGCAGGGTCTTGAAGTGCTGGCCGCTTTCCTGAAGATTCTGGAGGGCGCTGGCATCGCTGTTTCTCAGATAGACATAGAGATCCTTTTGATAATTTGTGACCTCGGTACGAAAACTTCCAAGGTTCTGGGTGTCCTCGCCGAGGCCGGAAACTTTTTTGATAACCTGACTGGCGACATAAATAACATTTGTCGAGTATGCGTCGACAGACAGGCTGATGGCGATAACGATTAGAAAGCTTATAATCAGCTTTGCCTTGGTGCTGAACGAAAATGCCAGCGATAATGTTCGGGTATCGCCAGTGTTGTGCTGGAGCTCAGCAGCATCTGCGACTGAAGTCATTGCAACGCCCCCTCGTGACCGCCAAGTTTATGTTATCGTCTATGGCTATTATGATGTAGCCTGCTTGATTTCTTCCCATTTGATCTGACTCTTTTTGCCTCCTGGAGTGTCTTTCCTTTGCCAGTCAAAGGCGGCTGCCAGCGCGTCCGATCTCAGGCCGCCACGCCCGGATACCGCAACCGACCGCGCCGATGTCCATCCAGGGAACGTCCAATGCGAGTGCCATACTCTTACGTGAAGTCGTATTGTTAGGTCATTAAGCAATCTTTACAAGTCATATATTACGGATATAAAATATAAGGTCATCATATGTCCTGAAAAAAACACGAAAAATATCTAATAAGTTTACGATAGTGTTGGCGTCGAGGTCGATCATCCCAATACCCACTTATGAGGCGTTTATCTGCCCATAAATGGCCAGTTCAGCACGAATAGTCGGACCATGACCGTGATAAAAATGGTTCATTTTCGATAAATTTACCAAAAATTGCTATAATGCGCCGATGGCCGATTGAAAAGCTATTAGAGAGAAAAGTGGCCATGCAAACAGACGTCACATTATTCGTGCCGCATCGAAAAAAGTCAATTCGTTTGTAAAGCAATTAAAAATAGCAAGGCAATCTAATTTGGAGTCTCATATAGGATGTTATTATTGACGACATCGGCATCCTTAGCGTCAAATTCAGTCAATTGAGCCACGTATAATTGCCGATGATCAGGGGTCGATAATCGCAAGGAGGTCGCCGGTGCTGACCAGCGCTCCGACCTGACACAGCACCGTCCGGAGGCGGCCGGCCACCGGCGCGGTCACCGCCAGTTCCATCTTCATGGCTTCGATGATCACCAGGGTCTCACCCGCGGCGACGCTCTGGCCGGGGCTGACCGGGATTTTCCAGACGCTGCCGTGCATCTCGGCCGAGACGGCGTGACCGTTGCCGAGCGCGATTTCGGCCGCCGGCGCTGGCTCGGGCGGAGTCTCGGGCGCGGCGCTCTCGCCGCTCCACTCGGCGATTTCGGCGTCGAACGCGGCCTTCTGGCGGCTGCGAAAGGCGGCGATATCCCCGGCATGGTCGGCGAGGAAGCGCTGATGGGCCTCAAAGTCGAAGATTTCGTGATCGACTCGGATATCGCGCCAGCCCTCGCGGAAGGCTTCGCGCATCCCGGTCAGGGTCGCCTCGTCGACCTCCTCGAAGCGGACGCAGTCAAAAAAGCGCAGCAGCCAGGGCTTGCCGGCCTCAAAGCGCCGGTTCTTGAGAAAGGTGTTCCAGATCGGCAGCGACCGGCCGATCAGCTGGTAGCCGCCCGGACTGTCCATACCGTAAAGACACATATACATGCCGCCGATGCCGACCGTGCCCTCGGCGGTGAACGAGCGTGCCGGGTTGTATTTGGAGCCGAGAAGGCGGTGGCGGGGATCGACGGGCACGGAGCAGGGGGCGCCAAGAAAGACGTCGCCCAGCCCCAACACCATGTAACGGGCGGAGAAGACGATCCGGCGCACCTCGTCGATCGAGGCCAGACCGTTGGCGCGGCGGAGAAACTCGGCGTTGTCGGGCAGCCAGGGCGCGGTGGCGCGGATGGTTTCCCGGTAGCGCCGGATGGCGCCGAGGGTCGCCTCATCCTGGAAGGTCATCGGGAGATGGAGGACGCGGATCGGCAGCTTGAGGTTGGCCGGGTCGGGCAGCGCCTGCTCCAGCGCGATCAGCTCGCGCATCAGGTCAGGCTGGCGGATGCGCCGGCTGTCGTAGCGGATCTGCAGCGAACGCACCCCGGGCGACAGTTCCTCGACCGGCAGGCCGGCGGCCTCGATCGCCAGGGTCAGCAGATGGACGCGCAGCCGTGACGACAGCGCCATGACATCGTCGCCGGTCTCCATCAGGATGCAGCCGTCGCCGGCCTGCCGCCACTCGACCTTGGGCAGAGTCCCGCCGGCCGGGCGGGCGTTGAGGATCGCGGCCGAACCGCGGGTCGCCGCCGCGGCCGCGGCCGGCGGCGGCGGGGCGGCGAAGCTCCGGATCAGCGTGTTCTGCTCGCGCTCCAGCGCCACCGCGTGCTCGTAATCGACCGCGACGAAGCGGATGGTGTCGCCGGGCTTGACCTGTCCGACCTTCCAGAGTTCGGCGCGGATCACGGTGACCGGACAGACGAAGCCGCCCAGGCTGGGGCCGTCGCAGGTCAGGATCACCGGGCTGTCGCCGGTGAAGTTGACGCTGCCGATGGCGTATTCGCAATCGTGGATGTTTGAGGGATGCAACCCGGCCTCGCCGCCATGGGCGCGGGTCCAGACCGGCCTCGGGCCGACCAGGCGCACGCCGAGGCGGTTGGAATTGTGATGGACCTGCCAGTCGGCGGCAAAGAATGCGGCCATCGATTCGGGGGTGAGGTATTCCGGGGCGCCGTGGGGGCCTTCGAGCACCCGGATGCGCCAGTGCCGGGGATAGACCGGGACCAGTTCGGCGGGCAGGGCGCGGGGCGGGCCGGCCGGGGCCGGGGTCAGCGAGGCGGGCAGGGCCGGGTCGGCCACCGGCAGCATATCGCCCGTGCGGAGCAGCCGGCCGGCATGGCCTCCGAACTGGCCGAGGGCGAAGGTCGAACGGCTGCCGAGGACCAGCGGGCCGTCGAGGCCGTTGCGCACCGCGAGATAGGCGCGGCAGCCGCTGCCGGCCTTGCCCAGCGCCAGCACCTGCCCGGCCGCGACCGTCACCGGCGCCCACATCGGCACCGCCGCGCCGTCGAGGGTCACGGGCAGCGCGGCGCCGGTCACCGCGACCACGGTCTCGCGATGGCAGCGCAGGGTCGGCCCGACCAGGGTGCATTCGAGCCCGGCGGCCGTCTCGGGGTTGCCGAGGATGCGGTTGCCGAGACGGAAGGCAAGATCATCCATCGGACCCGACGGCGGCACGCCGACGTTCCAGTAGCCGAGCCGGCCGGGATAATCCTGAACGCTGGTGCCGGTGCCCGGCTCCAGCACCTCGATCACCGGCGGCCGGACGCTGAGGTCCTCGATGAAGCGGGTGGTGATCGCGCCGGCGGCAAAGCGGGGGGCGGCGACGATGGCGCGAAGGTGGTCGAGATTGGTCGGCAGGCCAAACAGCCGGGTCTCGGCCAGCGCCGCGGCAAGGGCGGCCCGGGCGGCGGCCCGGTCCTCGCCATGAACGATCAGCTTGGCCAGCATCGGGTCGTAGTGGTGCGAAATCTCGGTGCCGGTCTTGACCCAGCCATCGATGCGGAGCCCGGGGTTGGGCTCGGGAAAATGGACTTCGGTCAGGATGCCGGGGACGGGATGAAACGCCTTCAGCGGGTCTTCGGCATAGAGGCGGACTTCGATCGCGGCGCCCCGGGGTGCCCGGTCCAGCGCCGCCCAGTCCGGCGTCTGGCCGCGGGCGACCCGCAGCATCTGCTCGACCAGATCCACGCCGAACACCATCTCGGTGACCGGATGCTCGACCTGAAGCCGGGCGTTGACCTCGAGGAAATGAAAGCTGCCGGCGGCGGTGTCATAGATGAACTCGACGGTGCCGGCCGAGCGGTACTTCACCGACTGTCCAAGACGCACCGCGGCCCGGTGCAGCCCGGCCCGGACCCGGTCCGCCAGTCCGGGTGCGGGGGTCTCCTCCAGCATTTTCTGGTTGCGGCGCTGCACCGAGCAATCGCGTTCGCCCAGCGCCGCCACCCGCCCCAGGCCATCGCCGAAAATCTGCACTTCGATGTGGCGGGCATTGTCGATGCAGCGCTCGAGAAACAGGCCGCCATCACCAAAGTTGGCCAGCCCGAGCCGGCGCACGCTCTCAAAGGCCGCCCGCAGCGCCGCCGGGTCGGCGCAGCGGGAAAGGCCGATGCCGCCGCCGCCGGCCGTGCTTTTCAGCATCACCGGGTAGCCGATGTCCGCCGCCGCCTCCAGCGCCTGGTCGAGGCTGTCGAGCAGGCCGCTGGCCGGGGTCACCGGCACTCCCGCGGCCGCCGCCAGCATCCGCGCCCGGTGCTTGAGGCCGAAATCGCGGAGCTGTTGCGGCGTCGGCCCCATGAAGGCGATGCCGGCCCCGGCGCAGGCTTCGGCGAAGGCGGCGCTTTCCGAGAGAAAGCCGTAGCCGGGGAAGACCAGGGTGGCGCCGGAGGTCCGGCAGGCCGCGATCAGCTTCTCGATCGCAAGGTAGCTCTCGGCGGGCCGGTCGCCGCCGAGCGCCACCGCCAGCGTCGCCTCGTGGGCATGGGGGGCGTTGCGATCGCAGTCGGAATAGACCGCGACCGTCTCCAGTCCGAGGCGCTTGAAGCTGCGCAGCGCGCGGAGCGCGATTTCGCCGCGGTTGGCGATCAGAACTCTCTCGGTCATGGGCTCGGTTCCGTCTGGTAAGAGGAGGCTGCGTTACACCGTGAGAAAGCGGCGGACATCGCTCTCCCGCTCGATCAGTTCGGCCCGGCTGCCGGCGAGGACGACGGCGCCGCGATCCATCACCACGAAGGCGTCGGCGAGATCGCGGGCAAACTCGAAGTACTGTTCGACCAGCAGGATCGCCATGGTGCCGCCGGCCGCGAGTTTCCCGATCACGCCCTCGATCAGCGTGATGATTGAGGGCTGAATGCCTTCGGTCGGCTCGTCGAGGATCAGCATCCGGGGCCGGGTGACCAGGGCGCGGGCGATGGCCAGCTGTTGTTGCTGGCCGCCGGAAAGGTCGCCGCCGCGCCGGTGCAGCATGGTGGCGAGCACGGGAAACAGCTCGAAGATTTCGGGGGGCAGCGCGCGTTCGCGGGCCGGCAGGCAGGCGAAGCCGGTTTCGAGGTTTTCCCGGACACTTAGCCGGGGGAAGATGTCGCGGCCCTGGGGCACCAGGGTGATGCCGCGCTGGGCGCGCTGATGGACGGGCAGGGCGGTGACGTCCTGGCCGTCCCAGCGGATGCGGCCGCGGCGGATCGGGTCCAGCCCCATCACGGCGCGCAGGGCGCTGGTCTTGCCGACGCCGTTGCGGCCCATCAGGCAGGTGACCTTGCCCAGGGCGGCGCTGAACGAGACGCCGCGGAGGACGTGGCTGGCCTCATGGTAGAGATGGATGTCGGTGACCTCGAGCATGGCGGCGTCAGCGTCCCAGATAGATTTCGATCACCCGCGGCTCCCGCTGGACTTCGTCGATCATGCCTTCGGTCAGCACCGAGCCCTCGTCGAGGACGGTCACCCGGGCGCCGAGGCGGCGCACGAAGGCCATGTCGTGCTCGACCACGACCAGGGTGCGCTCGCCGGCGATGGCCAGCAGCAGCTGCGCCGTGGTCTCGGTCTCATGGTCGGTCATGCCGGCCACCGGCTCGTCGAGCAGCAACAGCTGGGAGTCCTGGACCAGCAGCATGCCGATCTCCAGCCATTGCTTTTGACCGTGGCTGAGGGTGCCGGCGAGGGCGTGGCGGCGGTCGCCGAGGCCGATCAGGCCGATCACGGTATTGGCGCGCCGGTTCTGGCGGGGGGTGGTGCGGCGCAATAGGGTCGGCAGCACCCTGTGGTCGGTCTTCAGCGCCAGTTCGAGATTGTCGGCCACGGTCAGATGCTCGAAGACGGTCGGCTTTTGGAATTTGCGGCCGATGCCGAGGGTGGCGATCGCGGCCTCGTCGAGCCGGGTCAGGTCGATGCCGCCGTTGTAGAGCACCCGGCCGCGGTCGGGCCGGGTCTTGCCGGTGATGATGTCCATCATCGTGGTCTTGCCGGCGCCGTTGGGGCCGATCACGGTGCGAAGCTCGCCCCGGGCCAGACTGAGGTTGAGGTTGTTCAACGCCTTGAAGCCGTCGAAGCTCACCGTGACGTTTTCCAGCAGCAGGATCGGCTCGGACACGGCGGCGCGGGGCGCGGCGGCGGCGCTGCTCCGGACGGCGAACGGGTGCCAGATGTCAGGCATGGTGCCGGCCCTCCCTGAGTGCGGCCGGCGGGCGCCGGACCAGCCGGGCGCGTGCCGCCGCGACGACGCCGACCAGCCCGTGCGGCAGCAGCAGCGTGACCAGGATGAACAGGGCGCCGAGCGCAAACGACCAGAGTTCGGGGGCGGCGCCGGTGAAGTAGCTTTTGGCGCCATTGACCGCGAGCGCGCCGAGCGGCGCCCCGATCAGGGTGCCGCGGCCGCCGACCGCGACCCAGATCGCGATCTCGATCGAGCCGGCGGGCAAGAACTCGCCGGGATTGACGATGCCGACCTGGGGCACATAGAGCGCGCCGGCCAGCCCGGCCAGCACCGCCGAGACCACGAAGGCGAACAGCTTGACCTCGGCGACCCGGTAGCCGAGGAAGCGGACCCGGCTCTCGGCGTCGCGGATCGCGATCATCACCCGGCCGAGCCGGGAGCGGGTGATGAAGCGGCAGATCAGCCAGCCGAGCGCCAGCAGCAGCACCGAGGCCAGATAGAGCCCGACCCGGGTGCGCTGGTCCTGAAGGTCGCAGCCGATGATTTCCTTGAAGTCGGTCAGGCCGTTGTTGCCGCCGAAGCCCATCTCGTTGCGGAAGAAGGCCAGCATCAGGGCGAAGACCATCGCCTGGGTGATGATCGAGAAATAGACCCCGGTGATCCGCGAGTTGAAGGCGAACCAGCCCAGCACCAGCGCCAGCAGGCCGGGCGCCAGCATCGCCATCAGCATGGCGAAGCCGAACCGGTCGAAGCCCAGCCAGTACCAGGGCAGCTCGTGCCAGTTGAGGAAGACCATGAAGTCGGGCAGGCCGGCATTGCCGTAGACGCCGCGGCTGCCGATCTGCCGCATCAGGTACATGCCCATGCAGTAGCCGCCGAGCGCAAAGAAGGCGCCGTGGCCGAGGCTGAGCGCGCCGGTATAGCCCCAGACCAGATCCAGGCTGAGCGCGAGCAGGGCGAAGCAGAGATACTTGCCGAAGAGGCTGACCATGTAGTTGGGCAGATGCGCCGGCGAGTCCGGGGGCAGGCCCTGATTGAGCACCGGCACCAGCACCAGGGCCAGGGTCAGCACCAGCCCGAACACCGCCCAGCCGCGCCGGCTCTCGACCGCGGCGAGGCGGGACAGTCCGCGGCCGAGGCCCCGGGGCTGGCTCCCGGTGATCGGGTCAGACATCGGCGGCCCTGCCTTTCAGCGCAAAGAGGCCGCGCGGACGCTTTTGGATGAACAGGATCAGCAGGGCCAGCACCAGAACCTTGCCCAGCATGGCCCCGGCCACCGGTTCCAGAACCTTGTTGACGACGCCGAGGCTGACCGCGCCGGCCAGGGCGCCCCAGAGGCTGCCGATACCGCCGAACACCACGACCATGAAGCAGTCGATGATGTAGGTCTGGCCGAGGTTGGGGCTGACGTTGCCGATCTGGCTGAGCGCTTCGCCGCCGATCCCGGCGATGCCCGAGCCGAGACCGAAGGTCAGGGCGTCGATCCGGCCGCTGTTGATGCCCATGGTCGCGGCCATCGGACGGTTCTGGGTCACAGCGCGCATGCGAAGGCCAAACGGGGTGACGCGCAGCAGCAGTCCGAGCGCGCCCAGCACCGCCAGCCCGAACAGCAGGATGGCGATCCGGTTCCAGGTCAGCACCAGTCCGGGCAGCACCTCGACCGCTCCGGTCATCCAGACCGGGTTGGCCACCTCCATGTTGGTGGCGCCAAACAGGCTCCGCACCGCCTGTTGCAGCATCAGGCTGACGCCGAAGGTGGCCAGCAGGGTGTCGAGCGGGCGCCGATAGAGGAAGCGGACGACGCAGCGCTCCAGGGCCACCCCGACCAGTCCCGAAACCAGGAACGCCGCCGGCAGGGCCACGACAAGGTAGAGCCCGAAGAGTTCGGCCGGCAACCAGGCCCGAAAAGCCTGCTGGATGGTGAAGGCGGTATAGGAGCCGAGCATGATCATCTCGCCATGGGCCATGTTGATCACGCCCATCACGCCGAAAGTGATGGCGAGGCCGACCGCGGCCAGCAGCAGCACCGAGCCGAGGCTGAGACCCTGGAAGAGGGTGAGCAGCAGGTCGGTGATCAGCAGCCGCCGCTCGATCGCGCGGAGGAGATCGGCGGCGGCGGCGCGCACCCGGGCGTCGGGCTCGGCGCCGCCGGTCAGCGGTTGCACGAGGCCACGGGTTTCGGGAGTGGCGTCGCCGGCAAGGTCGCGGAGCGCGGCCAGCCGGTCGGCGGCCTCGGGGCTGCCCAGCGTGATCCGGGCCAGGATGCGGACCATCACCGCCCGGACCCCGGCATCACTTTCGCGGGCGAGCGCGGTCCGGAGCACGGCCCCTGGCTCCTCGCCGGCTTCGCCGGCCATGGCCAGGGCCGCCGCGCGGCGCTCGGCGGGGTCGGCGCTCTGGATGCGCGACCGGCCCAGCACCGAGGCCAGCGTTTGGCGGAGGGCATTGTTGAGCGGGATGCGGCTGAGATCGCCGGCGGCGGCCCGGCCGAGGGCTTCGCCGGTCAGAGGGTCGCTGAGCGCCAGGCCGTCGCCGTCGCCGGCCCGGCCCAGCACCAGCCGGCCGTCATCGCGGCGAAGATAGAGCGCGCCCTGGCCGAGGGCCTGGAGCACGCCGAGCGCACGCGGCTCCGCCGACGCCGCAAGCACGGTCACCGCCGCGCTCCTGTCGGCAAAGCTGCGCGATGCGAGACCGGTCATGGCCTCGGCCAGCGGCGCGGTCTCGGCCGCCCGGGCCGGCAGCCCGGTCAGCAGCGCCGTCGCGGCCAGCCAGACCAGCACCGCCAGCAGCGCCCGGAACGACATCGGGATGGGAGGGAGCGCCATGGGTCTGGTCACGGGCTGGAGCGGGCCGGGCGGCCTTTGATCACTGGAGCGCCTTGAACTTCGGCTCCGGGCAGTTGCCGCACACCCAGGGGTAGGTCCAGTCGGCGTGGAGTTTGGCCGAATCCGGAATGAAGGGGCTCCAGGCGTCGGCCCGGATCGGGCCGGTCGTCGACCACACGATCTGGAACTGCCCGTTATCCGAGATTTCTCCGATCATCACCGGCTTCGACAGGTGATGGTTGGCGTTCATCACGATGTCGAAGCCGCTGGGCGAGCGCACCCGCTGGCCGACCAGCGCCTGACGCACGGCGTCGACGGAGGTGGTGCCGGCCTGAAGCACGGCCTGGGTCCACAGTCTGAAGCCGATCGCCGTCGCTTCCATGGGATCGTTGGTGACCCGCTTCGGATTCTTGGTGAAGGCGTGCCACTGCTTGATGAAGGCGGCGTTCTCGGGGGTCTCGATCGACTGGAAGTAGTTCCAGGCCGCAAGGTGGCCGACCAGCGGCCGGGTATCGATGCCCGCCAGTTCCTCCTCGCCGACCGAGAACGCGATCACCGGAATGTCGGTGGCCTTGATCGCCTGGTTGGCCAGCTCCTTGTAGAAGGGGACGTTGGCGTCGCCGTTGATGGTCGACACCACGGCGGTCTTCTTGCCCGCCGAGGCGAAACGCTTGATCCCGGCGACGATGGTCTGCCAGTCGGAATGGCCGAACGGCGTGTAGTTGATCATGATGTCTTCTTTGGCCACCCCCCTGGAGAGCAGAAACGCTTCCAGAATCTTGTTGGTGGTGCGGGGATAGACATAGTCGGTGCCGGCCAGCACCCAGCGTTTGACCGAACCGCCATCGGGGCTCATCAGATACTCAACCGCCGGGATCGCCTGCTGATTGGGCGCGGCGCCGGTGTAGAAGATATTGCGCGAGCTTTCCTCGCCCTCATACTGAACCGGATAGAACAGGAGGCCGTTCAACTCCTCGAACACCGGCAGCACCGACTTGCGAGAGACCGAGGTCCAGCAGCCGAACACTGCGGCAACATGCTCTTTTTCGATCAGTTGTCGGGCCTTTTCGGCAAACAGCGGCCAGTTGGAGGCGGGGTCGACCACCACCGCCTCGACCTTGCGGCCGAGCAGGCCGCCCTTGGCGTTGATGTCCTCGACCATCATCAGCACGGTGTCCTTGAGGGTGGTCTCGCTGATCGCCATCGTGCCCGAGAGCGAATGCAGCACGCCGATCCTGATCGGCTCGCCCTCGGCGCGCGCGGGCGCAAAAGAAGCCACCAGCAGCAGCGCGGCCACGCCGGTTATCCCGGCCAGACGGAACAAGACACCCATTCCACACCCCCAAGGTTTTTTAATTGGTCAACGCCGGAAGCAGCTCGATCGTTCACGGCATCGTTCGTGGCGGCCATCGATATGCGATTGTATGTATCAAGCCAAAGCAATCTTTATGCGAACGATATCGCATAAATGCCCGACAAATGTCCAGATGTAACGGATAAAAAATTTATAACATAATGTTGTTGGCGATCGATGCACGTTTAGTATGTTTATAATGTGATAAGCGCAATCTGAATACAGGGGCATGATCAAGGCTCAGCCGGCGCCGCGGCGCCGGGTTCCGGTCAGGGCGACCAGGGCAGCGGCCCCCGCCGCCAGCGCGCCCGAGAGGCAGACCGCCGGCCAGCCGCCGCGGGCGTAGGCCGTCCCCCCGAGGGCGGAGCCGAGGGCGCCGCCCGCGAACATGGAGGTCATCAGCACGGTGTTGAGCCGGCTCTGCGCCTTGGCGTCGAGGGCATAGACGCGGCAGAGATTGGCTACCTGAGCGACCCAGACTCCCAGATCGAGCAGCGCCATTGCCAGCCCGAGCGCGGGCAGCGAGCCCCGGGTCAGGCCCATCAGCAGGAACGAGGTCACGGCGAGCAGGGCGCCGCCGGCGGCGAGGCGGTTCGGGCCAAGGCGATTGACCAGCCGTCCGGCCAGCGGCGCCGCCAGCGCACCCGACAGCCCGGCCAGTCCAAAGAGGCCGGCGATGGTGCTGCCCAGCCGGTAATCGTCCTGCAGCACCAGAGCGAGATCTGCCCACACCGCCATGTAGGCCCCGAACAGCAGCGCCTGGACCAGTGCCGCCTGGCGCAGCACCGGGTAAGAGTGGAGCAACCGCCACAGCGAGCCCAGCAGCCGCGGATAACTGGTCCGGGTTGCCGGCGCCACCCGGGGCAGGCCCAGGGCCAGTCCGCCTGCCACCGCCAGGACCGCCGCGGCCGCCCCGAGATACATCGCCGGCCAGCCGAAGCGCTCGGACACGGCGCCGCTGAGGGTGCGCGCCAGGAGGATGCCGGCCAGGATGCCGCCGGTGACGGTGCCCACGGCGTGACCGCGCCGCTCGGGTGCGGTCAACAGCACCGACAGCGGCACCAGTTGCTGGGTCACCGAGGCGAAGACGCCGACCAGGAAGCTGAGCCCGGCCAGCCAGCGCAGCGACGGCGCCAGGGTCGAGCCGGCCAGGGTCAGGGCCAGTGCTGCCATCATCGCCAGGATCAGCGACCGTCGCTCCAACCGGTCGCCCAGCGGCAGCAGCAGCAGCAATCCGGCGGCATAGCCGATCTGGGTCAGCACCGGAATGCTGGAGAGCGCGCGGGCATCGGCGCCGAACTGAGCGCCCAGCAGCCCGAGCACCGGCTGGTTATAGTAGATGCCGGCCACCGAAACCCCGGCGGCGACGGCCAGGGCGGCGGTGCGTCCCGCGGTTTGCCCCGGTCGCGACTCCGGCGAGGTCTCGGATCTGCTCATGGGAGCGCCTTGTTCCCGGCCAAGGTTTTGACGATGAGACTGGGTGGTGTCATCGACACTGAAAAGTATCAACGAATATTTTTCTAATATAATCTCAAGCATACATACGCATTAATTATTTATGCCTCATTTATTAGTGCATTCGATAGGGCCTGTTGATATCTTGTACCTGAAGACATCCTGCGAGTGGAGCTTCCATGGCCGATCAATCTCCCGGCGCCGCGTCCTGCTCCCCCTCAGAAACCGGGCGTCGGTGGCGGATTCTGATGGTCGATGACGACCACTCGTTTCACCGCATCTGCCGGAAGGCCTTTTCCTCCCTGCGCTTCAAGGGTATCGCGGTCGAGGTGCTCTCGGCCTATTCAGGCGACGAGGCCCGGGCAGTTCTGGCCGCGAATCCCGATCTTGGAGTTGCCCTGATTGACGTCGTGATGGAAAACACCCGTGCCGGTCTCGATCTCGTCACCCATATCCGGGAGGAGCGGGGGGACAAGCGCATCCGGATCATCCTCAACACCGCCTTTCCCGTCCACGCCGTGGAGCGCGAGGTGGTGGAGCGCTACGAGATCAACGACTACCGCACCAAGTCGGAGCTTAATCCCGATCGCTTGTGCACGGTGGTGATCGAGGCGCTGCGCAATTTCGACAGCCTGTGCGCCAGCGAGGCGGCCCGGCGCGAGATGCTCGGCACCATGACCGCGGTGGTCGGACTGTTCAACGCCAAGAGCCTTGATGAGTTCTGCGAGACCGTGCTCGAAACGTTCGCCACGGTACCGGGCAGTGCGCCCGACCTGCTGATCGCTCGGGCGGGGGAGGGCGCGGGCAACGGCGGGGCGCCGGTGATTCTGGCCGGGCGGGGCCGCTTCCGGCCCTTTGGGGGCCAGCCCGCGGACGCCATCGGTGATCCCGAACTGACCGGACTGCTGGTGGCTGCGATCACGACCGAGGCGGTCTCGTGCCGCTGCGGGCGGGCCGCATTCCGCATCCGCAGCCGTCAGGACGAAGCCCTGGTCGTCTGCGCCGACGGGCCGCTGCCCGGCGCCGCGGCCTTGAGAATCTTCCGGACCCAGGCCGAGTCGGTGTTCGATCACCTGCTGACCGTCGAAGAGACCTACGCGGTCCAGATCGCCACCATCCGGGCCTTCGCCGGGGTTTCCGGGCGCAACGACCACGACGCCGGTGGCCATCTGACCCGGATCGAGCGTCTGAGCGGCCTGATCGCGGGCGAGCTGCGGGCGCGCGGCGCCTATCCCGATTCGATCAACGACCGGCTGGTCGAAAAGATCGGCCTTGCCAGCGTGCTCCACGATATCGGCATGGTCTACGTTCCCGACGACATCGTGCTCAACGCCGAGCAGCTCAGCGCCGAAGAGTTTCAGATCATCAACCGGCACGCCATGGCCGGCTATCGCATCCTCACCGAGGCCGCGGCGCCGGTGCGGGGGCGAAACATCCTGCGCATCGCCGCCGAAATCGCCCGCTGCCATCACGAGCGCTTCGATGGCACCGGCTATCCCGACGGTATCGCGGGCGAGGCGATTCCGATCACCGCCCGGATCGTCGCCGTCGCCGACGTCTTCGACGCCATGACCTCGGAGCGGCCGTTCCGCCGGGCGATCAGGGTCGACGAGGCCCTTGCCACCCTCACCGCCCAAGCCGGCAAGGCTTTCGATCCGTTGGTGGTGGAGGCACTGGCGGCGGTGGTGCGGCGGCTCCAGGCTGCCGAGCCCGAGTGGTTCTCCGCCGACGCCGGCGCCGAGCGCCGGATCGGCGGTCGCGGCATCAGCGGCCTGATCGGCCGCCTGTTCTGGCCCGGCACCGACGCGGCGGCGGCATCCTGAGCGGCGCCGCGACCCTCATGACCTCAGGATCTGCCGGCGGTGAGATCCCGAAGGCCGTTGCCGTCGCCATTGACCGTCACGGTCAGGGTCAGGCCGCTCTCCTTCTCGATCTCGGCCTTGTGGGGGACGACGATGGTGTTGCCGATGGCGGCGGCGGCGCTGACCTTCTACTCGGCGGCGCCGGCGCTGAGAGAAACCAGGGCGGCAAGGGTGATCCGCTTGGGCGCTGTCAACATCATGGCGTCATGGTCCGTCTGGCGGGCGACCCGCGCGGCGGGTCACTGGCGTGATCGGGGTTCGGCCTGTGCGGTCTCCGGCCGCCGCCGCCGTCGGTCCGGGGCAGGGCCGGCGCTGCCGGGCAGCTTGAAAAAGGCCATCTGATGGCGGAGGTCGGAGGATTGTTCCGACATGGCGTGGGCCGCGGCGGTGGTTTCCTCGACCAGCGCGGCGTTCTTCTGGGTCATCTCGTCCATCGCCGTGACCGCGGCGTTGATCTCTTCGAGGGCTGACGCCTGCTTGGCGCTCGAGGCGGCGATCTCGCCGATCAGCGCCGCGACCTGCTGGACGCCGGTGACGATGCCCGACAACGACTCGCCGGCCTTCCGCACCAGATCGACCCCGGTGTGCACCTGATCGTCGCTGCTGAGGATCAGAACCTTGATCTCCCTGGACGCCTGGGCCGAGCGCTGGGCCAGCACCCGGACCTCCTGCGCGACCACGGCGAAGCCCTTGCCGGCATCGCCCGCGCGGGCGGCCTCGACCGCGGCGTTGAGCGCCAGCAGGTTGGTCTGAAAGGCAATTTCGTCGATCACGCCGATGATCTCGGTGATTTTGCGGCTGGCCTCGGCGATCGCCTTCATGGCGCCGATCGCCGAGCCGGCGACGGTGCCGCCCTGCTCGGCGGAACGGCGGGCCTCGCCGGCCATCCTGTTGGCCCGCTGGGCGGTTTCGGCGCTGGTGCGCGCGGCGGTGCCGAGGTTGACCATCGCCGCCGCGGTCTGCTCCAGGCTGGAGGCCTGCTCTTCGGTGCGTTCGGCCAAATCCGCGCTGCCGGCGGAGACCTCGGCCGCGGCGCTGGTGATCAGGTCGGTGGCGCCGCTGATCTGGCTGAGCACTGCGGTCAGCTTGACCGAGGTGGCGTTGACGCCGGTCTTCAGCCGATCGAAGGCACCCTGATAGTCCTTGGTGATGCGCTGGTTGAGGTCGCCCTCGGCCAGGGCGCCCAGCACCCGGGCGATGTCGGCGATCGCGCCGCCGACGGTATCGGTCAGACGGTTGATGCTCTCGCTCATCACCCGATAAAAGCCGTCCTTGCCGGCCAGATCCAGGCGCGAGCCGAGATCGCCCTGCGACACCGCCTCGATCAGCGCCGCGATCTCGCGGCTGATCATCTGCTCGCGGGCCTGCCGGGCCTCGGCGGCCCGGCGTTCGGCCTCCAGGCGCTCCTGCTCGGCCCGGTCCATGCCTTTTTTGGCGATGGCGTTGTCCTTGAAGACCTGGACCGCGGCGGCCATCTGGCCGAGTTCGTCGCGGCGCTGGCGGTAGGGGATCCCGGCCTCGTCGTCGCCCTCGGCCAACCCGACCATGGCTTGGTGCAACCGCCCCATCGGCCGGGTCACCCCGAGCAGCAGCAGGGCGATCGCGCCCAGGGTCACCGCCAGCGTGATCGCGGCGGCCAGCGCCTGAATGTCTTCGATGCCGGCATTGGTGCGCTGAATGCCCGCAATCAGGCCGGCGAGAGTGCCGAATTCGCGCTTGCTGACCTCGCCGGCAAGCTCGATCAGCCGGGTCAACCGGTGGTCCATCGCCTCGGCCACCCGGTCGAACTCGGGCATCAGGGCATTGCCCGCGGGCGGGCCGCCGGCAATGTAGGCCTGGGCCATGCGCTGGCCGACCTCGTAATAGGCCGCGAAATCCCGCGCCGCGCCGTCGAGCGCCTCGACCGCCGTCGGGAGGCCGAGGCGGCCGGCGATGATCCGGGCCGCCGCGGTGCCGTCCCGGAATTTCCGGGCATTCTCGGCCGCCTTGTCGAGGCCGTCGTTGAGCCCGTCCTGGCCCCGGGTCGCCGAGATGTCGCTGAGAAACTGTTGAACCTGGATCACCGCCAATCTGAGGTCGTTGATCTGATCAGTCAGGGGGATGACCTGGGTGATCGCGACGCCGGCCGCGGCGTTGATCCGTTCGAGATCGACGCCTTCCGTCCGCATCCGGTAGAGGATGTCCGCCGAGGACAACCCGATGGTGGCGATGACGAGCGCGGCAACGGCCACCACCTTGGCCCGTATCGAGTACCCTTTAAGAATCATGACATCGCCCCCTGAGCACCCTGTCTCCCCCGCAATCGAGCATTCGCCGCGGTGACGGCCTCTCGCAGTGCTCCATCTGAGTCCGGCAATTTTAACAAATTATAGATGTGAAGTTTATGCCAAAGCCCAAGCTGTACCGCAGGTGCCTCGCGTTATTATCCGGTTACGAAGTTCGATGCGCTGTCGACACTGCTCAATAAATTTACAACAATTAGTTAACATTAGAATATGTATTATACGAGCAGCATTAACCGCAGCGGTGTTCGGCATCCGGCGCCCGATCGCCCGGTTACCGCCGGGACACACTGTCGAGATCATTACCGCCGCTCCCTTGACTCTGTTGGGCAGGCGCCTAGGGTTGCCCCTGTGGCCACCGGTGGGCGCGCGGGCTCACCGCACCGGACACGGGCGACAAAAAGAACGGGAGGCCAGGATGTCCGAAAGAGCATTGTTAGGTGATCTGATAAATCCCGAGACACTTGTCATCATGTCGCCGGATGCGATGGTGCCGGAAGCCTCTCGGAAGATGATGGAACATCGATTTGGCTTGGTCGTGGTTCAGGATGGCGACAATGTGGTCGGCGTTGTTACCGAGCGGGATATTAACTTCCGTGTCATCGCCCAGGGGCTCGATCCAGAGAAAACGAGGCTGCGGGATATCATGTCGAATAAACCGTTCATGATTTCTCCTGATACCGATGTCTTTGACGCCTTGCGGCAGGTCGTCAGCAAATACTTTCGTTATGCCGTGATCGGCAGCGATGGCCGCGCCGTCGGCGTCGTTGCCGTCAACACCATCTTTGCCGAGGTTACGAAGTCGCTCGGCAACGACATCGGCGATATCGATCGCTTCATTCTCGGCGATCCCTGAACCTCGGGGGCGGCGGGGCCGTGCCGCCGGCTTTCGGTGTTGCGGAAAACGGCGGCTCATTTTCCGCATGCGGAGGGACGAAGGGTTTGGTGCCGTGATTGAGGTAAAGGTGACGGCAAGAACGGAGCTTCTGGACGGCACCACCGGTTGTTGACCAGCATTTGATGAAACCCTGACAGTGGAGATTACCGCTATGACCAAGGAAACCAAGCGTGGCCTGCCTGTGACCACCCGCGTTCGCGCCGGTGCGGTCCGCACCTGATGGCGGCGTCTCGGACAGCGTGGCCTGGCGCCACGATGTCCGGCCCGCAACGACGGTTTTCTCTCCGCAAGACTTGGTTCGCCCTGAACCAGGTCTTGCCGTCGTTCGGTCCGGCCATGGGGCGCCCGGATGCCAGAGCGACCGGAACGACGGGCTTCGGGAGTGTTGGGTATGCAGATCGAGTGGCGGGACGAGTGGCTGGTCGGTGAGGACCGGATCGATGGCGATCATCGGGAGTTGCAGTCGATTATCAACCGCATCTACCAGGCGGTGGAGCAGCGGGAAAGCCGGGCGGCGGTGACGCAGTTGTTGCGCGCGCTGTTGGCGCGGTCGGCCGAGCATTTTTCTTATGAAGAGTGTCTGATGGCGGGGTCTGGCTACCCAAAGGCCGAGAGTCACCGCAGCCAGCATGCCATGCTGATCAATATCGGCAATATTCTGACCCAGAACATCGACCTTACGAATAACGAGATCGTCCTCGGGACGATCGGCTTTTTCGGCGACTGGCTGATCACCGACATCGAAAACAACGATGCCGCGTTCGGCCGTTTTCTGGCGGCCCGACATTGATCGCGGCCCGGTACCAGCGTCTCCGGCGCGCCGCTCTGAGCACCGGTATCCTGGCGGTTTGTCTGCTGGTCGCCGGCACCGGCGACGGCTTCGGCCTGTCCCACGACTGCAATACCGAGATCAAGATGGCCCGCTGCTGCGACCTCTATGAAAAATCACTGCAGGGCAAGATTCCGCAATACGATCTCGATCTGGCCCACCAGTGCAGCAACGAAATCATTGGGGCGCGCGATCAGGTCGATCAGCAGAAAAGCTTTAATGCCTGTATTCCTGCCGATGTTTCCAATAAATATTTGTCGAAGCTGTTCAGAACCTATGTCGAAAACCACCGGGAGTTTTGGGATCGGCCCGCCCGATTTGGCATGCTGAATGTCTGGTCCCTGAGTTGGCCGTGCCATAAATAGATATAGTGCCCGGCCGGGCGGTTGGATTTGACCAAGCCATGCCCAGGGATGAAGCCCTCCCGTTGAAACCGGCTAATCCTCGGCTTAATGGCAAGAGTATGGCCGATGAATATACGGCAATCCCTAAGCTTTTTGGGCGCTCATCTCCAGTTAATATCACTATTTTTGTGAATTTTATAAGATAACTTATTAACATTAAGAGCGGCGATCGTCTGAAAACTTGTGGCTTTGCCCGGGGTGTGGTATTTTTCTTTTTGCGCGTCAAAGAAAAGAAGGCCGGGGGGCGGCAAAAGAAGCGTGTCTTGTACATCTTAAAGGGGGCAGGTCGGGAGTTCGGGCGAGCATGCCGTGTCTCAAGGCCGGTGTTCGCTTGTGGTCAAGGCTTGGCGTTTCCGGGGCGCCGGCCGCGGCCGTTTTCCCAGCGTATCGAGCCTTGAGAGAGGGCCATGGCGGAACTGCAGGATAGTCGGGGCGGTGCGGGTGACATCGGCTCCCGGCCGGCGGCGCGTGGCCCGGGGGGGCGGCGGTGCCTCGCTCAGGCCCTGGCGCGGCGGCTCGACGGTCTGGGCGAGCGTGGCCTCAGGCTTGCGGTCATCGGCTTTGCCGCGTTTCTGATCTCCATGCTGTGGTTCGGCACGGCGTGGCGCCTGATCGACAAGCATGAACAGATCGAAGCCGATGTCGCTGACGATCTGCAAAACATCAGCCACGCCATCGCCCAGCGCCTTTATTCCGATTTTCTGGTCACCGACGTCATGCTCGGCATCCTGCGCGCCGAGATCGAGCGTCATCCCGACCGCGACCCCACCACCGATCCCGCGATCGGTTCGCTGATCGACGTCTTCAAGACCCGCACCTCCAGTGTTACCGACCTGCTGATCGTCGGCAAGGACAACCGCCTCCGCTCGCTCGATGCCCCGGGCAGCAGCGAACCGGTCCTGGTCGAGGATCGCGAATACGTGCGGGTGCCGCTTGAGACCGGGCAGGAAAGCCCCTATGTCGCGGCGCCGGTGGTCAGCCGCCTCGATCATACCCGCCGCTGGACGATCTCATTGCGGCTGCGGGGGCCTCAGCCCTGGATGGGCCTGCTGGTGACCGGCCTGACCACCGACCGCATCCTGGCCCCGCTTGCCGCCGCGCGGCCAAAACCCAATGGTGTCATTGCGCTCTACCGGCTCGACGGCACTCTGATGGCGGCCTCGCCGGATCCCGGGCCGATGCTCGGCCAGCGCTCCGAAGCCATGCGCGGGCGGCTCGCCCAGCTGGTTGCGGCCGGACCGGGCGGCCTGATCCGGTTGGAGCACTGGGACGCGGCGGATCAGGAAACCTATGTCGCCTACGATCAGCTGAAGGGCTATCCGCTGGTGCTGGTGACAACGCTCAAGGTCAGCGAGGTTCATGCCGTTCTGGTGGCGGAAATCTGGCAGTCGGGCCTGATTCTGCTCGTGATCACCGCCCTGACCTGCGGGGGCGCCTGGTGGCTGGCCCGGCTGATGCGGCAGCTGCGCGAGGCCAATGCCGGGCTCGAGGATCAGGTCCGGGCCCGCATCCGCGACCTCACGGCCGAGGTCGAGCAGCGCCGGCAGACCGAAGTCCGGTTGCAGAAATTCATGCAGGCGGTAGAATCGAGCGACAGCGGAGTGGTGATTTCCCACCCCGACCTCTCGATCGAGTATATCAATCCCGCCTTTGCCCGCATGATCGGCTATGCCCCCGATGCCCTGATCGGTCAGGGACGCGATCTCTGGCGCTCGCCCAACCGGGAGCCCGAGGTCGACCGGAAGGTCCGGGAGGTGATCTTCGGCCGTCAGACCTGGCGGGGCGAACTCCTGCACCGGCGGCGGGATGGCAGCGATTTCTGGGTCATGGCCACAGTCTCGCCGGTGATCGCGGCTGACGGCACGATCACCCATTTCGTAGCCGTCGAGGAGGACATCACCGAGCGCCGCCACCACGAGGCCGAGCTGCGTGAGGCCATGGCTGCCGCCGAGCGGGCCAATCTGGCCAAATCGGAATTCCTCTCGGCGATGAGCCATGAGCTGCGGACGCCGATGAACTCGATTCTCGGCTTTGCCCAATTGCTGCGCGACAGCACCCGCGAGGCTCTGACCGACCGCCAGAAGATGTTCGTCGACCGCATTCTCCGCGGTGGCGAGCACCTGCTCGCCCTGATCAACGAGGTGCTGGATCTGGCCCGGGTCGAGGCCGGGCGGCTTCAGCTGTCGCTGGAACCCGTGGATTTGCGCTCGGTGCTGGCCGAATGCCTGACCCTGATCGAAAACCTCGCCGAGAAGCACGAGGTCACGATGGTCGACCAGACCGTCCATCAACTGGTTCCGACCGTCCAGGGTGACTATACCCGCCTGAAGCAGGCGGTCATCAATCTGCTGTCCAATGCCGTGAAATACAACCGGTCGGGCGGCACCGTGATCCTGTCGGTGACGGTCACCACCCCGGGCCGGGTGCGTCTGGTGATCGCCGACACCGGGCGAGGCATTCCGGCGGCGCGCCAGGGAGAGCTTTTTCAGCCTTTCAACCGCTTGGGTCTGGAAAGCTCCGCGATTGAGGGCACCGGGATCGGCCTCACGGTCACCCGGAAACTGATCGAAGCCATGAAGGGGACGATCGGCTTTGCCAGCCGGGAAGGGGCGGGCAGCACCTTCTGGATCGAATTGCCGCTGGCGCAGCGCACCGGCGCCGAGACCCCGGTCCGGACCGCAGCCGCCTTTTTGCGCCATGCCGCGACCCGCGAGGGCACACCGGCGCGGGAACGAAGCCTGCTCTATATTGAAGACAACCCGGCGAACCTCACCCTGATGGACCGGATCGTCGAGGAGAAGACCGCGTTCGCGTTTCTCTCGGCCCATACCGCCGAACTCGGGCTGGAGATCATCCGCTCCAAACGGCCGGCGGTGGTGGTGATCGACATCAACCTGCCGGGCATGAACGGCATGGAACTGGCCCGCCACCTGACCGAGCGGGCCGACACCAGGGACATACCGCTGATCGCCCTGAGCGCCGATGCCATGCCGGCCACCATCGAGCGGGGGCTGGCCGCGGGGTTCCGTCGCTATCTGATCAAGCCGATCGACATCAACGTCTTTCTGGCGGCCCTCGGCGACGTTCTCCCCGATCGGGGTCCTTAGGGCCGATCGCGCTGCGGCGACATCGCCGCGCGGCGTCGTGCGGCCCACGAGGGGGCATCAGAAAGTTGCCGAGCGTTCCCGGCGCCGGTCGACCGCGATCTCAATTTGTTTCAGGAACGCTTGCATCTGATCAAACCCGAGCTTCTTGACCGACCGGCTGCTCATGTACCGGTCATAGGTATGCGTCACACTGTTGAGTGATGAAATGCAATAGCCCATTAGCCAGTATTTCTTGTTAATCGTTCGCAGGAACTGCCGAAAATGCTTCGGCTCTCCGTCCATGAATGTCTTAAAGCACTTGTCATACTCAACCAGTACATTGCGAATATCGGCAAGGACACTGTCAATTTCCTTGCCAACCTTCTCAATATACATCAGCATCTGAGGTTCCCACATCTTATGCATTCGGATGTCGGAGGGAATGCAGTCGCGCGACTTCAGCCAACTCACGATGCCGTTGACCTGCTTGGCGATTTTTCTCAGCTGGAATTCATAAAAGGTGATGCCCTTCCAGGCCCCGAAAATATGATCGGCTTCGCCCTGGTCGATGCCGAATGCCGAAATGAACAGCTTGGCCTCGGGCAGGTTGGGATTCCAGATCGACTCCAGGAACTTTTCGACCCGCAGGTTGCTGCCGCTCGCCGAGGTTTCCAGCGCCTTGCGCACGATCGGTTCGATCCGCTGGCGGATCAGGGCGCGCAGATGTTCGTCCTCCTGGTCCGAGATTTCCCAATAGCGGGCGTCAACCTCAACCTTCGCCATTTCGAAACAGGTCTTCAGCAGGAAGGCGTCGAGCGAGGGCACGCTGTCGATGAGATTGAGAATATCGACGTCACGGCGGGCCTGATCACTCAGCGTCGTGATGTCGATCCCGAAATGTTCGTGCAGATGGCTTTCATAGTTCTTCCCCCGCATATAGATCGCATAGCCGCCATGAGAGGGGGTCTGGGCGAGGTGCGGGACATAGAGTGCGGTTTCGATTGGCCGCGACGACTCGTCGTTGTCGGTGTCGAAGGTCAGTTCGCCGCCAAACTCTGGGGCCGGCTCGTCAGAAAAATTCGGGTACTTGAAAATAATGACATTATTCAACTGCGACGTGGTGAACATCCGTTCGGCCTCGGGGACGGGCCTTCCAATTTTAATCAAATTAAACGAGACGCTGGAGCCGCCATCAAGGATGTGCTTGAGGATTGGCGATCGGCTTTCTCGACCTTTACTGGCAGAAGACAAGGTTAACTCCTGGTTAAGCAAAAAAACCTCAAATGTCACCGAATGCGATACTGCAAGGATATCTCATGTTAGGCGAACGTCAAGTGCTCTTGTCAAATTCCAGCGAACCGACAAGCCCACACTCGGATACCGTATCTTAAAAAAATAAAAATAATTACGGATACGTCCTATAAAATGTAAAGTGCGGCAAGTGCCGATGCCAAACCGGAGTTGATTCCAAAAAGCAAGCCTCGGTTCGTTTGTGGAATATGAGCATAATTTGTCAATCCATCACTGTCCAGTACAAATACATCAATTAGAAATGAAACGAATATTGACCGGCGCTGACCGGACGGGCGGTGCTGGCCGGGCGGCCCCACTGTGTCCCCGATCTGACCCCGAAGCCATGCCGGAAGCGACGCCTCGTTCTGAAATTCGTCTGGGGTCTGTCGCAGGATGAGCGATAGCGCTACCATGGACTATCCCTGGTTGGGTGCAGGGCGTAAGGTTGGCGGCCTGAGCGCCGGTCGTCCTGGTGACGATCGGGGAGGCCATGGCGCGTGAGGTCAAGATGCGGCGGCTGACAAGCGGAATGGCGCTGATCCTGATGGCTGTCCTGGCCCTGGCCGGGGCCTGGTCTCCGGGCGCGGCGGCCAATGAGCCGGCCAAGCCCGAAAAGGGCGCCGAACCGGCCAAGCCGGAGAAGGGCGGCGAGGCCCCCAAGGTCGGGCAGCCGGTTTCGATCGGCATGTATTACGACATGCCCGATCTGATGGCCAACCTCACGACCAGCGCCAACGCACGCAAGCCGGTGTTTCTCAAGCTGACCCTCAGCCTCCAGATGGAGCATGAGACCGACCGGGCCAAGCTCGATGTCATCGCGCCGCTGCTGATCGACGGCCTGCAAAATTTCCTGCGGGAACTCAGGGTCGAGGATTTGGGCGGCTCGGTCGGCATGTATCGGCTGCGCGAGGAGTTGTTGCTGCGCGCCGCCACCATCGCCCTGCCGGTTCAGATCAAGGACGTGCTGTTCAAGGAAATGCTGGTGCGCTGAACGGTCCGGTGCCGGGGTGCAGGACCGCCGGGCCATATTGGTGCCATAGCATCTCATGGAGAAAATAGACGCCGATGCCATAAATGGCGTCGACCGCCGCGACCGCGACCGACATTTCGATCGAGTCGGTAAAATAGTGCGACAGGGCGAAGACCAGACTGACGCTGGTCAGCCGATAGGTTGCGGACTTGGCCAGACTGCGGTCGACCGCGTTCATCTCGTCGGGGGTCGGGCCGTGGTAGGTCCAGAGCATCTCATGGAGGTAATAGACGATCGACTTGGCGCCGGCGACCACGCCGACGATCGCCGCGGTCTCGATCTCGCTGCCGGTCAGCAGATAGCCGCCGACGATCAGGTCGACCGAGGCGAGCACCCGGTAGGTCGCGGTCTTGGCCAGGGCCAGTTGCCAGGGCGCCCAGCTGGCCATCGGGTCGCCGCTGCGGCCGACGCCGGGGCTTTGCGCCGGGCCGGCGCCGGCCGGCGCCGCCATCAGGCACGCCAGCAGGATCAATCCGATGGCCAGTCCAGCCCGCATCCGTCGGCTCCGTGCACAGTGCAGCCCGGGGGATAGCAGAGCCGCGCCCCGCCGTCACCCGGTCCGTGCCGCCGCGCTCAGTTTTTGGGCCGGAAGGCGCGGATCACCGCCGGGTCGGTGTCCAGGCGCGGACCGCCGATCAGGTCGATGCAGTAGGGCACCGCCGCGAACACCGCGTCGAGGCACTCGGCGATCGCCGCGGGCTTGCCGGGCAGGTTGATGATCAGGCTCCGGCCCCGGATGCCGGCGGTCTGGCGCGACAGGATGGCGGTCGGCACCGACCTGAGGCTGGCGGCGCGCATCGCCTCGCCGAAGCCCGGCATCAGGGTCTGGCAGACCGCCAGGGTGGCTTCGGGGGTGACGTCGCGCGGGGCCGGGCCGGTGCCGCCGGTGGTGACCACCAGCGGGCAGCCGGCCTCGTCGCAGAGTTCGATCAGCGTGCGTTCGATCTCGGGCTGTTCGTCGGCGATCAGGCGGCACTCGGGCTGCCAGGGGGTGGTGAGGATGCGGCCCAGTTCCTCGATGATCGCCGGCCCGCCGCGGTCGACATAGAGGCCCCGGCTGGCGCGGTCGGAGATGGTGACGATGCCGATCCGGACAGTGCTCATGATGACGACCCCGAAGCTCTTGGTGACACTGCGGCGATGCCCTACCATCGGCGGCGCCGGCCGCCCTTGATCGTCGTCAAGGCGCCGGGCCGGGCCGCCGGCTAAGACCCGGCATCCGACACCGGAGTATCGCACGGGATCGCCATGAGACTGCTCTATTTCGCCTGGCTGCGGACCAGGATCGGCCTTGCCGGCGAGGAGGTGACGCCGCCGCCCGAGGTCCGCGATGTGGCCAGCCTGCTGGTCTGGCTCCGGGGCCGCGGCGCCGGCTATGCCGCGGCGCTGGCCGAGCCGGCCCTGGTCCGGGCCGCGGTCAACCAGGACTACGCCCGTCCCGATCATCCGGTCGCCGCCGGCGACGAGGTGGCACTGTTTCCCCCGGTCACCGGAGGCTGAGGCGATCATGAGCGTGCGGGTCCAGACCGAAGATTTCGACCTTGGCGCCGAACTGGAGCGGTTGGGCGGCGCCGACCCTGGCATCGGCGCCGTGGTCAGCTTTGTCGGGTTGGTGCGGCATCTGGTCGGGGAGACGCCGCTGCGGGCGTTGGAGCTGGAGCACTACCCGGGCATGACCGAGCGCCGGCTGGAAGCGCTAGAGGCCGAGGCCGGGCGACGCTGGGCGCTCAGCGGCTGTCTTGTCGTGCATCGGGTCGGCCGGCTCGGTCCCGGCGACCGTATCGTGCTGGTCGCGACCGCCAGCCCGCACCGCGCCGATGCCTTTGCCGCCTGCCAGTTCCTGATCGATGCGCTGAAGACCAGCGCCCCGTTCTGGAAGCGGGAGGAAACCGCGGCGGGAGCGCGCTGGGTCGAGGCCCGCGCCGAGGACGAGGCGGCGGCGGCGGCCTGGACCGCGAGGTAACACTCGGCCGTGATCAGCGGGCCGGGCGGCAGCGGGGCGGTTCGCCGCGCAGTTCGGCCCAGGATAAGGCCGCCCGCCGGACCGCTTCGCCCAGAGCCTCGGCCGACCACGAGCGGCAACAATCTTCCATCAGGCTGGGAATGAGGCTGAAGAACAGACTTTCCCTGACCAGATCCGGGGCGATGCCGCGGGCCGCGCCTTCCTTGTCCAGGTCGAGCAGGACCTCTCCTGCGAGGTTGATCGCGATCTCACCCTGTTCGGCGGTCGGACCGTTGGCGTTGGCGGGCTTGAAGGGGGCGGAACGTCCGGCGTGGCTCATGGCGGGCTCTCAGGCACGGCACCGGGTTCGAGGGGCGCCGCTGCGCGCCTGTTCCACCGGTCATGACTCTAGTGTGCGCGGGACCAAGGGGCCGCGATAGTGGTAAATGTGAGTACGCATTGTTGATTACAACTTATAGCGATCCGCGGCTGCGCTTACAGCAGGGTCTCAAGGGCGGAGCGCAGCGCGCCGAAGGGGATGGTGCCGGGAACCCGCATCCGCACCCGTCCCTCGCGGTCGATCAGCACCGTGACCGGAGTCGTGGTCACGCCATAGGCGCGGGCCAGTGCCGCGGCCGGATCGAGCACCACCGGGTAGCTGATGGTCCGGCCGGCGATGGCCGCGACCACGGCCTCGCGGGGCTGGCCGACATTGACCGCCAGCAGCAGCAGCCCCCGGCTCCGCCGGGCGCGCCACAGCTCATCAAGGGCGGCCAGCTGGCCGTCGTGGCCGGGCAGGGCGCCGGTCCAGAAATGCAGCATCACCACGGCGCCGTCGCTGTCCTGGGGCAGCGCGTAGCGGCGGCCGTCCAGGCTGTCGCGGCTGAACGGTACCGCCTTGTCGTCCAACAGGCTGTCGTCGCCGCAGGCCGCCGCCGTCAGCAGCAGGAGGATGACGGCCAGCGCCCGGCGCGGCGGCGTCATGCCCTGCGGACCGCGGTGTGGGGGCGGCCCCACCGGCGCCCCCGCTCGACATCGCCCCGGACCACCTGGGAGACGATCGTGGCCGGCATGATCGGGGACTCGACCAGGACGAAGGGTGGCAAATGCAGGCGGGCGCGGCGCAGATTGACGAATTCGACCAGCGCGTCGTCGTCGTTGAGGTGATGGTGATCGATCCGCCAGCCCTCGTCCCGGTGCAAAACCATGAAGTCCCGCGAGCGCAGCCAGCGCACCATGGCATCGGTGGTGGCCGGAATCGGCTCGCTCGGCGGCGTTGGCGCCGGCGGCGGCGTGCGAATCCGGATCGGGATCGGAGCCGCGGCGGCTTTCGCCATGTCGGCCGGGCGCTTCTTGGGGCGCCGCGACCGCTTCGCGATCGCCGACGGGGCGGGGCCGACCAGACGGCACAGCTTGCGGAACACCGCGACCGGGGTTCGGCCGGGCAGAACGTCGGCGATCGCGGCGCACATCGCGCCCGAGGCGTGAAGCCGGATCGCGGTTTCGAGTTCCTGGTCGCTCCAGGGGCGCGAGGGTTCGCGGAGGCGCTTGCCGCCGACGCGCAGGATCATGGTTCTGACCGCGCGCGGGGTGCGGCCGAGGCGGCGGGCGATCTCGTCATCGGTGAGACCCTGATCGCTCAGTTGCTGCAGGGTGCTCAGTTCCTGCTCCGACCAGGGGTAACGGGGCTCCCGCGTCAGGGACTGGGTTCGGGCCGGGCGCGGGACGGCGGGAAGCGGCAGGGCGTGGGCAGGCATGAGGTTCTCCGGCCGGTGAACGGGAGTGCTTCTGCGCTCCACGGGTGGTCCAACGAGGAGGCCGCGCCCCTGCGGGGGGCGCGCGACGACACCTCGTCTTGTTCAGGCCGAAGCATGTCATGGCCGGGGCAGGCTGGCTGTGATCGCCATCACAACGGCCGGGATATTCCGCAGGGTTCGCCGAAGGCTCACCGCTCCAGGGGCAGCAGGTCGAAGGCGACGGTGATGCGCCGGCCGCCGCTGCGGAAGCGCCGGACACCGTGCCAGAGATAGGACGGAAACAGCACCAGCCGGCCGGCGGCCGGCGGCACCCGGCGCGCCGGCGGCGGCGTCCCGAACGGCAGCTCGGCCCAGGGCTGGCCGCCGAATTCGATGCAGCCGGGGTCGTCCGCGCCGGCTTCCGGGGCGAACGCCGGAATCTCGACGTAGTAGGCGCCGCTGAGCCAGCCTTCGGGGTGGATGTGCGAGACGTGGTAGCCCTGATCCTCCAGCACCACCGACCAGGCGCGGAGGGCGTAGCGGCGGGGTTTGCCGGCCAGGAAGGGATGGTCGGAATCGTCCGGCAGCGAGTCGAGGAAGGCCCGGACCCGGGCTTCGATCGCCCGGCGCAATATCTGGATCGTCGGCAGCGGATCGGCAAAGAGATTGTTACCGGTCTGGGTGCCGCCGCGGATGCTCTGATAGGCCGGCTGCCAGCGGCGCGAGGTCAGCGCCAGCAGATCGGCGGCCAACCGGCCGTTGAAGGCATCGAGATCGTTGATCTCGGGCGGGAAGCAGGGCGCGGTGAGGTGAATCCAGCGCTGCAGGTCGGTGATTTCCTCGGCCTCGCCGATGCGGCCGAGCAGGCGGAGGCCGAGTGCCCGATAGGCGATCGCCTCCTGATCGAAGGCATCGACCAGCAGCGCCCGCTCGCAGGCCGCGATCGCGCCGTCGCCCTCGCCCCGGCGCAGCAGGGCGCCGGCCAGTGCCCGCTGGGAGGGCGGGTGATCGGGGCGCAATGCCGCCGTGCGTTCGAGTTCCAGAATGCCGCTCTCGACCTCGCCCCGGGCGACAAGCGCCTCGCCCAGACGCTGTCGGACCGTGGCCTCATCGCCGCCAAGCTCGAGGGCGGTGCGGAAACTGGCGATCGCGGCCGGCAGGTCGCCGTTCCGGTGCAGGGCGTCCCCGAGCAACCGATGGGCGCGCCAGTCTCCGGGCCGGCCGGCAACGGCGGCCCGCGCCGAGTCGGTGGCTTCGCCGGTGCGGCCGAGGTCGCGCAGGCAGTCGGAGAGATTGTCGTGGGCCGCCGCCGCCAGTGGCTCGATGTCGAGGGCGGCGCGATAGGCTTCGACGGCGGTTTCGGGCTTGCCCAGCCGCTGCAGGAGGGTGCCGAGGCTGATCCAGGCTTCGGCGCATCCCGAGTCGGCCTCGAGGGCGCCGTTGATCGCCTCGCCGGCGGCTTCGAGGTCGCCAAGGTCCATCAGGGCCGAACCGAGATTGTTGAGGGCGGCGGCAAAGCCGGGCCTGAGCGCAAGCGCCTGGCGGTAGGCGGCGACGGCCCCGTCGAGGTCGCCGCGGGCGAAGCGGACGACACCGAGATTGTTGTGGGCGTCGGCATGGCCGGAGTCCAGCTCGAGAACGCGGTGATAGGCCCGGGCCGCCCGCTCGCCATGACCGGCCAGTTGCAGCGCGAGGCCGAGTTCGTAATGAACCAGCGGTTGGCTGTCGAGCGCGCTGGCGGCATCGCTGAGCCGGGCGACCGCATGCTCGTAGCGCCCGAGATAGCGCTCGGAGAGGCCCAGATTGAAGAGGGTTTCCGGGTCTTCGGGTTCGAGGGCGAGGGCGGCGCGGAAGGCGGCGGCGGCGTCGGTGATGCGGCCGGCGCCCAGCAGCACCGCGCCCCAGCGCCGCAGCAGCGCCGGGTCGTCGGGACGCAACGCGAGGGCGCGCTCAAACAGCCTGAGCGCGCCCTCGACATCGCCGGTCTGATAAAGAACCACCCCGAGGAGATGAATTGCCTCGGGGTTCTCAGGATGTTCGGTCAGCAGGCCGGTATAGAGCCGGCGCGCTGTCGCAAGATCGCCGGCACGGTGGGCCTCCAGCGCGGCATCCAGCGGATGGAGCGACTCGGACATGACGGCCCCCCGGCCGAACGGCGATCAGGCAAGAGAGATCGACACCGCTTCCCGTCCCTTGGCGGTCTCGACCACGCGCATGGTGACGCGCTGACCTTCGGGCAGGCTGGTGAGCCCGGCCGCACCCAGCACCGAGACATGGACGAAAACGTCCTTGCCGCCGGTTTCGCTGGCCACGAAGCCAAATCCCTTCTCGCTGTTGAACCATTTCACGGTTCCGGAGAGCGACACTGCCGTTGACGGGTCCGGGGTCTGACGCGGTCCGCGCGGGGCGCCGGTCCGGGGCGGACCGGAGCGCGGGGCCGAGGATGCCGGCGCGGCCGCGGCCGTGCTTTCGTCGACTTCCATCACGCGGGTGATCTGCGGTCCCTTGGCGCCCTGGCCGACATTGACGCTGAGTTTGGTTCCAGGCGCCACCGACTCGTATCCGGCCGCCTGCAAGGCGCCGATGTGAAGGAAGGCATCGCCCGAGCCGTCTTCCAGCTCGGCAAAGCCAAAGCCCTTTTCGCCGTTGAACCACTTGACGATGGCGCCGACCGCCGGACCTTCGGCGATCGCGGGGCCACGGGAAAAGGTCGCCGCCGGACGCGGCGGCGGTTTGGAGCCCCTGCTTTCCTGAACGAACGGTACATCATCATCAAACCCGCGTCGCCTCGGGCCGCGGAAGCCCTTATCCTTGCGCATCATGCCGTTTATTCTCCGTCGCCGGCGGGCGACTCGGTGTTCGCTGCCGTTCGTTGTCTAAGGGTCCCAAGGCCGCAGCCGAGCATTTCCAGCCGGAAAAATCTCCCAGCGCGGATTCGGGAACACGACCTTACCACATTCCGCCGTCGCTACGAGGGTCTTGTCGAGCCGGAATGACTGAGAATATTCAGCCGCTCTTGATCGTCGGCGGAGAACCGGCTCTACTGAGGCCGTCGCAAGCGACCGGGGCACAGGAAACTCGATAAAGCAAATAAGGCCGCGACCGGAGATATCGGAAAGCGTCGGGCAGGCCGGGCATTGGGGGAAAATGACATGAAGATAATGGCGTTGGTCGCTCATCCAAAAATTTCAGAGTCGCGTCTCCACCGGTCTTGGGCCAATGCGATGGAAGACACCAACAAGATTACGGTGCGCAAGCTCTACCAGACCTATCCTTTTTGGAAAATCGACGGCGCCGCCGAGCAGACCCTGCTCGCGGACAGCGACCGGATTATCCTGCAGTTTCCGTTCTACCTTTATGGCTGTCCGCCACTGATGAAGATGTGGCTCGACGAGGTTCTGACCTTCCGCTGGGCTTACGGGCCGGGCGGCGATGAGTTGCGCGGCAAGCAGATGCTGATCGCGGTGTCGACCGGCGGTCCGGCCGAGGCGTATCAGCCCGGCGGCTTTCACAACTACACCATCGAAGAACTGCTGACCCCGTTTCACCAGATCGCCAACCTGATCGGAACCAGCTATCTCACGCCCTATGTCTTCCACCGTGCCCGGACCGTCACTGACGAGGAAATTTCGGCTTCGGCAGCCGATTTTGTCCGCTATGTGCTGGATCCGGCGCTCCCGGCGGTGCCGGTCCGAGGGTCCGGCCGGGCCTGACCGGCCGCCGTCTCCTGCGCCGCCGCCGGGGGCGGCGGGCTGATCCGCCAGCCATAGCCGGGCAGGGCCATGGTTTCGCCCCAGCAGCGGATGCTGCGCTCGGCCGGGCCGAGGTTGAACAGGCAGCGGACGAGGCTGCCCCCGTGGCTGCGGCTGAAGGCCAGCAACGGTTCCGGGGTGTCGGCAAAGGTGATGGTGCCAAGGCGCAGTGCCGGTTGAGACCGTCGCCAGCCAAGGAACCGGCGGGTGAAGGCGAGCACGCTGCCGGGGTCCCGCTCCTGATCGGCAACCGAGCGGGCGAGGTGGCTGTCGGCGAGCGGCAGCCAGGGTTCGGCGGCGGAGAAGCCGGCGTGGCGCCGGGCGCCGTCCCAGGGCATCGGGGTGCGGCAGCCGTCGCGGCCCTTGAACACCGGCCACAGCGCTTTGCCGAACGGGTCCTGCAGACGCTCGAACGGAACCTCGGCCTCGGGCAGGCCCAATTCCTCGCCCTGATAGAGAAACAGGGTGCCGCGCAGGCAGCCGAGCAGGGCGAGCAGCAGTTTGGCGAAGGCCGGGGACCCGTCGCCCCAGCGGCTGACCGCCCGCGGCACGTCGTGATTGGAAAAGGCCCAGGCCGGCCAGCCGTCGCCGGGCTGGGCGGCGAAGGCTTCGAGGCTGCGCCGGATCACGCCGGCGCCGAAGCCGGCCCCGAGCAGGGAGAAGCCATAGGCGGTGTGCAGGAGGTCGGGGGCGGCGACATATTCGGCGGCGCGGGCGACGCTGTCGTCGTCATGGACCTCGGCGACGGCGACGGTGCCGGGATAACGGTCAAAGAGGGCGCGCAACTGCCGCAGCACCGCGAGAGTCCCGGGTTGCGACTTGTCGAAGAGATGGTACTGGCGACCATAGGGGCTGATGTCGGGCACGCCGTCGGCCGGACGCTCCCGGGGCGGCCGGGGCGGGTTGTCGCGCAGCAGCGGGTCGTGGAGATAGTAGTTGGCGACATCGAGCCGGCAGCCGTCGACGCCCCGCCGGAGCCAGAACTCCACCTCGCCCAGCACCGCCGCCAGCACCGCCGGATTGTGGAGGTTGAGATCGGGCTGGGCGGCGAGAAAGTTGTGCAGATAATACTGGCCGCGCCGCGGCTCCCAGCTCCAGGCCGGGCCGCCGAACACCGAGAGCCAGTTGTTGGGCGGGGTGCCGTCGGCCCGGGGCTCGGCCCAGACGTACCAGTCGGCCTTTGGGTTATCCCGGCTCTGACGGCTGTCCCGGAACCAGCGGTGTTGCTCGGAGCTGTGGCTCAGCACCAGATCGACGATCAGGCGCAGACCCAGCCGGTGGGCGTCCTCGAGCAGGCGGTCGAAACCCGTTAGGCTACCGAACAGCGGGTCGATGGCCCGGTAATCCTCGACATCGTAGCCGAAATCGGCCATCGGCGACTTGAACACCGGCGACAGCCAGAGGCCGTCCACCCCCAGCCCGGCGATGTGGCCGAGTCGGGCCCGCAGCCCCTCGAGGTCGCCGACGCCGTCGCCATCGGAGTCGGCGAAGCTGCGCGGGTAGACCTGATAGATAACGGCGCCTTGCCACCAGGGAGTGCCTGCGGGCTGGGCGGCTGCCTCGGTTATCATCATGGGCGGGCTCGCACTCGGGAGCGGTGGCGGCGGAACGAACGGCGGTGGGTCGCTACACTAAAGGATATTTAACAAAATATTCCACCCAAGTATTGATTGCGGCGCTATCCTCCCCACATAAGCGGCGGGCTGGAAATCGCGATTAATTCGCAAAGGCTTCCGTCGGGCGGGAGGAAATGCCGCACTTGCGAAGGCGAGAAGCAGCCGGGCTTTTTCACAAGCAACCATCCGTGTCCGGGTATCGGCGCCACCGATGTTCGGACACGGGGGGCCGGGCGGACGAAACGTTGGCACGACTTGTGCAAAACCAGACCCGGGGCAGCGCCAGCCTCAGCGACTGATCAATAAATAAGCGACGGGAAACGAACGCCAACCGATCGATCAGGGGGAACGGAGCTATGCGGTACCGAGACAAGCAGTCTTGTCAGAGCTGGTACGAGCGTGAACTCAAAGAGGCCGGTCAGCGGCTGGAATCCCTGAGGGCCTGTATTCACCGTCTTCGCCTGGATCTGCGCCCCGAATGGGAGCGGCGGCTGGATGATGTCCGCGGGCGGCACAATCGCGGCGTCGCCCGGCTCGAGGCCCTGCGGCGCGCCAACAGCGATGGCTGGACGACCGCCGCCGAGCGGGCGGAGGAAGCCCTCGCCGCGCTCCGCGAGGCGCTGAGCGGGGTCGATGAGGCCCTCAGCCTGCGGCAGATGGCGGCCTGATCGGCCGGCAGACCGGATAGCGGGATTTTCGTCGGCGGCGCGATTCCGGATCGGGATCGCGCCGCCGGCGTTTTCGCCGGTCTTGCTCCACCCCGCGATCGTGCTAGGGTCGCGCCGCTTTTTTGGACTCAGGCCTTGAGGATCATCAGCCATGACCCGATCGGTGCGAACCGGCCCCCTGCGCATCGGCACCCGCGGCAGTCCGCTGGCGCTGGCACAGGCTCACGAAACCCGGGCGCGGCTGGCGGCGGCCCATCCGGCGCTGGCCGAAGCCGGGGCGATCGAGATCCAGGTGATCAAGACCACCGGCGACCGCATCCAGGACCGCACCCTGGCCGAGGCCGGCGGCAAGGGCCTGTTCACCAAGGAGATCGAGGAGGCGCTGAGTCTTGGCGCGATCGATCTCGCGGTCCATTCGATGAAGGATGTCCCGACCTGGCTGCCTGAAGGTCTGGAGATTTCCTGCCTGCTGCCCCGGGTCGATGCCCGCGACGCCTGGTTTTCCGCCTCGGGGCAGGGGCTCGACGGTTTGCCGGCCGGGGCGGTGGTGGGTACCGCCAGCCTGCGCCGTCAGGCCCAGGTGCTGGCGCGCCGGCCCGATCTCGTGGTGGTGCCGTTGCGCGGCAATGTCGGAACCCGGCTGGCCAAGCTGGCGGCGGGCGAGGTGGCGGCGACGCTGCTGGCGCTGGCCGGGTTGACCCGCTTGGGCCTGACCCAGGGCGTCACGGCGGTGCTCGAGCCCGAGGTGATGCTGCCGGCGGTGGCGCAGGGTGCGATCGGCATCGAGTGCCGGAGCGCCGATGCGGCCGCTCTTGCCCTGCTGGCGCCGCTGGCCTGCGCCGACACCGCGGCGCGGGTCGGCGCCGAGCGCGCTCTGCTCGCGGTGCTGGACGGTTCCTGCCGGACTCCGATCGCCGCCTATGCCCGACTCGACGGTGATGGCGGGCTGATCCTCGATGCCCTGGTGCTCCGGCCCGACGGCAGCGAGAGCTTTTCGGTGCGCCGGCGGGGCGGGGTTGCCGATGCCGGGGCGCTCGGCCGCGATGCCGGCGAAGACCTGAAGGCGCGGTTGCCGGCCGATGTGTTCCGGGTCCACCCGTGAGCCGGGTCCTGATCACCCGGCCGCTGGAGGATGCCGGGGCGCTGGCGCTGGCGGTCGGCGGGCGCGGTCACGAGGTGCTGATCGAGCCCCTGCTGGAGATCGCCCTCCTCGATCAGCCGCTCCCGGACCTGAAGGAAATTCAGGCAATTCTGTTCACCAGCGCCAACGGCGTGCGCGCCTTCGCCCCCCGGTGCTCCGGGCGCGAACTGCCGGTCTATGCCGTGGGCCGGGCTACGGCTGCTGCTGCAATTGATCATGGTTTTTGGAACGTTTCCAGTGCGGATGGCGATGTCGCGGCGCTGGCCCGGCTGGTGATCGGCCAGTGCCGGCCCGAGGTGGGGGCGATGCTTCAGATCGCGGCCACCGAGCGGGCCGGCGACCTTGGCGGTCTGCTGACCGCGGCCGGATTTGTGGTGCGGCGCGCCGTGCTGTATCAGGCTCGGCCGGCGGCGGCGCTGTCGGCGGCCACGGTGGCGGCCCTGAGCGCCGGGGCGGTCGACGCTGTGCTGCTGTTTTCGCCCCGGACGGCGCGGGCGTTGGCGGCCCTGCTGTCGGCGGCCGGACTTGCGACGGCCGCGGCTGGCCTAACCCTGGTCTGCCTTAGCGGCGCGGTGGCAGGCGCCGCCTCTGAGAGCGGCCTGTCCTGGCGCGCGGTGCGGGTGGCGGCCCGGCCCGATCAGGACGCTCTGCTGGCGGCGCTCGGAGGCTGACCGCGGTCAGCCCGCCGCAACAGCCTTCCAGCCGGCCCGGCGTCAAAACGAAACGTTGGTCGCGTTTCGCAAGGGCTTTGCCACGCAAAACGAGAAGATCGCTCCGCCGTGGCCGCGCCCGCGCCAGCAATTGTGCCGGATTTTCGCTGGCATCCGAGTTGCATTGGCAGCTTACGATGATTTTTCGGAATGCCCGACGGCATGATCCATGAAGAGCCGACAGAAACAATCCTTAACATCAAAACCAGAACATTCAGTGACAAGAACGTTTCCTATGAAATCGTTGCGGTGATAGGAAATGGGGATACTGAATTCAGGAGTTGTTGGAATGGCTACGGAAACTTTTTCCCGAATTCGGACTGATATTAATAATGGCATCGCTGCGATCGATGCCGCCGTTCATCAGACCCCGGTCGACGTTGCGGCGGTCGAACGGGAACTTCAGCGGCTGCGGCAGCTTTCGGACCGGATTGCGGTGCTCATTGAGCGGTTGCGGGAAACCTGGGGCTGACACGCGCTTCTCTTGCCATCACGGGCAGGGGAGGACCATCTTTTCGAAGGAACATCCGATCGGAGAATACAATTACCTTCGGTGTCGGGAGGGGTCATTGTGAGGACCGCGACTGCAATTTTAGAAAAAATGCCCGAATCCGATCAATCTCTCACCAGTCCTGGTCACGTAGTGGAATAAAATTCTGTGTCCTTGTGCGACTCATCGTGTTAGCGATCATTAACTCCAGTCAACGGACATGAATGAACGTGTAGGACCGATGCACTCTTGGTGGAAACGCGTTCGCGATGAGCTAGACCGCAAGGGGTGGTCAGTGGTCGAGTTCGAACGGCGGACAGGGATCGATAAAGGCCGGCTCTACAAATATGTCACCGGTGAGGTGGTACAGCCTCGTGGCGATGCCTTTGCGCGAATGTCACAAGCGTTGGGTGTCAATGAGTGGTGGCTGAGGACCGGAGATGGTGCCCGCAGTTCCCGATTGCCGATAATCGGACGGCTGAGCGCCGGAGAAGAGTGGGTGGCGCTTCCTGATGTCGTAACTGAGGCGCGCTTTGTCGACTTCGATCTCGGTCGCGAAGATTTTTTCGCGATTGAAGTGCAGGGAGCGTCGATGGCTCCTGCTTATCGCGATGGTGACATCGTGATCTGCTCGCGCCGGCAGATTTCCGATCTGCGCAATGTCGATCCGGCCCAGTTCCGCCGCCGCGATTGCGCCGTCAAGACGGTCGATGGCGCCGGCTACCTCAAATATGTCATTCCGGGCCGCGGCGATGGCCTGTTTACCCTGAGGTCATACAACCCGGACTATCATGACCTCGAAAATGTCGGGCTGCAATGGATCGCCCCCGTGGTCTGGATCCGGCGCGGCGGCTGATCGTGGGTGGGGCGGCTGGTCTGGAAGTAAGTTCCGGATTTCTCCCCTCGGAGTCGTTACGATCCGCGCCAGACCGGCGGCCGTTTGTCGAGGAAGGCGGTGATCCCTTCCTGGGCATCGTCGGCCAGCATGTTCCGGGTCATCACCTGGGCGGCGTCGGCATAGGCCGCCGCGAGGTCGAGGTCGATCTGGCGATAAAACGCCGCTTTGCCGATCGCAAGGGTCAGCGGCGATTTGGCGGCGATTCGGGCCGCAAGGCCGGCGACCGCGTCGTCGAGGTCGGCGTCGGGCACGACGCTGTTGATCAACCCCCAGTCGCGGGCCTGGACGGCATCGATGGTGTCGCCGGTCAGCAGCATCGCCAGTGCCGCCTTGCGGCCGATGGCGCGGCTGAGCGCCACCATCGGTGTCGAGCAAAAGAGGCCGATGTTGACTCCCGGAGTCGCGAATCGGGTACCGGCGCCGGCAACCGCGAGGTCGCAGGTGGCCACCAGTTGGCATCCGGCGGCGGTGGCGACGCCGTGGACGCGGGCGATCACCGGTTGGCGCAGGCGGGTGATGGTCTGCATCAGTCGGGCGCATTGGCTGAACAGCGCCTGACAAGCGGCGGCGCCGGGGTTGTCGCGAAGTTCGCGGAGGTCGTGGCCGGCGCAGAAAACCGGGCCGGCGCCGGCCAGCACCACCACCCGAACGCCGGGGTCATCGTTTATGCTGTCAAGTGTCCGCTGCAACTCGGCGATCAGGGCCGAGGAAAGGGCGTTGCGCGTTTTGGGGCGGTTGAGCGTGAGGGTCGCCACCCCATCTTGACCATGACGGGTGACCAGCGACGTGTCGTCGCAGGGCGGCAGTGAGGGCTCGGGTTTGCTGGGCATCGGCTCGGGACCTTGCTGGACGGAACGGGGTGGCGCGGCGCCCGGGCGGCAGGGGCGGGCAGGCGGATAACCATTAGGAAATATGATATTTTTCTCAATCGCAACCCTGGTTTTGCACAGCTCTGGCCGCCGGAAGGCCGACGGGTGGTCGCCCAATAAAATTTTTATGAAAAATCGGTTAAAAATTGGTATCGGGATGCCTGACTGGAGAAATTCTCATGACAATTGGATTGAAGCATGCCTATCCGGTTAAGACATACACCCACTACATGTGGGATGTATCCA
>JBAXPR010000022.1:0-38181 GCA_037132135.1 Rhodospirillaceae bacterium
CCGACCGCTCGCCGGGCGAGTTCTACCAGCTCGATTTCGAGATGGCCTTCGTGACCCAGGACGATGTCTTCGCCGCGATCGAACCGGTGCTGCACGGGGTGTTCGAGGAGTTCGGCTCGTTCCGGCGCGACAGCCATCCCGCGATCACGCCGCCACCGTTTCCGCGCATTACCTACGCCGATTCGATGTTGAAATGTGGCTCCGACAAGCCGGACCTGCGCAATCCGCTGGAAATCTGCGACGTCACGGCAGTGTTCAGACGGCCTGACGTCGAGTTCCGCGCCTTTCGCGGCATCATCGACAAGGGCGGCGTGGTGCGCGGCATCCGGGCGCCCAAGGTTTCGGCCCGTCCGCGCTCCTTCTTCGACAAGCTCAACGACTGGGCGCGCGAGTTGGGCGCGCCCGGCCTCGGCTACATCACCTTCGAAGCTGCGGGCGGCAAGGGGCCAATCGCCAAGTTCGTGCCCGCCGAGGCCCAGGCGGCGCTCCGCGCGCTGGCCGGTCTTGAGGACGGCGACGCCATCTTCTTCGTTTGCGATCAGGTGGCTGCGGCCAACAAGCTGGCCGGGCAGGCGCGGATGAAGATCGCGGCCGAGATGGACATCTCGGAGAAGAACGCCTTCCGCTTCTGCTGGATCACCGATTTCCCGATGTTCGAGCTTAACGAGGAGACCGGCCGGGTCGATTTCAGCCACAACCCGTTCTCGATGCCCCAGGGCGGGCTCAAGGCCCTGGAAACCCGGGACCCGCTGACCATCAACGCCTATCAGTACGACATCGTCTGCAACGGCGTTGAGCTGTCGTCGGGCGCGATCCGCAACCATCTGCCCGAGGTGATGTACAAGGCTTTCGCCATCGCCGGCTACGCGCCCGAGGTGCTGGAAGAGAAGTTCGGTGGCATGCTCTCGGCCTTCAAGCTCGGCGCGCCGCCCCATGGCGGCTCGGCCCCCGGCATCGACCGCATCGTGATGCTGCTGGCCGACGAGCCCAATATCCGTGAGGTGATCTGCTTCCCGCTCAATCAGCAGGCCCAGGACCTGATGATGCAGGCGCCTTCGCCGACCACGCCCGAGCGGCTGAAGGAACTGCACATCAAGCTGGATCTGCCCAAGCCGAAAAAGCCGGTGGGGTAGGGCGCAGGATGGCAGTCAGAGAGGCCGGAGCCCTGCCTGAGGCGGGGCCGGCGCTCCCCCAGGGTTACGATTTGCGATAGGCCGATCAATGCTGTCAGACAGCGGGAAGTCAATCGTCGTCTCGGGGTACTATTTGCAGTCCGATGCGCGCGGGCTCGAAACCATTTTTTTTATTGTCCTTGCCATCGCGGCTTCTCTGCTGGTGGCCTGGATCGCCTCGGCGATCATCGGCACCGCCCTGGAATTGCTGGTGTCGGGCTCGGCACGGATGCGCAAACTGGCCCTCGACAGCCGGAAACGCGCCAGCCTGATCCCGAGACTGAAGCGGCGGCGGGACGGCCTGCGCCAGTTGATCGACCAGCAGAGAGACGCGGTCAATGCCGCGCAAAACCAGCGGGCGACCCTGATCAAGACGCTGAAAAAGATACAAAGCTCGGGTGATGAACTGGTTCGCGTGATCGGCAATGATATCATCGATCATCGATGCTATACATTCATCGTGGGAAACCGCTACGTTCTTTCCTACCTTTCGAAAGGGCAGCCGCATCCGCTGCTCGATGAGTCCTGGAAGTCCGGGCAACGGGTGGAAGTCTGGGCCAGTTCTCTCATGAGCGCCCGCGTTGCCGTGACCGAGCGCTATCCGACGACCTTCGGCTATTTTGTCGATCGCCTCGAGGCCAAGGCCCCGCGGGCCGATGGCGACGATGACCGCACCGATGCGGCCATGGTCGCCTGAGGCCCCGGCAGAGCCGGACCCCTGAACAGAACGCTCCGTGAGCATGCCAATACTCTGACGGCACAAGTCACGGTTCGGCTGACCGGAACCTTTGACACCATTTGCGGTCAGGGGAATCCCAATTCTCATTACGGCCGAATCGTGTTATGCTTGTCCAGACAGTGGTTTTGGCAATGGTTGATAAAAACATCTCAACACCGCGCCCAAAGCCGGCCAGCCGCTCCAAACGGGCTGCCGGCGGGGCAAAAGCGCCGTCCCCGAAGGCGAGGCCGAAATCCGCTCCGGCCGCCGCCGGGGGGAGCGGGTTCTGGCGCCGGTTCCGGGCCTTTTTCCAGCCGCGCCGCTGGGGGGATTTGTGGCGCAAGGCGGGGCGGGCGGTCGGGCGGTTGTGGCCGGCGCCGCTGCCGGCCGCCCGGCGGCGGCGGACCAACCGTTCCTCCCGGTCCTGGCTGCGCCCGGGCTTTCGCGTCGGCCGCCCGGTCAGGCTGGCGGTCCTGGTTCTGCTTGCCCTGGTCATGGCCGTCGTGGCGGTGAAATCGCTGGGGTACGAGTCCGGCGTTTCCCGGGCGGTGACGGCGTTCAATCGGGCGGTTGGCCTGGAGCCCAGGGAGGACGAGACCTTTACCGGCTGCCTAAAGGGCGCCGCGGAAGGAGCCTTTTCCTCAGCGCTGCCGATCGCCGAGATCGTGGCGATGGGCGAGTTGATGCTCGCCAGCCCGCCGCTGGTTATTATGGGGGCCGGTCTCGGCTGCAGCTTCGGCATCTTCAAGAGTGTCGCCATGGAGGGAGTCGGCTGGGCCGTGCACACCGGCAGCGAAGTCATGGATGTCATGCTCGGGCGGTAGCCGACCGGGTTGGTTCCCGCACTTGGGTCCGCTCATCAATCCTCGTCGGGACCGTCATCGTCGCCGTTGCCGGTTGCCCCGGATTGGGCATTGGGCGAAACCAGATTGGTGACCTTGAAGCCTTGGGATTCCGGATAACGCTTCGCCAGTTCGCTCAGCGCCTCGCCGATGGAGGTCGCCCACACTTCAACCTCCTGTGCGGTGGCCCAGGCGGGGTCGACCGCGGTCTTGCCGCCGCCGGTCGGCGATACGTATTTATTCATCACCAGGGCCAGATAGGGCATGGCGCCCCTGACTTCCTGTCCGATCAGCCGAATGACCCGGTCCGGCGTCTGATTGGCCTCGGCCGCCGCCAGATTGAGCTGGGTGCGCTGAGTTGTCAGCTCCTTGATCTCGCGGTCAAGCCTGGCCATGGCCTTCCTGAGTTCACCGGCCCGGTTGGAGAGATTGCGCTCAATCGTGCCGCGCCGGGCGATCGCCTTGCGCAACTCTTCGCCGTCGCCGTTCTTCTCGACCATCTTGACGGTAACGGCGCCGGCCAACCGGCCTATGCCATAGGCGACGGTTGAGAAGAATGCGCTGAGCAGGACAGCTTCGATAAACCGTTCCAGCATGAAAGCCTGCTCCCTGTGACGGCGCCGTCGTCCTGCCATCCGGCTGACCGGCCTCGGCTGCCGGCTGGTCGGGACGATGCCGCGCCGGCAGTCTATGCCGGGATCGCGGTCCTTGGAAGGGCCGGCGACCGATGATACCGTGCGCGCCGTGCTCTGGCCGTGCTCGGGATCTGATGACCAACCGTTACGAAACTCTAAGCCAGCGGATGAAGCGCCGGGCCGATGAGTCGGCGACCCGCCGGAAGGTTCCGCGCAGGATTGCCGCCGCGGCGACCATCATCATCGTCTTCGCCGCCTCGTTTTTGCTCGGCATCGCCGTCGTCTGGCGCTGAGGCCGCGACTTTTGGCCCCGCTTGATCCCCGGCGGGCGCGGGTCAGCGCCGCGGCTTGTGCGGCGGTCCCTGTCGCGCCCCGGTCCAGCCGCTCCGCTCCCGGGCCGACGGTGGCGGATCGACCGGCATGGCGAGGATGTAGTCGAGCGCGGCCCCCGCGCGCTCGGCGCTGACCACCGGGAAGCGCCGGCGCAGTTCGGTCAGGGCCCCATCCCGGCCGCAGGTCTCGAGCGCGCGGCGGATCGCGACCACATCGGTGGGATCGATCATGAACATCGTGCACCTTTCGGACGCTTCAATCCGCCGGCCAATCGCAGGGAGCCCGCCAGTCGCGGGGCCGGGCGGCGACGCTCAGGAGCGATGGCCACTATGATCGGCGGCGACCGCCGCCCGGCGGCGGGGCCGAACGTGTTCGACCACAAAATCACGTGACGTGCGTCCTCTCGGTGCGTGGGAGCCGCGGCCGGTTGGCGCTTTGATAGAGGCGAGGAAGGTCGGACCGAGCTGTGCCATGGCGGCATCAACTTCACTATCGTAATCAGTCTGCGGGTTCATTGTCGTGTGTCATGGTTTCAGATCAGCGACGTTTACAGCAATGTCCCGGCTTTGGGATAGATGATTTCGACAGGGCAGTCATTTTCTCCCGCGGGGTTACCGCAGGGAGACAGGGGGCCATGGCGGCCGCACGCGGCGGGCGCGGCGCCCGGCCGACGCCTTTTCTTGATTGCGGCCCGGCCTGAGTGCACTATCGGGAGGCTTGGCCTGCGCGGGTGCTTTCCGCGCAGACCCTTTTCAAGAGTCGTATCACTGGGGTGACCAAGCGGCCCATGGCTGACAACCTGACCATCACCACCGCCAACAGTAGCCTGACCGTCGCCGACGGCACCCACAGCCGAACAGCGAATTACGCCACCGTCACCGGGGCAAAGGCCATGGCGGCCCGGTTCGAGAACGATCCCGAACTGGCGCGAAAGTGGATGATGACCGAGGCGAAACCGCCAGCGGCGCCCCGCCTCCACCCGGTCTCGATCCGCCGGATCGACCGCACCGTCATCATCTACGCCGACACCGGACGGCCCATCCGGTCCTGCCTCTGCCCGAGCGTCCAGGACGCGGTGACGCTGGAGGCCAAGCTGGCCAGCGATCTCGATTTTGCTATCTGGTGGGTGATGGGGGACCGGCGGCAGGTCAGCAGCAGCCGCTCGCGCCCCCGCGGCTGACCCAGGCCACCGCGCCGCAGGCGGTTGGCGGACGGGGTGGGATTTGAACCCACGGAGGGCTTTCACCCTCGCTGGTTTTCAAGACCAGTGCAATCAACCGCTCTGCCACCCGTCCGGCGTCCTGGCGAAGGTAGCCGGTGCGGTCCGTCAGATCAAGGGGACAGCGGCGGCAGCACCGGGCGGACCAGAGCTATGCTCTTGACCTGGGCGCGCACCGGCTGGTCGGCGCCAAGGCCGATCGCGACCGTCGTCCGCCCACCGTTCCGGGGCGCGGCGACAGTCCAAATGGTAACCGGTTATTTCCGTCGGCATTCCGGCCGGTGTTATTCGCAGGAGGTGGTAACGCCGCTGAGGCTGACGCCGAAATTGTTGAACAGCAGGCGATCGATCGGGCCGGCGCAGGGGGTGGGGGCGGCCGGTGCCTCGGCCATTTCGGTCGGCCGGGTCGGCTTGTAGTAGTAATGGCGGCCGATGGCCACCGTCCGCTTGGTCGAGCCATCCTTGGCCCAGCGCGGTCGCACCCGCTTTTCGTGGAAATACATGGCACCGCGGGTCGGGTCGGCCACCGCCCGCTTCTCCTCGATCAGCTGCCAGGCGAGGCGGGTGATCTGCTCCGCGACCTCTTTTTCGGTCTTGTGCTTGGGCTTGCCGTCGCAGGCCCAGCTAAACTGACAGCGATGATGGCCGCGCTGGCTGCCGGCATAGACGATGGTGCAGATGCCGACGTTGGGCCGCTGCAGGCGCAGGTGGCGCCAGCGGTTGAGGGTGACGTGGCCGACCGCGGACCAGCCGGCGGGGCCGTCGTCGCGCGCCTCGAAGTAAATATTATCGGCCAGGCACTTGACGCTCTGCTTCAGGGTCTCGGCCTTGGCGGCGTGAAACGGAAGGGGAGTGCCGACGATGACCGCGACGGCAAGCATTTTCCGGATCATCGTTTCTCCTTTCTCGCAACCTAGCGTTATTTGTTATGGTTAAAAAAAATTAAGGATACGCCGGGAATTTGTCTGCGGGAATTTGTCTGAGAAACCTTTAGCATATTTTTAGTCGTCTTGACAAGACCTTCCGGTTTTGCTCATAAGCCGTGTCGGAGCGCCGCGAGCGAAACAATTGGCAAGATGAGGGCGCGCCGTGCTAAACAGCGACGAAACGTCAGTTTTGTGACCACTGGTATGCTGCTCGCCCTGTATCGCGGCCTGACCCGTATCGGCGGGCCGGTTCTGCACTATTACCTTCATCGCCGCCGGCTGGCTGGCAAGGAAGATCCGGCACGCCAGGGTGAGCGGCTGGGTGTGCCCTCCTGTCTCCGGCCCGAGGGGCCGCTGGTGTGGTTTCACGCCGCCAGCGTCGGCGAGTCGCTCTCGGTGCTGACCCTGATCGACCGTCTGACCGCCGCCGACCCGCGGCTCCGCGTGCTGGTCACCACCGGCACCGTGACCTCGGCGGCGCTGATGGCCGAGCGGCTGCCGGCGCGGGCGCTGCACCAGTTCGTGCCGCTGGACCGGCCCGGCTATGTCGCGCGCTTTCTCGACCATTGGCAGCCCGACGTGACCCTGATCGTCGAGTCGGAAATCTGGCCCAACATGCTGGGCGAAATCAGCCGGCGCGGGCTGCGGGCGGCGCTGATCAATGCCCGGATGTCCGAGCGGTCGTTCCGGCGCTGGCAGTGGTGTCCCGCGGTCATCCGCTCACTGCTCGGCACCTTCCGGGTTCTGCTGGCTCAGACCGCCGCCGACGCCGATCGTCTCAGCCGGTTGGGCGCCACCGGGGTGAGGTGTGTCGGCAATCTCAAGTTTGCCGCCCAGCCGCCACCGGCCGACGCCGCCGGGCTGGAGGCGCTGACGCAGGCGATCGCCGGCCGGCCGGTCTGGCTGTTCGCCAGCAGCCATTCCGGGGAGGACGAGATCGCCGCCCGGGTTCACGAGGCGCTGGCCGACCGGATTCCCGGTCTCCTGACCATGATCGCGCCGCGTCATCCGGCGCGCGGCGGCGCAATCGAGGCCCTGCTCGGCGGGCGCGGCCTGACGCTGGCCCGCCGGTCCCGGGGGGCGCTGCCCGCCCCGGGCGACGCCGTCTATCTGGCCGACACCATGGGCGAAATGGGCGTCTTTTACCGGCTGGCGCCGGTGGTCTGCGTCGGCGGCTCGTTCGTGCCCCATGGCGGCCAAAACCCGATCGAACCCGTGCAACTGGGCTGCGCCGTGCTGTTTGGTCCCGGGATGGGCAATTTTGCCGAGATCACCGCCGAACTGCTGGCCGCGGCGGCGGCGCGTGAGGTTGCCGATCCGGACCGGCTGATCGAGGCGGTGGCCGAGTTGCTGGGCGACGCCCCGGCCCGTGCCCGCCTCGCCGGGGCCGGGGTCGGGGTGATCCTGCGTCATCGCCAGACCGTTGCCGACGCCGCGCTTTCGGTGCTGGGGCCGCTGCTGGCCGAGGCCGGGATCACGCCGCCGGTTCCCCTTTCTCCCGCCTGACGGAGGGTTGCGGTCATGAAGGCACCGGCGTTCTGGTATCGGCCCGCAGGCGTGACCGCCGCTCTGCTTCAGCCGCTGGGCTGCCTTTACGATCTTGCCGGCCGGATGCGCCGCTCGCGCAGCGCGCCCCGGCTGGTCGGGGTGCCGGTGGTGTGCGTCGGCAATCTGGTTGCCGGCGGCGCCGGCAAGACGCCGCTGGCCTTGGCGATTGCTGAAACCCTTGCGGGCTGGGGGCTGGCGCCCCAGTTTCTCAGCCGCGGCTATGGTGGCCGGCTGGCCGGGCCGGTGCGGGTCGCGCCCCATCTCCACGAGGCCAGCGACGTCGGTGACGAGGCGCTGCTGCTGGCCGAACGGGCGCCGACCTGGGTTGCCCGCGACCGCGGTGCCGGCGCCCTGGCCGCGGTTGCCGAGGGCGCCCGCTCCCTGGTGCTCGACGACGGCTTTCAGAATTTTTCCCTGGCCTACCGGCTGGCCGTGGTGGTGGTCGATGGCGCCACCGGCTTCGGCAACCGCCGGGTGATCCCGGCCGGTCCGCTGCGGGAAAGCGTTGATCGCGGACTGGCCCGGGCCTCGGCCCTGGTGGTCATGGGCGAGGACCAGACCGGCATCGCCACCGAGGCTCTGGCCTTCGCCGCGTCCTCGGGCGGTCATCTGCCGGTGTTCCACGCCCGTCTCGAGCCGGACCATCAGGTGGCCGAGACTTTGCGCGGCCAGCGGGTGATGGCTTTCGCCGGCATCGGCCGCCCGGCCAAGTTCTTTGAGACCCTGGAGCACCTCGGCGCCCATGTCCTGGAGCGGGTGGCCTTCGCCGATCACCAGCCCTACGAGGCGAACCGGATTCTGCATCTGATCGAGCGCGCCCACAGGCTGCGCGCCGAACTGGTGACCACGACCAAGGATTTTGCGCGGCTGCCCCCGGCGGTCCGGTCCCGGGTCCGGGTGCTGCCGGTCACCATCGCCTGGCGCAGCGGCGGCGCCTTCACACGTCTGCTGGCGTCGGCGGTCGATCACCATGAACCGCCCCTGTCTGCCAAAGCCGATCATCATGGCCGATCATAGCGAATTCATCACCCGCCTGCGCCGCCTGCTGCTCGATCCGCTGGTGGCGGCGCTGGTCTATCCGATCTATTTCGGCTTCGCGATGCTGCCGGTGGGGCTGGCCTCGGCGCTGGGCGGGCTGCTCGGCCGGACCGTCGGGCTGCTGATGCCGGGGCTGACCCGCCGGGCGCTGCGCAATGTCGGGCGCGCCCTGCCCGAACTGCCGCCCGAGCGCCATCGCGCCATCGTGCGCGGCATGTGGGACAATCTCGGCCGCACCATGGCCGAGCATCCCCACATCGACCGGCTGTGGGACGACACCAGGGTCGGCCGGATCGAGATGGTCGGCGGCGAGCATCTGCGGGCGCAGGCGGCGCGGGGACGGCATCCCTGCCTGATCGTCAGTGGCCATATTGCCAACTGGGAGCTGTTCCCCTCCACCGGCGCCCGCCACGGTCTGGCCATGACCCTGGTTTACCGCCGGCCCAACAACCCGCTGATCGACCACCTGATGACCGGCCGCCGCCGGGCCGGGGCCGGCCGCTTTCTGCCCAAGGGTCAGGAGGCGGCGCGGGCGATGGTCAAAACCCTGGTCGACGGCGGCGCCATCGCCATGCTGATCGACCAGAAGCTCAACGACGGCCTGCCGGTGCCATTTTTCGGCCGCCCGGCGATGACCGCGCCGTCGCTGGCCCAGTTGGCGCTGAAATACCGCTGTCCGGTGCTGGTGGCGCGGGCCGAGCGCCTCGGCGGCGCCCGTTTCCGGGTCACGATCACGCCGCCCGAATACGTCCCCGACACCGGCAACCGCGAGGCCGATATCGTGGCCTACATGACCCGGATCAACGCGCGGCTCGAATCCTGGATCCGCGAGCGGCCGGAGCAATGGCTGTGGCTGCATAACCGCTGGCCCGACTGAAGCGCGTGTGGCGAGTCGCGATCAGCATCCGCCGTCGCGCCGTCACGCTCCGGTATTCCGGCCGGCATGCGGCGCCATGCCACAGGCTGCCGCGGCGGCGCGGCTTAATATTAGGGATTGGTATGCTGGCGCGGCTTGACGGCATGCGGAGTATTTGCAACACTTTTTCTGTGCATTGATGCGTTGCCGTCCGGCGGCCCTTTTCGGTGTCGGTCCGGTATAAGATGGTCATCTCTTGCGCGGGCTGGGTTGCCGGTATCTCCGCGCCCCGCGGGCCGATCCCGAATCTGATGAATGGCGCGATGTCGAACGGAACACTGACCGGGTTGGTGGCGAACACATGGGCCGAGCGTGGAATCGCCGTGCCCTTCACCACGCCTGCCCTGGCCCAGGCCCGGATGCGTCGCGACGATGGCTCGAAACGGCGGGAGTTTGTGCTGCCCAGCCTGTCCGGCGGCAAGGGCTGCTACGTCATGCCCTGGAAGTCGATCATCGGCACGATGACCACCACCCTTCACGACCGGGTGCTGTTCGATCTGATGCAGCAGCATGACGTCGATGATCCGATCAAGATGCGCCACGTCACGCTGGAGGTGGCGGCCAAGGGGCTGTCGGGGCCGCGCGCCGCGCGGAAGGCCCAGGAAATCCTCGACAGCGAAAAGCAGTATCAGGTGCTGACGACCTTTCTCCTGGTGTTGCAACTGCTGAAGCTGGTCAACGTCTCCTCGAAGGATCTGATCGCCGACGGCCTGGCCACCGAAACGGCGCAAAAACGGATGCGCGGGGCATTGCTCGGGGTGGCCGACCGGCTGAAGATTCCCCACGACGACCTTTACCTGCGGATCGAAACCCTGAGTTCGCTGATCGCGCCGATCGGCTTGCCACAGGCGCCGGAACCCGGACGGCTGCGGGCGCTGACCGACGATCTGATCCTGTTCCGCGACACCGTGCGCGGCTGGACCTCGAGCATGCCCGAAGAGGTGGCCCAGCTCGGCGAGTTTGAGGCCAAGGTGGCCGAACTCACCAATCAGCTGGCCTCGAAGACCGTGCTCAAGGTCGATACCGAGACCGAAGCACTGGCGGCTATGCTGCGGGCCTGGGAAAAGCGCTTCACCTCGGTCAGTTCCGAGGTCCGTCAGTTGTCCTGGCTGCTCGATGGCTGGGATTATGTCATTACCCTGTTCCATGAGGTGTCCGACAAGACCGACAAGGAGCGGCAGACCATGATTGCCGACACCTTTCCCCTGCTGCCGCAGATTCCCCGCGAGCAGCTGGAGGTCATCGACGAAAAGAAGGCGAGCGCCCTCGGCGTCATTCAAAGGCGCTGGGTGCGGGCCAACGAAGATTGGCGGTCGGGTGTGCTGGACTATGATCAGGTCCAGCGCATCGAGGCTCGCCGGGCGGGCATGAAATGAGTTCGCTTGAGAAATGGCGCGAGGTCGCTCTCGTCAGTCTGGGGTTGCCCGACGATAAGCTGCTGGGCGTGCTGGCCCTGGTGGAGAAAGTCCCCGACCGCGATCAGGTGCGCGAGGTTCTGGACAAGATCAGGCCGCGGCTGGTCAAGCTGAAGCCGCCGCGTCCGATTACCGGCCAGCGTCTGCTGTTCCGGCCGGTCGAGGATCTGTTCGACCCGCCCGAGCGCTACCGGGCGCGGATCGGCCGGCTGTCGCGCCATACCATCCACCCGTGCTGGCTGGTCGTGCACAATCTGGTCGACGCCCAACTGCTGGAGCGCACCGAGCGGGCGCTGAAAACGATCGAGGTCTCGAATTCCGCCGACATCTATGCCGTCGGGCTGCCGTTCTGGAAGGCGGCGGGCAAGGCGCTGGCCGGTTTCCTTGAAGCCGACACCAGCATCGGCCGGCGCAAGGTCGGCTCCGACAGCCTGACCGTCACCGAAGACATGCGGCAGCAGCTGACCGACATCTCCGATATTCTCGGCATCGCCGCCGAGGTCGAAACGGTCAAGATCCACCTGCCGGAAAAGCCGATCCAGGCGCTGTCGGAAGTCGATACCGAACTGCTGGCCGAGGTGATCAGCCGGCTCGGCAATGAGTCGACGCGCAAGGTCCAGACCTTTATCCTGGTGGTGCTGGCGCGGATGTCGAAGCCCGGCGACCTGCTGAAGGTGCTGGCCGAGGCTTCGATGCCCTGCACCATCCACGAGCGCAACGGCCTGGTCAAAACCGTCGGCACCAACGCGCTGAGCAAACTCGCCTTTGAAGCTCAGGATCTGCGCCAGACCAAGATCAAGACCTCGGACCCGGTCGAAGGCACCCAGGTTGCTGAGCAGATGGTCAGCCGGCTGGCGTCGCTGGAGAAGACTCTTGGCGGCCTCCGCGATCGCAACGTCGTCGAGCAGATTCAGACCACGCGCCGGGAAATCGGCACCTATGTCCTCGATACCCTGGCGGTGAAGGCCGACGAGGCCCTGTTCGAGAATTTGCGCGCCCGGTCGCCCGAAGGCGGCGGCAAGAGCGCCAGCAAGGGGCCGACTATTGAACAGGAGGAGAGCGCCGAGAAAAGCGCGCTCTCGCTGCGACGCTGCGCCCGCATCGCTGAATCGGTGGGGGTGCGCCGTGAGATGGAGCAGAAGCTGGCGGTGGTGTGCAGCCAGCTCGAACAGGAGGCGACCGCGCCCGAGCGCGACGAAGAAGCCCGCGAGCGCCGGCTGATCCGCTCGGTGCGCCTGATCGAACTGATCGCCGGTCCCGACGAGGCTCAGCGGGTGCTGATGAGCCAGTTCAACTCTGGCGAGTGATGTGATGGGCTGGTCGCGGCCAGCCCGCTCAGACGATCTCTTCGCCTTCGAGGGCGGCGTCGCCGCCTTCCTGCGGGTCGGCTTCGGGGAAGCGCTGGATGGCCAGCAGGCCGTGCAGCAGGATTTCCATCGCCGTAGCCAGGACTTCCCGCTGCTCAATCGGCAGGGTCTCGACGGCGGCGGCCACCGCGGCGCGCGGGTCACGCCGGAGCAGGGCCTGCCCGCCCGCGGTGACGGCAATCAGGTCGGCGCGTCGACTCGAGGGGTTGGCGGCGCGGGCCAGCAGCCCCTTTTCCACCAGGGTGCGCACGGTGCGCGCCACCGGCCCCAGACTCATGCCCTGGAAGCGGGCGAGGCCGGCGGTAGTCCGTGCCGAGGGCGGCGCCTCGGAAAAGAAGCGCAACGCCGTCCATTGCGCCGGGTAAAGCCCTTCGGCGTAGCCAATCGAATGAATCAGCCTGGACGCCCGTTCGATCAGAGCGGCGACGCCCACCGAAGAAATCTGGACCTGCATGGTGGTATCTCGTTTCAAACGTACTTAAGTGATTCGGCTCGATGGTCGCCGAACCTTGACCCTGGTTACTTCACCAATGGCGTACCGACTTGTGTCGCGGATGTCTGGTGTGGGACACCCAAAAGAGAGCGCCGCGCTCTTTTCCTCGCCAGTCTTTAACACAACTATTGCGGTTAGGCAATTCCGCAACCCCGACCCACCAAAACAGCGGTTGACCCTTCTCGAATCGATAAGGTTAGAACCCGCATCGTTATAACTTTCGGGATGCTGTAACAACGATCCCGGTCAGGGGCAAGCCCTTTCCGTCGCATTGCCGCGATGTTTTCCCACGTGGCCCGCCCCGGCCGTCCGGAAGACGGCCGGGGCGGGGTGGCGGTCACAGCTCCTTGGCGCGCTGACGCAGAACGTATTTCTGGATTTTGCCAGTGGAGGTTTTCGGCAGCTCCTCGAAGACCACGGTACGCGGCACCTTGTAGCGGGCGAGATTGTCGCGGCAGAAGTGAATGATTTCATGACTGGTTGCACTGGCGCCCGGGCGCAGGGTGACGAAGGCGCAGGGCGTTTCGCCCCAGGTGGCGTCGGGGCGGGCGACCACCGCCGCTTCGGCGACCGCCGGATGACGGTACAGCACCGATTCGACCTCGATGGTCGAAATGTTTTCACCGCCCGAGATGATGATGTCCTTGGAGCGGTCCTTGATCTCGATGTAGCCGTTCTCATGCATGACCGCGAGGTCGCCGGTATGGAACCAGCCGCCTTCGAAAGCCTCCCGGGTGGCCTTGGGGTTCTTGAGATAGCCGCGCATCACAACGTTACCGCGCATGAAAATCTCACCGATCGTTTCGCCGTCGGAGGGCACCGGCTCCAGCGACACCGGGTCGGCGACCATCAGTCCCTCCAGCACCGACGAGTTGACGCCCTGGCGGGCCTTGTAGACCGCCTGCTGTTCGATCGGCAGTTCGTCCCACACCTCGTGCCAGGCGCAGACCGTCACCGGGCCATAGACCTCAGTCAGACCGTAGACGTGGGTGATCTTGAAGCCCAGGCGCTCGATCTTCTCGATCACCGCCGCCGGCGGCGCCGCCCCGGCGGTCATCATGCTGATGCCGGCGGGAATCGCGCGCTGCTGGTCGGCCGCGGCGTTGATGATCATGCCCATCACGATCGGGGCGCCGCAGAGGTGGGTGACGCCATGGTCGACCAGCGCGGCATAGATCGCCTTGGCCGTGACCGTGCGCAGGCAGACGTGGGTGCCGGCCATGGCGGTGATCGTCCAGGGGAAGCACCAGCCGTTACAGTGGAACATCGGCAGGGTCCAGAGATAGACCGGATGGTGCGGCATCGCCCAGGTCAGCACGTTGCCCATGGCGTTGAGGTAGGCGCCGCGATGGTGATAGACGACGCCTTTGGGATTGCCGGTGGTGCCCGAGGTGTAGTTGAGGCTGATCGCCCGCCACTCCTCGTCGGGCAGGGTCCAGGCGAAGCCGGGGTCGCCGGTCTCAAGGAACTGCTCGTAGGTGGTTTCGCCCAGCATCTCGCCGCCCCGGCCCTGGGGGTCGTCGATGTCGATGACCAGAATCGGCTTGCCGAAGGTCGCGAGGGCCGGCTTGATCACGGTCGCGAATTCGCGGTCGGTGATCAGCACCTTGGCTTCGCTGTGCTCGAGGATGAAGGCGATCGCGGTGGCGTCGAGCCGGATGTTGAGGGCGTTGAGCACCGCTCCCGCCATCGGCACGCCGAAATGAACCTCGAATGCCTCGGGAATGTTGGGGGCCATCACCGCCACGGTGTCGCCGACGCCGATGCCGCGCCGGGACAGCGCCGAGGCGAGGCGGACGCAGCGCTGATAGGTTTCGCCCCAGGTCCGGCGGAGGCTGCCGTGGATCACCGCCGTGCGGTGCGGGTAGATCGCCGCGGTGCGCCGGATGAAGGACAGCGGCGACAGCGGCACATGATTGGCGTCGTTACGGTCGAGATCGATTTCATAGGAATTGACGGCGGTGCCGGTCATCTGGCGTGTCCCTCTTTTTTGGCGATCGCTGTGGGTGGCGTGGATGCCGGCCCCCAGTCTAGCCAGATCGTCTCCCGGCCAAAAGCAATGTTTCACATCCTCGCGGGCGTTGTCAGCCGGTGGCCGGGGTGTGCTGGTCGTAGGCCCGCGATACCGCCTCGGTGGTCAGGCGGTCGACCTCGGCCAACTCGGCGGCCACGGTCTCGGCGCTTTGGGCCGCTTCCTCGATGTGGGTGGCGGTGAGGGCGGCCTGCTCGCCCTGGCTGGCCACTGCGGTGGCCAGGGTGCCGATCCGCTCGTCGACGGTGGCCATGCTGTGCTGGAGGGCGTCGACTGAGAGCTGCGCCGCCTCGGAGCCCGAGACAACGTCGCCGAGCAGGGCGGTAATGCGGGCGGTGGTGGTCGAGACCTGGGAGGCCAGCGACTTGACCTCCTCCGCGACCACCGAAAAGCCGCGTCCGGCGTCGCCGGCGCGGGCGGCCTCGATCTTGGCGTTGAGGGCCAGCATGTTGGTCTGGCGGGCAACGTCGCGAATCAGCTGGATCGCCTTGCCGATGACGTGACCGGTGCGCTCGAGGGCGGCGATCTGTTCGGCGACCCGGGTCGCGTCGCTCTGGGCGCTGGCCACCGACTGGCGCGACAGTTCGGCATCCTTCAGGGCCTCGTGGATCGAATGGCTGACCTGCGAAGTCATCGCGCCGGCGACCCGGATGTTCATCGTGATCATGTCGATGTCGGCGGCGGCCTCGGCGACTTTGGTCCGGGTCGTGTCGAGAGCCTTGTCCAGGCCGAAGTCCTGCATCGAATCCACGCTCTTGCTCCCGCCCAACGCTGCCCTGCGGTGAAGCGCGCCCGGCGCCCGCCCTCGTCCGCATGCCGCCCGCCCCCACGGGGTCCGCCTTCCCGGTCACATGGGCCGGGCCGCACCCCCAGTCTCCACCCTATCAAATAAGTTGGAGGGATACCCTTTCAATTCCCAGGAGCGACTTTATCTCGGTCGGCTGCCATTCGTGAAGAAAGTATTAAGGACCTTTGTTGTCTGCATAGTAGATTATGGCCAAAACCCGGGAACTCCTGAACATATCACTTGACATTTTTTCGATCAATTACTATCAATATCCAAGCAAACGCTCGGACCGGTTCCGGTGGATGCCCGGTGTTTCAACCTCTCGCAGGCGATAGATTGTCGAGAATGATGGCTGTGCCCCGACGCCAAGTCGAGGGTGGAGGGCACACGAAACAACTTCCGCTGTCGTGGACGCGGGAGACGGACCTTTGGAGAAAGGGGATACGATCATGCCGCTGATGGCCTGGAATGACAAGATGAGTGTCGGTATCGCAAGTATCGATGAACAGCACAAGAAGCTGGTCGGGATGCTGAATGATCTCTTTGACGCGGTCCAAGCCGGAAAGGGCAAGGATGTGCTCGGAAAGATTCTCGACAGCCTGATCGACTACACCAAGACCCATTTCGGCTATGAGGAAAAGCTGTTCGCTCAGCACGGCTATCCCGATTCCGAGCCCCACAAGAAGGAGCACGCGGATCTGGCCCATCAGGTCCTCGATGTTCAGAAGAAGTATCACTCGGGCGCCTCGGCCACGCTCAGCATGGAAGTGATGAACTTCCTGAAAAACTGGCTGATCAAGCACATTCAGGGCTCCGACAAGAAGTATGCGCCGTTTCTGGCCGGCAAGGGCGTGAAGTAAGTCCGCCCGCCGGGAGGCAGGTCTGGTTTCGCGGCCGGCCGGCGTCTCCGGCCGGCTGACGGTGTATGGCGCGGCGGCGCCCTTTCTCGCCGCCGCGCCGTGTGCTATCGCTGCCGCAGCCATTTCCCCCGACCAGACCCCAAGTGCCCCTGATGACCGTTTCCGTTCGTTTCGCGCCGAGCCCCACCGGCCTGCTGCATGTCGGCAATATCCGGCTGGCGCTGGTCAACTGGCTGTTCGCCCGCAAGGCCGGGGGCTCGTTCCTGCTGCGCCTCGACGACACCGACGACGAGCGCTCGACTCCGGACTTTGCCGCAGCGATCGAGGCGGACCTCTCCTGGCTCGGCCTGACCTGGGATCGCCGGGTGCGGCAATCGGACCGGCTGGCGCGGTATCAGGCCGCCGCCGGGCGGCTGAAGGCGGCCGGGCGGCTTTATCCCTGCTACGAGAGCGCCGAAGAGCTGGGGCTCAAGCGCAAGAGCCTGCTCGCCCGCGGCCTGCCGCCGCTCTACGACCGCGCCGCCCTTCGCCTGACCGCCGAAGAGCGCACCCGGCTAGAGACCGAAGGGCGGCGGCCGCACTGGCGCTTCCGGCTTGATCACGCCCCGGTGTCCTGGACGGATCTGGTGCGCGGCCCGGCCCAGTTCGAGGGCTCGAGTCTGTCGGATCCGGTGCTGGTGCGCGAGGACGGCCGGCCGCTCTACACGCTCTCTTCGGTGGTCGATGATATCGAGTTCGGCATCAGCCATGTCATCCGCGGCGAGGACCATGTGGCCAACACCGCGGTGCAAATTCAGCTCTGGCGGGCGTTGGGCGGCGCGGTGCCGGGCTTTGCCCATCTGCCGCTGCTGACCGATGCCGGCGGCCACGGGCTTTCGAAGCGCCTCGGCAGCCTCAGCGTGGCCAGCCTGCGCGACGAGGAGGGGCTGGAGCCGATGGCGCTGCTCAGCCTGCTCGCCCGGCTCGGCACCGCCGATGCCATCGAGCCCCAGCGCAGCCTCGGCGCGCTGATCGCCGGCTTCGACATGACCCGGGTCTCGCGGGCGACGCCGAAATTCGATGCCGAGGAGCTGAAGCGCCTGAACGCCCGCCTGCTCCACGAGACCCCGTTCGCCGAGGCGGCGCCGCGGCTGCTGGCCATGGGCTATACCAGGGTCGATGAACGCTTCTGGCTGGCGGTGCGGCCCAATCTTTCGCGTCTCTCTGACGTCACCGAGTGGTTGCGGGTGACCCACGCTCCGGTGACGCCGACCGCGGCCGATCTCGACTTTACCGGTGCCGCCGCGGCGTTGCTGCCGCCCGAGCCCTGGACCGAGGCGACCTGGGCCGCGTGGGTCGAGCGGATCAAGGCAGAAACCGGGGCCAGGGGCAAGGCGCTGTTCCTGCCGCTGCGTCTCGCCCTGACCGGCCGCGAGCATGGACCGGAGTTGAAAAACCTGCTACCGCTGATCGGCCGGGACCGGGCGCTGGCCCGCCTCTCGGGCCGTGTCGCGTAACCGGAATTGTCGAATGCCGCTCGATCTTTACAACACCCTCAGCCGCCGCAAGGACCGCTTCGAGCCGCTGGAGCCGGGCCGGGTCGGGCTCTATGTCTGCGGCCCGACGGTCTATGATTTCGCCCATATCGGCAATGCCCGGCCGGTGGTGGTGTTCGATGTCCTGTACCGGCTGCTGAAGCGGCTCTATCCGGTGGTGACCTATGTCCGCAACATCACCGACGTCGACGACAAGATCATCAAGGCCGCCGCCGACAACGGCGAGGCGATCGAGGCGCTGACCCGGCGCACCGCCGCGGCCTATCATCAGGACATGGCGGCGCTGGGGGCGTTGCCGCCCGATATCGAGCCGTGCGCTACCCAGCATATCGGTCAGATGATCGCGATCATCGAGGCGCTGGTCGCGGCCGGGCACGGCTATGCCGCCGAGGGCCATGTCCTGTTCCATGTTCCTTCGATGCCCGACTACGGCCAGCTCTCGCGGCGCAGCCAGGATGAACTGGTGGCCGGCGCCCGGGTCGAGATCGCACCCTACAAGCGCGACGCCGCCGACTTCATCCTCTGGAAGCCGTCCGGCGCCGATCAGCCGGGCTGGGACAGCCCCTGGGGCCGGGGCCGGCCGGGCTGGCATATCGAGTGCTCGGCGATGTCGGGGCACTATCTCGGCGAAACCTTCGACATTCACGGCGGCGGGCTCGACCTGATCTTCCCCCACCACGAGAACGAAATCGCCCAGTCGCGCTGCGCCCATGGCGGCGCGCCGCTGGCCCGCTTCTGGCTGCACAACGGCTTTGTCACCGTCAACGGCGAGAAGATGGCGAAGTCGGCCGGCAACTTCTTCACCGTGCGCCAGCTGCGCGACGAGGGCCATGCCGGTGAGGCGGTTCGCCTTGCCCTGCTGACCGCCCATTACCGCCAGCCGCTCGATTTCAGCCGCGACGGCCTGCATCAGGCCAAGGCGGCGCTGGATCGCTGGTACACCGCGTTGCGCACCGCCGGCCCGGCCGCCGATGGTCTTGCCGTGCCGGCCGCCGAGGTCGAGGAGCTGCTGTTTCCGACTCTGGCCGCCCTCGAGGATGATCTCAACACGCCGCTGGCGGTCAGCCATCTGCACGAGCTGGCCGGGCAGCTCAACAAGGCGCGGACGCCGCTCGATCAGGCGCGCAGCCGGGCCGCGCTGCTGGCGGCCGGGGCGCTGCTCGGGCTGCTCGGCCAGGATGCCGAGGCCTGGTTCAAAGGCGGCGCGGCGCCGGCCGGGTCCGAGGGGTGGTCCACCGATGCGATCGAGGCCGCGATCGCTGCCCGTGCCGCGGCGCGCAAGGCGAAGAATTTCGCCGAGGCCGACCGCATCCGCAAGGAGCTGGTCGCCGCCGGCATCATCCTTGAAGACGGCACCGGCGGCACCGGCTGGAAGCGCGCCTGACTATTGCGCACTCATAAGGTGTAGCCGAATGACTCTGTGACACGGTGCCACGCCCCGGTCGCCGGGCGGGCCATGGTACCTGTTGACTCAATCAGAGAGTCAGCAATCCGGTTCCGCCGCGGCGGAACCCAGGTCGGGCGACCCCATGAACGATGACAAGCGGCAGACACCGACGGACTGGCGGCTGGCGATGTCGGCCCGAACCATCGTGGCGGCGGGCGTCTGGAGTCTGATCATGGTGCTGGTCGGCACCAGCACCGTCGGGGTCGGCCCCGAGTTTCTGGCTCTGATGGCTCTGACCTTCGCAACGTTGATTGCGATCATTCTCTGCGGCCACCCCCGCGGCTCCTGACGCCGCCGCGTCAATTCGCCATCGCCGGTCCCGTGGTCGCGACTCTGTTTGAGGCCCTCTTTTTCGATTATGAGCGCTATAAGGTCTTGGTCGGCGCGGCGGGTTGCCCTGGGCGGGATGATCATCGCCAATAGCAAGGGGCGGGGGGGCCATGAAGTTCCGGCTCGCCCTGGCCTGACCGGCCCCTTTTCCGAGCGGACGGAGACCGACATGCCGTTGATGCTGTGGACCGAGGATTTGAGCGTCGGCGTGGACTCGCTCGATGCCGATCACCAGCAGCTGTTCGCGATGGTCAACGGCCTCTTCGACGCCCTCGAGGGCGGCTGTGCCGAGCCGCTGCTGGCGGCGCTGTTCGACGCCCTGATCGATTACACCCGCGGCCATTTCACCCGCGAAGAGGCCCTGATGGCAGCTAGGCATTATCCCGGGCTGGCTCGCGCCGAGCACGTCGAACTGGCGGCGCGGGTCGATGCCCTGCGCGACCGTTTCCTGTCCGGCTCGGCCGAACCGGTCAGCCAGGAACTGCTGGTGCTGTTCAAGACCTGGCTCACCTCCCACATCCGCGTCACCGACTGCGGCTATAAGCCCTATGTCCTCGACCGGCCGGCCCCGGAGCGGCCCCCGGGCAACGAGCCGACTGGCAACTGAGCCCGGTTTTTCGCTAGTATGTGCCGTCCGGGCCGGCGGCCTGCCGGTGCCGGGCGACAGCGTCACCCCGTGTGCGAGAGGGAGAGACCCCGTGACCAGACGACTGCGGTTTCCGTTGGCTGCGATGGCGATAGGGTTGATGACGATGCTGGCGGCGGCGGTGCCATCGGCGCGGGCGGAAATGTCGCTGTTTGCACCGCCCGAACTGCTGGCTGCCACCACCTCGGGCGATCTCGAGAAGATGAAGACGGTGCTGATTCGCACCAGCCGGCCCGATGTCACCGACATCTACGGGAACACCTCGCTGATCATCGCGATCAAGGCCGGCAACGGCGAGGCGGTCAGGCTGCTGCTCGACAACGGCGCCCACGCCAATCTCTCGGACCGCGAAGGCAACAATGCCCTGATCTGGGCCGCTGAGGGCGGCGATCCCGGCATCCTCCGCCTGCTGCTGAAAAAGAATGCGCGGCCCAACCAGGAAAACCGCCAGGGACTGACGGCGCTGATGATTGCCGCACGCAAGGGCTATGCCGACGCCGTCGAGATCCTGATCAAGGGCGGCGCCGACGTCAAAAAGGTCGATTACACCGGTCGGGATTCCCTGGCCTGGGCCAGAGAGAGCCGCAATCCACGGGTCGCGGATCTGCTGCGTCAGGCCGGAGCCCGCTGAAGGGAGCGCGGTCGGCCATGGCGCTCTCCCACGCTCTGGGCGGTCCCGGACCGCTGTTGCTGTTGCTGGCGGCGCTGGCGATCAACGGCTACGCCGCCGGCGCGCTGGCGCCGATGCTGCCGCCGGGGCCGGCGACCCTGGCCGCCCGCTTCGGGCGCTGGCTCGATCGCAAGCTCAACCGGCCCGAGCGCGGCGACACCACCCGGCTGGTTCGCGGCGTGCTGGTGGTGGTGGTGGCGGCGGCACTGGCGGCGGCGCTGGGCTGGCTGATTCACGCTCTCGGCCGCGCCTTGCCCTATGGCTGGAGCCTGGAGGGGCTGGCGCTGCTGGTCTGCCTCCAGGTTCGCGAGCCCTGGCAGCGCATTCTCCTGGTCCGGCGCGCGCTCAGTCATCATGGGCTGGAGGCAGCGCGCGAGGCGGTGGGCAGTCTGACCCGGCGCGATCCCGCCACCCTCGACGACCACGCGGTCGGTCGTGCCGCGATCGAGGCCGCGGCCAAGCATCTCAACCAGGGCGTGGTCACTCCGGCCTTCTGGTACATTCTGCTCGGTCTGCCCGGGGTGCTGCTGTGGACCGTGCTCAACGGCCTCGACGAGGCGATCGGCCATCGCTCGCCCCGGTATGAGCAGTTCGGCCGGCTTGCCGCCCGCAGCTGCGACGTGCTCAACGTGCTGCCGGCCCGTCTGACCGGGCTGCTGATCGTGGTCGCGGCGGCGTTTCTCGGCAGTGCCAAGCCGATGGTCGCGCTGAAAACCGTGATCAAGGATGCCCGCTATCACCGTTCGCTGAACGCCGGCTGGCCCGAGGCGGCGATGGCCGGTGCCCTTGGCCTTGCCCTCGGCGGTCCCTTCCGCCAGGGCGAGGTCATGGTGCGCGAGGTCTGGATCGGTCAGGGCCGCGCCCGCGCCACCCCTACCGACATCGACCGCGCCCTGGCTCTCCACGCGCTCAGCTGCCTCGTCTTCGCCGGCCTGATCGGCGCCCTCATGCTGGGGCTGGCGGCGCTGTGAGCGGTGAAATCGTCAGCGCGCGCTCGGCCAGCAGGCGGACAAAGCCGTCGCCGCTGAGGTAGTCATATTCGACCTGACGCTGGTCGGTGATCGGGTCGAGACGGCGGAGATCATCGTCAGGGAAGCCGGGGTGGACCATCACCAGCGGCGGCCGGGCGGGATTGCGGCCCGCCGGGGCGAGGAAGCGGGCCATCAGCTCGGAGAACGGCACCCGGCCGGAAAAATCATAGACGCCGCGAAAGCCGCGGTTGGCCGGCAGGCGGCCGAAATCGATCGCCTGCCCGAGGCCGGCGCCCAGCCAGCCGATAAACAGCGCCTTGGCTGGCGCGATGCCGCGCCGCAGGATGGCGGTCGGCGGCTCGCGGCAGTCGCGCAGCCAGACATGGGCCGGCAGGCCGCCGAGGGCCAGCATCACCGCCTGCCGCACGCCGGGCAGCAGGTGGACGTGCTGATGGCCATCGATATAGGCGGGCGGGTGGCGGAAATGGCGGACGAAGGCGTTGATCTGGCGCTGAACCTCGACCGCGATCTCAGGCATCGCGATCTGGCCCAGCGCCGAGGCGCGCAGCAGGGCGCCGAGGCTGGGCAGCCGGCCGCCGGGCGCGAGCAGCGGCATCGGCCCCAGCGGCGCATGGTCGGTGAGGGTGAGGTGCAGGCCGACGTCGATGGTGTAGCGCCAGGGCCGCAGCCAGCCGGCGTGCTCCTTCCAGAACGGCGACACGGTCATGCAGCCGGTGGCGGAGATGCGGCCGCGGCGGATCAGCTCCAGGATTGCCCGGCTGACGCCCGGGGCCAGCGCATAGTCGTCGGCGGCGATGACGACGCGCGAACTCATCCCGCGCTCTCGGGATAGGGCGGCCGGGTGCAGCCCTGGGGCGAGAGGGTAAAAATCTCGTGGCCGTCGGCGGTGACCCCGAGCGAATGCTCGAACTGGGCCGAGAGCGACTTGTCCTTGGTCACTGCGGTCCAGCCGTCGCTCAGCACCTTGATCTCCCATCGGCCGGCGTTGATCATCGGCTCGATGGTGAAGATCATGCCCTCCTGGAGCACCAGCCCGTCGCCCGGCTTGCCGTAGTGCAGCACCGAGGGCGGTTCGTGGAAGACCTTGCCGAGGCCGTGGCCGCAGAAGTCGCGCACCACCGAGAAGCGGGCGGCTTCGGCGTGAGACTGGATTGCATGGCCGATGTCGCCGAGGGTGGCGCCGGGCCGGACCACGGCGATACCGGCCATCATCGCCTCATAGGTGATATCGACCAGCCGCCGGGCCTTGATCGCGACGGAGTCGCCGGAAAAATACATCCGGCTCGAATCGCCGTAGTACCCGTCGACGATCGGCGTGACGTCGATATTGAGGATGTCGCCGTCGCGCAGCAGCTTATCGCCGGGAATGCCGTGGCAGACGACATGGTTGATCGAGATGCAGTTGGCCCGGGGAAAGCCCCGGTAGCCGAGGGGGGCCGGAATCGCGCCGTGATCGCGGATGTACTGCTCCAGCAGGCGGTCGAGTTCGCCGGTCGACACCCCGGGCCGGACATAGGGTGTGATGAAGTCGAGGGTTTCGGCCGCCAGCTGGCCGGCCCGGCGCATGCCCGCGAAATCCTCGGGACCGTAGATGCGGATCGCGGGTGTGGACTCTTGCCGTTGGGCCGTCTGGCTGTTGGTCATGGTGTTCGGGTCGCTCTCAGCGGCAACGGCCGGTCGATATCGATGGAGTCGGGCGCACAGCGGCCGGCGTAGCAGGATCATCCACCCGCCGCGAGCGCCCGCACGAGGCCTTGGGCATAGACCGGATCGAGGTCGGCGGCAATACTGAAGGTGTGGCAATCGCCGTGCTCGACAAGATGGAGCATGGCTGCCCGGCCTCCCGGCGGCGGCCATCACCCCGAGATCGCCGGGAGGGCGCCATCGCGTTCGACCTCGGCGAGGCCGCGCTTCCAGCGCCGGAGCAACCCGCCGGTCAGCAGCGGTGCTGAGAAATCCATCGCGTCTCTTCCATCATGGCCCCGGCGGCGCCATCATGGCGTCGTCCAAGCCGCGCGCGGGAGCCTCGTTTGATCCGGATCACCCACAGCATCGCCCTTGATGAGTCCGAGATCGAGGAGAGTTTCATCCGCGCTTCGGGTCCGGGCGGTCAGAATGTCAACAAGGTGTCGACGGCGGTGCAACTGCGCTTCGACGTCCTGGGCTCGCCCTCGCTGCCCGAGGGCACCCGCCTGCGCCTGATGCGACTCGCCGGCCGGCGTCTGACCCGGGACGGCGTGCTGATTCTGATCGCCCAGAGCCACCGCACCCAGGAGCGCAACCGCGCCGACGCCCTCGAACGGCTGGTGGCGCTGGTTCAGGAAGCCGCGATTCCGCCGGTGCCCCGCCGCCCGACCCGCCCGACCCTCGGCAGCAAAAAGCGCCGCCTCGAAGCCAAGGGCCGGCGCGCCGAGGTCAAGACTCTGCGGGGCAAGGTGGAGGAGTAGGGGGCGGGCCGGCCGGTCAATGGCCGAAGAATTTGATCAGCGACAGCGAGGCGATGACCACGCCGGCCAAACCGCAGGCCCAGATCTTGAGATCGCGGCGGGCGAGTTCGATCTCGCCCCTCAGTCCGACCATTTCGGTCCGGAGTTCGGTCTTGAGTTCGGCCATGTCCGCCTTGAGTTCAGCCATCTCCGCCTTGAGTTCGGTTTTGACCTCCGCCATCTCCGCCTTGAGTTCGGCCTTATTCTCCGCCGCGGCGGCCTGGATCGCCGCGGTCTCCTTGATCAGATCTGCCTTGCTTGCGGCCTGGGTATCCATGAAATCGGCCAGCGCTTCCACCTGCTCAACGGTGAAGCCGACCTTCTGAAGCTTGAGGACCGCCGATGCGCTCATGGATCACCTCTCGTGCCAAGTCTAGCCGATTCGGTCGATGCTGTCCAATCGCGCCGCCCGGCCAACGAAAAAGGGCGGGGTTGCCCCCGCCCTTCTTTTCGACTCGAGTCGGCTGAAAGCCGGTTCAGACCAGACGCACCGCGACGTAGGAGCCGGGCGCCTCATCGATCGCCGGCAACTCGCCGGTGCCGGGGACGCGGGCCGGAACCTTAGCCGGGGCGGGCTTCTGCGCCCACTTGGCCCAGTCGGTCCACCAGGACCCGGGATTCTGGGTCGCGCCCTGGAGGAAGGCGTCGGGGCTTTTCGGCAGCTTGGGGTTGGTCCAGTAGCAGTACTTGTTGGCCGCCGGCGGGTTGATGATGCCGGCGATGTGGCCCGAGGCCGAGAGCACGAACTTGACCGGGCCGGTGAAGTGCTGGGCGCCGGCGTAGGTCGACGTCCAGGGCGCGATATGGTCTTCGCGGGCCGAGACGAAGTAGGCCGGGGTCTTGACCTTGGTCAGATCGATCGGCACGCCCTTCAGCGTGATGCCGCCGGGCTGGATCAGCTTGTTGTTCTGATACATGTTGCGCAGATAGAAGCTGTGCATTGCCGCCGGCATCCGGGTCGAGTCCGAATTCCAGTAGAGGAGATCGAACGGGAACGGATCCTTGCCGAGGAGGTAGTTGTTGACCACGAACGACCAGATCAGGTCATTGGCCCGCAGCATGTTGAAGGTGGTGGCCATCTGGCTGCCATCGAGGTAGCCGGTTTTGCTCATCGTTTCCTCGAGCATCGAAATCTGCTCTTCGTCGATGAACACCGACAGCTCGCCGGCTTCGGCGAAGTCCAGCATGGTGGTGAAGAAGGTCGCCGACTTGATGCGGTCGTCGCCCTTGGCCGCCATGTAGGCCAGAGTCGAGGCCAGCAGCGTGCCGCCGAGGCAGTAGCCGAGTGCCGAGACTTCGTCCTCGCCGGTCGCCTTCTTGATCACGTCGAGGGTCGCGAGCGGGCCTTCGATCAGGTAATCCTCGAAGGATTTGTTGGCCAGCTTTTCGTCCGGGTTGACCCAGGACATCACGAAGGTAGTGAAGCCCTGATCGACACAGTACTTGATCAGGGAGTTCTTCTCGCGAAGGTCCATAATGTAGAACTTGTTGATCCAGGGCGGCACGATCATCAGCGGCCGCTTGTAGACCTCTTCGGTGCTCGCATTGTACTGAATGACCTGGATCAGTTCGTTCTGGTAGATCACCTTTCCCGGAGTCAGGGCAATGTTCTTGCCGATCTTGAAGGCATCGTAATCGGTCATGCTGATCTTGAGCTGGCCCTTGCCGCGCTCCAGATCTTTCAGCATGTTTTCGAGGCCCTTGACCAGGTTCTCGCCGCCCGACTCGACGGTGGTCCGCAGCACTTCGGGGTTGGTGACCACGAAGTTCGAGGGGGCCATCGCATCGACGAACTGGCGGGTGTAGAAATCGACCTTCTTGGCGGTCTTTTCGTCGAGGCCGTCGACCTCTTTGACCGAGCCCTGAAGCCAGCGCGCGGTCAGCAGATAGGACTGCTTGACGTAGTCAAAGAGGGTGTTTTCGTCCCAGGCGGCGTCCTTGAACCGCTTGTCGTCCTTGGCGGGCGCAATCAGCGGTTCGGCTTCCTGGCCGAGCAGGCGCTGGGTGGTGCGCTGCCAGAGAGTCATGTAGTCGTGCCACAGCGACATCTGCGCCTGGACCATTTTCGCCGGATCGGCGATCATTTTCGCCGTCATCTCCAGGAAAGCCTGGCCGACATTGAACGGGTCCGAGGGGCCCTTGAACCCTTCGGTCGCCTGACGGCTGAGGAAATCGGTGACGAGACGCTGGCTGCGTTCGGCGATCCGGGCCATGGCCCGGGACATTTCGACCGGATCGGGAATCTTGACGTCGGGGCCCTGCTTTTCGGCCATGGGAGTGTCCTTTTTACCTTCGATTAGACTACGTCGGGGCACACGGTGGGTTGCGTGGGCGTTCCCCCCATCGGCCCGGTAGCGGAGTCGGACTTGATGTGTCGAGTCTTTTCATACAACATCCTGAGAGAAATTTCACTGCCCGGATTCACAATGCTTTTCCGGATGCGACACCAAGGCTCATCCGGCCGCTGGGGCGGCCGTTGCCGGGCCGAAAGCCCAAAAGAACGGCCCGAGTCCCGGAGGGGAGGGGGCTGGCCGCGTCTGCTCGCCGGTCTGGCGGCGGCGGCGCTGCTCTCGGGCTGCGACGATCGCATTCTCGATACCGGCTTCGGCTATGGTTATCTGGCCGGCGAGACCGTGCCCTTGTCCGGGGCCGAAAGCCCGATCCGGCGCATGAGCGGCAGCGATCCCGATTATCCCAGCCTCTACAGCGTGCCCGACCGGCCGCCGCCGCCGCCCGGCCCCGAGGAGCGGCAGCGGCAGATCGAGCGTCTGGCCGCCGCCCGCGAGGCCGCCCGCGCCGTCGACGCGGCGCTGAAGGCGGTGGCGCCGCAACCGCCCGAACCACCGCCGGTGCTGCCGCCCGGAAGGCGCTGAGCGTTTTTTGGGCGGCGGCACCTTTCGAAGGGCGGCAGAATGTGACATGAAGAAGCGGGGCAGCGCCCCTGCCAAAAAACGCCTCGAAAGACGGCGGGCATCGCAGTATCTACCCGAATCGCCCGGCGACAGAGAACCGGGCCGCAAGGTTCCGGAGCACGCATGAGCGACCTCGAATTCCACCGCATCAAACGACTGCCCCCCTACGTGTTCGCCGAAGTCAACGCCATGAAGGCGCGTGCCCGCGCCGCCGGCGAGGACATCATCGACCTCGGCATGGGCAACCCCGACCAGCCGACGCCGCCCCACATCGTCGAGAAGCTGGTCGAGGCGGTGCAGGACCCGAAGACCCACCGGTATTCCAACTCACGGGGCATCCCCGGATTGCGCAAGGCGGTGTCGGCCTATTACAAACGCCGCTTCAACGTTGCGATCGACCCCGAGTCCGAGGCCGTGGTGACCATCGGCTCCAAGGAGGGCCTGGCCAACCTCGCTCAGGCGATCACCAGCCCCGGTGATGTGATTCTGGTGCCCAACCCCAGCTATCCGATCCATCCCTTTGGCTTCATCCTGGCCGGCGCGGCGATTCGTCACATGCCGGTCGGGCAGGACTATTCGTTCATGGAGACGCTGGAGCGGGCGGTGCGGCACAGCGTGCCCAAGCCGATCGCCATCGTGCTCAACTACCCGTCGAATCCGACGGCGCAGGTGGTCGATCTCGACTTTTACCGGCCGATCGTCGAGTTCTGCCGCAAGCACGGCATCTTCATCCTCTCGGACCTCGCCTACGCTGAAATCTATTTCGACGACAAGCCGCCGCCTTCGATGCTGGAGATTCCCGAGGCCCGCGAGGTCACGGTCGAATTCACCTCGATGAGCAAGACCTACAACATGCCCGGCTGGCGCATCGGCTTTGCCGTCGGCAACAAAAAGTTGATCACGGCGCTGGCCCGGATCAAGAGCTACCTCGATTACGGTGCTTTCACGCCGATCCAGGTCGCGGCCGCCGCGGCGCTGAACGGCCCGCAGAATTGCGTCGCCGAGATCCGTGCCCTCTACAAGGCCCGGCGCGACGTGCTGATCGACGGTCTGGCCGCCGCCGGCTGGAAGGTGCCGAGTCCGCCGGCCAGCATGTTCGCCTGGGCGCCGATCCCGCCCCAGTTCGCCCATCTCGGTTCGCTGGAGTTCTCGAAGGTGCTGCTTCAGTACGCCCGGGTCGCGGTGTCGCCGGGTATCGGCTTCGGGGAATATGGCGACGGTCATGTCCGGCTTGCCCTGGTCGAGAACCAGCAGCGCATCCGGCAGGCCTGCCGCAGCATCAAACTCTTTTTGTCCAGCCCGCTCGCGACCACGCTGGCCGCCGCCGATGCCGCGACTCGGGCGCAGATGATTCTCGATCCGCGCAACAAGGTGCCGCAATGAGCGCCAGCGCCGTCCTCAGGCTCCGGAAGGTGGGATTCACCGCCGAGCCGGTGGAGGCGCTTGCCGATGTCATGGACACCCAGGCCGCCAGCAAGGCCGGTCTGGGGGAGGCCGCGCACGGGCTGAAATCCCAGATCGGGGCGGTCGGGCATCGTCTGGAAGTTGAGATCACCGGCGTTCGTTCGGAGATCTCCCTGCTGCGTTCGGATATGCGGCAGATCGGGCAGCGTCTGGTGCTCAAGCTCGGGGGCATGATGGTGGTGTTGGTGGGGGTGATGGTGACGTTGATTCAATTGATTCCGGGAGGCCATCCATGACCTCTCCCCTCAAGGTCGCGATTGCCGGACTGGGTACCGTCGGCGGCGGCACGGTACGGTTGCTGCAACAGCAGGCCGGGCTGATCGCGACGCGGGTTGGCCGGCCGGTGGACCTGGCGGCGGTGAGTGCGCTGGAGCCGCCGCCCGGTCTCGATCTCTCGGGGGTCCGCTGGTACGGCGACGCCGTGGCCATGGCCCGCGAGGCCGAGGTCGACGTCGTGGTCGAACTGATCGGCGGCGCCCACGGCATTGCGCTGACGGTCGCCAAGACCGCGCTCAACGCCGGCAGGCATGTCGTGACCGCGAACAAGGCGATGCTGGCCTATCACGGTGCCGAACTGGTGGAACTCGCCGAGGGCCGGGGGCTGACCCTTGGCTTCGAGGCGTCGGTGGCCGGCGGCATTCCGGTGATCAAGGCGCTGCGCGAAGGGTTGGCCGGCAACCGTATCCTCGAGATTCACGGCATTCTCAACGGCACCTGCAACTACATCCTGACCCGGATGAGTCGCGAGGGGCTGGATTTTGCCACCGTGCTCGCCGAGGCCCAGGCCTTGGGCTACGCCGAGGCCGATCCCTCGTTCGACATCGATGGCATCGACGCCGCGCACAAGGTGGCGATCCTGGCCTCGGTTGCCTTTGGCTGCCGGGTCCGCTTCGTGCCCGGCACCGTCGAAGGCATTCGTCATCTCTCGGCCCTCGATATCAAATATGCCGAACTGCTGGGCTACCGGCTCAAGCTGCTGGGCATCGCCCGGCGCAGCGGCGCGGTCCTGGAACAGCGGGTCCATCCCTGTCTGGTGCCGGCCGGGGCGCCGATCGCCGGGGTCGACGGCGTCTTCAACGCCGTGACCATCGTCGGCGATTTCGTTGACCGGGTGATGCTGGTCGGCCGGGGGGCCGGTGCGGCGCCGACCGCCTCGGCGGTGGTGGCCGATATCCTCGACATTGCGGCCGGGCGCATCGCGCCGGCCTTCGGGGTGCCGGTGGCGGCCCTGGATGCGATCGAGCCGGCGCCGTTGTCGGCCCGGGTCGGCGCCTATTACCTGCGCCTGATGGTGCGGGACGAGGTCGGCGTGCTGGCCTCGGTGGCCAAGGCGCTCAGCGACACCGGGGTGTCGATCGCCAAGTTCTTCCAGGACGAGCGGTCGCCCGGGGAAAAAGTGCCGGTGGTCCTGACCACTCACGACACCGATGAAGCGTCGATGCAGCGGGCGCTCGCGATTATCGCGGCGCAGGATGCGGTGCTGGAGCCGCCGCGTCTGATCCGCATCGAACAGTTCTGAACCAAATCTGGTAACACGGCAGTCGGGAGAAGCAGAGGATGTCTGAAGACTTGAAGATGGACCGCAATCTGGCGCTTGAGGCGGTCCGCGTTACCGAGGCCGCGGCCCTGCGGGCGTCGCTGCTCATGGGCCGGGGTGACGAGAAGGCGGCGGATCAGGCGGCGGTCGACGCCATGCGCACCGCGCTCAACAGCCTCTTCATCGACGGCACGGTGGTGATCGGCGAGGGCGAGCGCGACGAGGCCCCGATGCTTTACATCGGAGAAAAGGTTGGATTCGGCAAGGGGCCGCAGGTCGACATCGCGCTCGATCCGCTCGAAGGCACCACCATCACGGCCAAGGGCGCGGCCAACGCGCTGGCGGTGATCGCGTTCGCCGACAAGGGCGGTTTCCTCAACGCTCCCGATGTCTACATGGATAAGCTGGCGGTTGGCGGCGGCTTGCCGGCGGGCGTGGTCGATATCGACGAGGTGCCGGCGGTCAACCTGCGCAGTCTGGCCAAAGCCAAGCACTGCGAGGTTTCCGACCTGCTGGTCTGCATCCTCGACCGGCCGCGCCACACCGAACTGATCGCCCGGGTCCGCGAGGCCGGCGCGCGCATCCAACTGATCACCGACGGCGATGTCAGCGGCGTGATTGCGACCTCCCAGCCGGAGTCCGGCGTCGATATCTATATCGGCTCCGGCGGCGCGCCCGAGGGCGTGCTGGCGGCGGCGGCGTTGCAGTGCATCGGCGGCCAGATGCAGGGCCGGCTGCTGTTCCGCAACGACGATGAGAAAAGCCGTGCCGCCAAGTGGGGGATCAAGGATCTCAACCGCAAGTATGAGATTCACGATCTCGCCCACGGCAACGTCATGTTCGCCGCGACCGGGGTCACCACCGGCAGCTTCCTGCGCGGCGTCCGCCGCTTCGCCGGCGGCGCCTACACCCACTCGGTGGTGATGCGCTCCCAGACCGGCACCGTCCGTTACATCGAGGCCCACCACAACTTCCAGGTCAAGACCAACCCGGCGGTGTAACGCTGGTCGGGCTTTAGGGCCGAAAAAGAAAGGCCGGGGCGGTGATGCCGCCCCGGCCTTTTTCGTTCGGAAGGATCGCGGGCCTCAGCCCTTGGCCACTTCCTTCTTGAGGTTTTCGTCGAGCTTGTTGAGGAACTGGCGGGTGGTCAGCCAGGGCTGGTCGGGGCCGATCAGGATCGCGAGGTCCTTGGTCATGAAGCCCGACTCGACAGTATCGACGCAGACCTTTTCGAGGGTGGCGGCGAAGCGCGAGACGTCGGGGGTGTTGTCGAAGCGACCGCGATAGGACAGGCCCTGGGTCCAGGCAAAGATCGAGGCGATCGGGTTGGTCGAGGTCTCCCGGCCCTTCTGGTGCTCGCGATAATGGCGGGTCACCGTGCCGTGCGCGGCCTCGGCCTCGACGGTCTTGCCATCGGGGGTGATCAGCACCGAGGTCATCAGGCCGAGCGAGCCGAAGCCCTGGGCCACGACATCGGACTGGACGTCGCCGTCATAGTTCTTGCAGGCCCAGACGAAGCCGCCTTCCCACTTGATCGCGGAGGCGACCATGTCGTCGATCAGCCGGTGCTCGTAGACAATCCGGGCCTCGGCGAACTTGGTTTTGTAGTGCTGGTCGAACACCGCCTGGAAAATGTCCTTGAAGCGGCCGTCATAGGCCTTGAGGATCGTATTCTTGGTCGACAGATAGACCGAGTAGCCGCGATCCAGACCATAGAGGAAGCAGGAGTGGGCGAAACCGGAGATCGACTCGTCCAGGTTGTACATGGCCATGGCCACGCCGGCATCGGGATAATCGAACACTTCGTGTTCAATCGGTTCGCCGCCGTCCTTGGGCGTCCACTTGATGGTCAGCTTGCCAGCGCCGGGGACCTTGAAGTCGGTCGCCTTGTACTGATCGCCGAAGGCGTGGCGGCCGACGATGATCGGCTTGGTCCAGCCCGGGACATAGCGCGGCACATTGTGGCAGATGATCGGCTCGCGGAAGACGGTGCCGCCCAGGATGTTGCGGATCGTGCCGTTGGGCGACTTCCACATCTTGGTCAGGTTGAATTCCTTGACGCGCGCTTCGTCGGGCGTGATTGTCGCGCACTTGACGCCGACGCCGTACTTGGCGATGGCTTCAGCGCTCTCGATCGTGACCTTGTCCGCGGTTTTGTCGCGGTTCTCGATGCTCAAATCATAGTATTTGAGGTCGACATCGACATAGGGCAGGATCAGCTTTTCTTTGATGAACTGCCAGATAATGCGCGTCATTTCGTCGCCGTCGAGTTCGACGATCGGATTGACGACCTTAATCTTGCTCATGGGGTGGATGACTCCCGGGTGGGTGGGCGCGAAGGAAGAACCGGAATACCGTTACGGCCTTGACGCAGCACGGGGCGGCGCGCCAGGGACGGACAGTGCTTGTATAGCACCCCGCGTGCCGCGAAAGAAGGGCTCCCTCGCAGCTGCAACCGTCAGCCGAACAGGGAATCGATGTCGCCCTGGCCCATGGCCGGGCCGGCTTCGGCGGGTTCGGGCGCCGGGGCTGGAGCCGGGGCGATCGCCGGCGAGGCCGAAGCCGCCGTTTCCGGCGGGGGCGCCGGCGGGCAGGGCGTGGTCGGGGTGAACGTGCCGCCGAGCAGGCGGTCGATCTCGTCCTGGTTGACGCCGCTGTCCGAGGGGCCGTTGAGCAGGTGGGCGTCGGGGCGGTTGTCCACCGGCCCGTCGACCCGGCCGCCGGCCCGGGTGTTGCTGTCGGCGCCCCAGATCGACATCATCGCTGCCACCCGCTGTTCGATGTAGCGCAAGGCGTTGACCACCTTGGTCGTGCGCTGGCCGGTCAGGTCCTGGAACGAGCAGGCTGTGAAGATGTTGCTGATTTCGTTCTCGATATCGGCGCAGATGTCGGCAGGGGCGGCGGCGGCGCGCAGTTTGCTCGTCAGGTCCATCATGCGCTCGGCGGCGTTGAGGATGTCGAACGAGGCCCGCTCGGTGGACTGGACGATGGCGTCCAGCTCATTGGTGGCCGTAACGATACGGTCGTTGCCCTCGGTCTCCTCCTTGGGGCGCAAAGAGGCGATTTCCCGGCGCGCATGGACGATCGAGGCGCTCATGTCCTGAAGCTCGCGGCGCAGCACCTCGACCTGGGTCGCGGCATCGACGCCGCTGGCATGCTGGTGCCAGCTTTCGCGCAGATCGTTAATTAGTCGGATCACCTCTTCGGCGGCCAGTTTCTGCGACCGGCGTTCGTGCTCGCGAAGGAAGGCGCGCCCTTTTGGGGTCCGGGCAACGAAGCGCCGCAACTCATCATAGTCTTCATCGGTCAGGCGGACGACTTCGGTCATCAGGCGACTCCGGACAAGCGGCAAACGCTCCAGTAAAGTGAGCAGGTCATAGTAACTATTAGCAGCGCCGCCGCAACGCTTTTGTCAGACCTTGAGAGGCCCTGTGCCCAAGGGGTCACGATCGGGTCGCCAGCACGACCAGATTGGGGGACGCCTGACCATTCTCGTTGCGGAGGTTGGCCACCCCGAGATGGCTCACCAGAAGGCCATGGCCGGCCAGCAGTCGGCGCAGGGCCGATTCGCCGTGGAGATAGCGGCCGTGGGGCGCCAGCAGATAGGGCGTCTCGGCGTCCGGCGCCTGTTCGACGGTGAAGGCCAGCGCACCCTGGGGCTTGAGGGCGTCGGCCAGACCGGCGATCAGCGGCCCGAGGTCACCGGCATAACAGAGCACGTCGGCGGCGGCGATCAGGTCGAAGCGGCCGGGCCGGCCGGCGAGCCAGACCGCGAGTTCGGCGGCCTCCAGGCTGTCGTAGAGACCGCGCCGGCGGGCCAGATCGAGCATCCGCTCCGAGACGTCGACGCCGGTCAGGCGGCGCGCCCACGGCCTCAGCACCGGCGCGCACAGGCCGGTGCCGCAGCCGGCGTCCAGCACCTCGAGGGTGCCGGTCGGCACCGGCACCACCCGGGCGAAGGCGGTGGCCATCAGCTCGGGCCCGCAATAGCCGATCGAGAGCAGTTCGTGCTCGAAGCTGGGGGCGAAGCCGTCGAAGAGCAGGCGGACATAGTCCTCGGGCGGCTGCGCCGGCGGCGGGCCGTCAGCGAGCAGGGCGCGGGCCATGTGGCGGACAATCGGCTGGCCGGGGTGGGCGGCCAGCCAGGCGCGGGTGCGGTCGCGGGCGCCTTCGGGATCGTGACGGGCCAGGGCATAGAGGCAGCAGCCGAGCGCATTGTGAAAGGCCGACCGCTCGGGCTTGAGCCGGCAGGCCTCGGCGAACGACGCCGTGGCCTCATGGAGATGACCCATCTCCTCCTGGACCTGTCCGAGATTGTTGGCGGCCTCGGCATAGGACGGCCAGAGCCGGAGCGCGTCGCGATAGCAGCGCACCGCCTCCTCGAGCCAGCCCACGGTCTGCACCGCGGTGCCGAGGTTGAAATGGACGCCGGCATCGCTGGGGCTGAGCACCAGTGCCTTGCGGTAATGCTTCACCGCCTCGATCATCCGGCCCTGCGCCTGGAGCACGGCACCGAGGTTGACATGGGCGGGGGCGAAGTCGGGCTGGGCCTTGAGCGCCCGGCGATGAGCGGCGGCGGCGTCCTTCAGCCGGCCCTGGGCGTGCAGCACGGTGCCCAGATTGACCAGGGTCGGGGCGTGGCCGGGCCGGTGGTCGAGGGCGGCGCGGTAGCGGTCCTCGGCCTCCTCCAACCGGCCCAGCGCCTGGCATACGGTACCGAGGGTGAACTGGGTGGCGGCGTCCGCGGGATGCAGCGAGACCGCGGTGCGATAACATGCCGCAGCCTCTTCCAGCCGCCCGAGGGCGTGGAGGCTGGCGCCCAGCCCGGCATGGGCGGCGCCCTCCCGCGGATGCTCGGTCACGGCGCGGCGGAACTCGGGCTCGGCCTCTGCCGGGCGGCCGAGGCTCTGAAGCAGATGGCCGAGGGCGAGGCGGACGGTGGTCACCGGCGGCGCCAGGGCCGCCGCCTGCCGGTACTGCTCGAGGGCGGGGGCGTAGCGTCCCAGCGCCTGGAGGGCGGCGGCAAGGTTGTAGTGGTATTTGTAGACCCCGGGCTGGAGCGTGATGGCGCGGGAGATCAGGTCCACCGCCTCGGGATTCGCGCCCTGCTGATGGCGGACCACACCCAGGAGATGCAGGGCGTCGGCATGCCTGGGCTCGGCGGCGAGCAGACGCCGGTAGCCGGCTTCGGCCTCATCGAGGCGTCCGGCCTGATGGGCGGCGACGGCGGCGGCGAGGGTCTCGGTCATGGTGTGCGGCTTTGGCGGCGGTCTCGGGGATGTCGGCAGGGTTGACGATAGCACTCCCTGGCCGGGTCGCAAGCGCCCCGTTGGCGCCCGGGCGGCGCCCGCCGAGGCTGTAGCCTTGGCCGGCGATTGCGCTTATACACGGGGGCTTGGCGCCTTTCCCGGTCGGGGGGGCGGCGGGCGAGAGAGACGGGTATGGATTTCCAGCAGATTCCGGCCGGCCAGGCGCCGCCCTGGGACATCAACGTCGTGGTTGAGATTCCGCTGCGCTGCGATGCTATCGCCCAGCCCCCGATCTACCATCCCGGCAATTTCGGCTTTGTGCCCAACACCGCGATGACCGATGGCGAACCGTGCGAGGTGCTGGTGGTCGGCTCGGTCTCGGTGCTGCCGGGGGCGATCTTGCGCTCGCGCCCGATCGGGCTGGTGGAACTGGCCGACGACGATGGCGGTCCCGATCAGCTGCGGCTGCTGGCGGTGCCGGTGCAGCGGTTGCATCCGTTTTTTTCCGGCACCACCTCCCTTGAAGCGCTTCCCTCGGCGCTGTTGGATCAGGCCGGCGATTTCTTCGCCAATTTCCGCGATCTTTTCCGCACCCGGGCGCTGCGGGTGGCCCGTTGGGGCGGGGCCGATGAGGCGGCGGCGGTGATCGCCCGGGCGATCGAGGCCCATCGGCTGTGCGGGTGCGGCCGTGTCGGCATCTGAGCGGAGTCCGGCTGCGGCGGCGTGCCGCAGCCGCGCCATCCCCCCGGTCGGTGCTGCGATGCGGTTCGTCTGCTTTGACGGCGCGACCGCGGCGCTGTACCGTGCCCTCCTTCGCCCCGCATGACAGCCCCGCCGGCATGACCCAACTCGACACCAGCATCGATATCGCCGCGCCAGCCGACCGGGTCTGGGCGGTCCTGACCGATTTTCCCGCCTATCCGGAGTGGAATCCCTTCATCACCGCCATCACCGGCGTGCTCAAGGTGGGATCGGTGCTGATCGTGCAATTGGCGCTGCCGGGTAAGCCGGCGCTGCGCTTCAAACCGGTGCTGACGGTGGCGGCCCGGCCGCGCGAGCTGCGCTGGGCCGGCCACGTCATGGCTCCCGGTCTTTTTGACGGCGAGCATGGTTTCGAGATCGAGCGGCTGGAGTCCGACCGCTGCCGGCTGCGTCACGTTGAGCAGTTTTCCGGCGTGCTGATGCCGCTGTTCATCCCGGCGCTTCAGGAGGCCACCCGCGCTGGCTTCGAGGCCATGAATCAGGCGCTCAAACGGCGGGCCGAAGCCGGAGCCTGAGTCGGAGCGGCGGTCCCGGCCGGGATCAGGCCAGCAGATCCAGCAACCGGGGCATCGAGCCGGCGAGACGGGCGGCGCTCGGGGCGCTGCCGCCGTTTTTGCGGCTGGCCGGCGTCATCACCGGCTGCCAGGAGGTCCCGGCCAGCGTGGCGGCGTCGGCGGCGGCGGTGTCGATACTCTTGAGACTGTCGGTGGTTTTGCCCGCGACATCCTTTGGCGCGCGCGCGGTCAGCGCCTTGAGACCGGGCAGGGAGCCGGCCAGCGAGGTCAGCACCTTCGCGATCTTGTCCTGATAGGATTTCAGCGCCGGGTCGGCGGCGGTGGCGCCGGTTTTGGCCTTGGTCTTGCCATCGCTGCCCTGGGTGTCCGGACTCCGGAGGGCGCTGACCACCGCGGTGACGGCATCCATCACCTGTCTGGCCTGGGCGGTCATGTCGGCGACGCGGTCGGCGCGGCCGGTTCTGATCGCGGCGTCGGCCTGGAGCCGCACCGATTCGGCGACCTGGGCGGCGATGGCCAGCTTGTCGGACGGCTTGGTGGCGGCGTTGACGTCGGCCATGGTGGCGATCAGCGGCTGTCCCCGGTGATCCTTGGCAAAAGAATAGGATGAGGTGCCGCAGCCGAGCAGCAGGTCGGCGGTGGTGCCGGCGGAAAGTGCCATGGAGGTTCCCTTTCGTGGTTCCGGTCTCTTGTCGGTCCGGCCCGGCAGGATTTTCCCCGCCTGAGGGCAAAACCTGCCGGCCTCTGGCCGTCAGAGCCCCGGGATCTCTGGCGAAACACCGGGGACGAACGGGAAACGCAAGCGGCGTGCCGCGGCCGGGTGGCTGCGCGATCCGCCCGGCGATTGTGGCGCCGCCGCCACCCTGCTGTGCGCGGACCCATAACCCGAGAATTGCGGCCGGATGTTGCCCCAATCATGAGACTGGCGCCTCAAGCTGCCTGCCGCTTTGCCGGATAGTCCCGCACCAGGATGTCGGCTGGGACTTTGAGCCCGGCGGCCAGACGGCGAATCATCGGCAGGGTGAGTGGCCGCTTCGCACGTCGAGGTGCAGACGCCATCGACCTCGGGCTTCGGTCCCTTGAAGATGGCCGCCGCCAGTGTCGCCTGCCCGGGTTCCGTCAGCCACTCGGCCCGGCGGCCCTTCGGCCGGTCGAACTCCCCGTCCACGCCCTCCGCATTGTAGCGGATAACCGCATCTCGCAGCGCCTGACGCTCCATCCCGGCCAGCCGGGCCGCTTCGGCCCGGTCAAGCCCGTCGAGGGCATGGGCGATCGCATAGGCCGAAGTTTACACTTACGAAATCGACACCCCATTGATCCGACGCGAACTTTTGC
>JBAXPR010000023.1:0-37536 GCA_037132135.1 Rhodospirillaceae bacterium
CGCCTTGTCGGCGGTGACGACTTCAGTTTGAGACATGTGCGGCCTTTCGCCGTTGAGTGTTACAGACTGCGTGCCCGGCGCGAGAGTCCCGCTCATCGCCCCGGGCGCCAAAGCCCCGGTACATAGCCGATTGGTTTAACAAATCGGCAGCGAACAGGACAACAGCGAAAAGCCCCATTTTCCGCGCGCCGCACAATTTGGCCGCCATTTGACATTTTGGCATCGGTGCCGGATCGGCTCAGGGCAGGCTGAAGGGCAGCTTGTGGATCAGGGTGCCGGCATAGGCCAGGCTGGCGATCAGCCCGGTGGCGAACAGCGCCGAGGCCACGGCGAAGCCCAAACCGACCGCCACGGCGAGGCCGTCGTGCTCGATCAGGCCGAGCGCGATCACGATCAGGCCGAAGCCGGGCAGCCAGCCGATCAGCGGAATCGGTGTGATCGCGATCACCGCCATCACGAAGCAGATGGTGCCGAGCCAGCGCTCGAAGCCGCCGGCGGTGAGTTTGGGCAGGCGGGGTTCCAGCAGGCCCTCGATCCAGCGCAGGCGCGGCAGCACGCTGCCGATCAGCCGCGCCGCCGCCTCCGAGGACATCGAGCGGCCCAGCAGCCAGCCCGGCAGATCAACGTGATCGCCGCCGCGCATCATCTGAAAGGTGAACAGCAGCACCGGCAGATTGAACAGCACCGAAACCCCGAGCGGTACCGGCATCACGGTCGGCAGCGACAGTACCAGCAGGATACCGCCGATGGTCCGGTCGCCCAACGCCGCCATGGCGTCACCCAGCGTGACCCGGCCACCCGGCAGCGCGGCGCAAAACTCGGCCAGAACCTCCGAGATGCGGCGGTCGTCGGTAATGAAGCCGTGGCTGGTGGGCAAGGGGGGTAAGCCTGTTGCTTGGATTCATTGGGTAACGGGCCGGCCTGCATAGCACCTTGGCGCTGCTGGCGCCAGTCTCAGACGCCTTGATCGGCGGTGGCGGCTTCCAGGGTCTCCAGAGCTTCCAGCCAGTCGTCCTCGGCAGCGGCGAGGCGCTTTCTCAACTCGCCCAACTCGATCTGGAGCCTTGCCACCTCGGCGGCCGGGCCGGAATAGATCGCAGGATCGGCGAGCCGGGCCTCGAGTCGTGCGCATTCGGCGGTCAGTTTGCCCACCAGCTTCTCGCCATCGACGGCCTTGCGGCGCAGGGGAGCGAGGGCGGCGCGACTGTCGGCGGCGGCCCGGCGCTGATCCTTCCGGGTCGGCTGGCCGCTTTGGGCCGCGGAGTCGCCCTTACCCGCCGAGCGCACCCGGTCCAGCAGCAGGGTGCGATAGGCGTCAAGATCGTCCTCGTAGCTGGTGCAGGTGCCGCTCTCGACCAGCCACAGCCGGTCGGCGGTGAGTTCGATCAGGTGGGGGTCGTGGCTGATCAGGACCACTGCGCCCTCGAAGCCGTTGATCGCCTGAATAAGGGCGCTGCGGCTGTCGATGTCGAGATGGTTGGTCGGTTCGTCGAGCATCAGGATGTGCGGGGCGTCGCGGGTCATCAACGCGAACAGCAGCCGGGCCTTTTCGCCGCCCGACAGTTTGGCCGTGAGATTTTCGGCCCGGTCGCGCGCGAGGCCGAAGCGGGCGAGATGGCCGCGCACCTTGTCCTCGGGCGTGTTCGGCATCAGCCGCTGCATTTGCTGGATCGGGGTCAGCGCCATGTCGAGTTCGTCGGCCTGATCCTGGGAGAAATAGCCGACCCGGAGCTTGCCCGAGCGCCGGAGTTCGCCGGCCATCGGCGCAAGGCGCCCGGCCAGCAGCTTGATCAGGGTCGATTTGCCGTTGCCGTTGGCGCCCAGCAGCGCGATGCGGTCGTCGATGTCGATGCGCAAATTGACCCGCGACAGCACGGCCCGGCCCTCATAGCCGGCGGCAACGTTTTCCAGGGTGATCAGCGGCGGCGCCAGTCCCTCGGGGCTGGGGAAGTCGAAGACGGGCGTGTTCTCCTCGACGATGCCGACGATCGGCTCCATCCGTTCCAGCGCCTTGATCCGGCTCTGGGCCTGGCGGGCCTTGGTCGCCTTGGCGCGGAAGCGGTCGATGAACGACTGCAAATGCTCGCGCTGGGCCAGTTGGCGCGACTGCAGGGCGACCAGCCGCTCCAGATTGGCCCGCCGGGTGCGCTCGAACTGGTCGTAGCCGCCGGCATAGGCCACCAGTTTGCGCTGGTCGATGTGAATGGTCCGGGTCGGCACCGTGTTCAGCAGCGCCCGATCGTGGCTGATCAGCAGAATGGTGTGCGGATAGGTCTTGAGATAGCCCTCAAGCCAGATCGTCGCCTCGAGGTCGAGATGGTTGGTCGGTTCGTCGAGCAGCAGGAGGTCGGGGGCGGAAAAGAGGATGCCGGCCAGCGCCACCCGCATTTTCCAGCCGCCGGAGAACTCGCCCACCGGCCGCGTCTGCGTCGCGGCGTCGAAGCCCAGCCCGGCCAGAATTCCCGCCGCCCGGGCCGGGGCGGTATGAGCCTGGATGTCGGCGAGGCGGGTGTGAATCTCGGCGATGCGGTGGGGATCGTGGGCGGTTTCCGACTCGGCGAGCAGGCTGGCCCGCTCGCTATCGCAGGCCAGCACGGTCTCCAGCAGGCTTTGCGGTCCGTCGGGCGCGTCCTGCGACAGCCGGCCGAGCCGGCAGCCGACCCCGATCGAGACCGAGCCGCCATCGGGCGCAAGCTCGCCCGCCAGCAGCTTGAGCAGCGTCGTCTTGCCGGTACCGTTGCGCCCGATCAGCGCCACCTTGTGCCCGCGGGGCACGACGACGGTGGCCTGTTCGAACAGCACCCGGCCACCGAAGCGGAAGGTGAGGTCTTTGATGTGCAGCATGGCGGGCAGGGTGATAGCACGGGCCGGCGGGGCGCGGAAGCCCGCCCCGCGCTCAGTCGTTGCCCTGCCGCTCCTGCTCCTTGCAATGCTCGACGTAGGCGAGCAGCACGGCGTTCATCCGGCTCTGGTAGTTTTTGCCGGTACCGCGGAAATACTCGAGGATTTCCGGGTCCAGCCGCAGGCTGACCAACTGCTTGCTCCGCCGAACCACCACGGCGCGCTCGAACCAGGATGTGTCGAGGATCGGCGCGACGTCGGCATCGCCCGCCACCGCCGCTGCGATCTCGGCATCGCTCTGGTTGCCCAACCGCGCCCAATCGGTCTTACCCGTCCGGCGGTCTCCCGGCGAGCGCCGAATAATAGTCGTTTCGCTCATGGCGTTCCGCCTCTCTCGCTGAAACAATGCGGATCATGTCGCCGCGCTGGGTGTAGATGACTACGATGACGTGGTCATCTATTTCACCGAGGGCGATGATCCGTTCCTCTCCATACTCAAACCGGTCATCGATGGTTTTAACCGTGTCGCCATCGAAGATCGAAATCGCGTCGTCAAAGTCGATGCTGTGTTTACGGATGTTGGCTCGGCTTTTTCTCGTGATCCCATTCGAAGGCGATCACACCGTTGTCATATTTTTTCATATTGTTATTTCTGCGGGCGCCGAACGGGACATACACTATGTAGCTACGCGCGTTCAATGTCAACCCCATTGCGCGCCGTCTCGCACCAGCGATATAAGGCCGCACCCCACACCGACACCCAGTCAGGAGACCCAAAGTCATGGCCGTCGAACGGACCCTCTCGATCATCAAGCCCGATGCCACCCGCCGCAACCTGACCGGCGCGATCAACGCCAAATTCGAGGCCGCCGGCCTCCGGATCGTGGCGCAGAAGCGACTGTGGCTGAGTCGGGCGCAGGCCGAGGCGTTTTACGCCGTGCATGCCCAGCGGCCGTTCTACAACGACCTCTGCGCCTTCATGATTTCCGGCCCGGTGGTGGTGCAGGTGCTGGCGGGCGAAAACGCCGTGCTGGCCAACCGCGACGTCATGGGCGCGACCAATCCGGCCAATGCCGCCGCCGGCACCATCCGCAAGGAGTTCGCCGAATCGATCGAGGCCAACTCGGTCCACGGCTCCGACAGCGCCGAGAACGCGGCGATCGAAATCGCTTTCTTCTTCTCGGGCATCGAAATCGTCGGCTGACGTAAAATCGGGGGGAAGGCGCTCCGCCTTCCCCCCCCCTTCAACTCAGCGAGACCAGCGCCATGCCGGCGCAGACCAGGGACACCCCGGCCCAGCGGCGGCGCGAGACGTGCTCCTTGAGGATGAACTGGGCGCCGGCCGTGGCCATGACATAGACCAGCGCGGTGGCCGGGAAGACGTAGCTGAGGCCGACGAAGCTCAGCAAGGCCAGAAAGGTGAAGAAGTGGATCGCCGCGGCGCCGATGCCCGCGACCAGGGCGCGGCTGCGCGCCATCCGGCCCAGAGTGGACCATAACGCCCGCGGGCGGAAGTCGTGGACTTCGCCGATCTGCTTCATCGCCTTGGCCACCAGGATGTCGCTGGCGGCGTCCGAGGCTACCATGGCCGCGACCAGGATCACCGTGAGCGCGATCATGCCGGCCGCTCCGCGTCGGTTCTCGATTCGGGCCGCTTTTCGTTGGCGGTGCCGACCACCAGCGCCACTCCGGCCGCGACCATCACGGTGCCGACCCAGTGCATCGGGCTGACCCGCTCACCGAGAATCCAGCCGGCCAGGGCGACATTGACCACGATTTCAACCGAAATCACCGGCAGCGCCAGACTGAGATCGGTCCAGGAGAGCACCAGGGTGAAGAGCAGGGTGAAGCAGGCGAGGCCGGCCGCACCGGACCACAACCATGGATTGCTAAGGGCGAATAGGGCAAGGTCGGGCCAGGAGCCCGAAGCGGTGGCGAATTGCCGCATGCCGAGGCTGAGGCAAACATTGCCCGCCGCCTGAACGGTGACAGCCAGGGCAAGGAAGAGAATAGTTTTCATGGCGAAACGACAAAGCCCTCGCGGAAAGATGCCGCCCGATCCCGGGCCATTCGCATCATAGCCGAGACCGGCGCCGCCGTCACTTTTCAACCGCGGTCACGCGTTCGGGCGACAGCCGGGGGTCGAGCGTGCCGCAGAATAGATAAGGGTTCGAAGGATCTCCGCCGCTCCGCCCCCGGCACCGCCCAGAATCATGGCAAGGCCGAAACCGCCCTTGACGAATCAAAGTGTACCGGTGAATGTGCAGCCAGAAGCACAGGCTTCACCATTAGGAACCACTTCACATGGGAGGGACCGTATGAATAAGTTTTTGGCAATCGCGCTTTTGGGCGTGGCGGTAACAATCTCCGCCTGCGCGGACTCGAATGTACCGGTCGCTCCGGTCGCCGCCACTGTTGCGCCGGCGGCTCCCGCGGCACCGGTTGTTACCCCGGCGAAGAAGGTGGTCAAGGCCAGCAAGGCTGTCAAGAAGGGGCAGACCGCGCTTAAGGCCGCCGGCTTCGACCCGGGCGCGATTGACGGTGTGACTGGCAAGAAGACCCGGGCCGCCCTCAGTTCTTTCCAGAAGGCCAAGAACCTTCCGGTGACCGGGCGTTTCGACAAGGCCACTACGGCCGCTCTCAAGTAAGTTGTTACCGCGTCAAGGGCCGGAGGCCGGTCTTCCGGCCCTTGCGCATTCGGCTCGTCCTTCGCCGGGAGGACCATCCCCGGTGTCGCCGGTCGCTGGCTGGTGCGAGCGCCTCCCGGGTTGTGACGAGGAGCCCCCGTGTTGATCAACAAGGAGACTGTTTATGCGAGCATTCCTTTTTGCGTCCGCTCTGGCTCTTGTTCTGGCCGCTCCCGGTCTGGCCCGGGCCGATGTCGTCGGCACCTACAGCACCACCGGCACCGAAACTGACGGTTCGGCCCAGAGCCCGGGGACGCTCAAGATCACGGCTGAACCCTCGGGGGCTTACGGTCTTTCCTATGACGACGGCGCCTATCTCGGCGTTGGTCAGGTCGCCGGATCGGTCTTTGCCGCGGCCGTGGTTGCCGACGGCAAGAACTCGGTGATGGTGATGACCATCAACCCGGATGGCAGCCTGTCCGGCAAATGGTGGCGGCGCACGGATCCGGGCGCCAAGGGCACAGAAATCTGGACCCGGAAGTAATCTGCGGCGGGCGCGGGCCGGCCAACACGACACGAGAGCCCTCCGTCGATCGCCGCTGGTCGGGACCGTCTTTCGTCATCACCCGTGCGGGGCGAACAGCGGGCGCCCCGCCGTTGCCGGTTTTGCCGGGCCACAGCGGCAGGATACGGCCCATCGAGAACGGTGATCAGATGCAAGCAGACACGGATGACGACTTTTCGCTCGTTTGGAGTGAATCGTACGAGATTGGCATTCCGGATATAGATGCCGATCACAGGGGAATATTTTCAGCATTTAACAAATTTAGTGAAGCGATTAAGTCGGGGCTTACCGATCAGGATGCCAAGGATGCATTCGGAGTCTTGTTTTGGTATACGGTCAATCATTTCAATAGCGAAGAGCATATCCTCAAGAGATCGGGCTATCCTGATTTCGAGGCCCATCGCAGGGAGCATTATGGATTTGAGGTCAAGCTCTATTCGATAAGAGCGATGTTTTCTGATGGCAACGACATCAGGGACGAATTGTACACATTTTTCAAAGAGTGGCTGCTGGCCCATATTTTGGGCACCGACCGGAAGTTCGGCGCCTATCTCAAAACTCTGGGCTGACCCGCCGGTATCCGGCCGCTACGGCCTGCCGGGCCGATCAGCGGCCCCAGGGGAGGGAGAAGAGGATGGTGGGCGCGACAGGGATTGAACCTGTGACCCCTGCGATGTCAACACAGTGCTCTACCGCTGAGCTACGCGCCCATCCTCAACCACATCGCGAACACCAACCAGCAACCGGCGTTCGCCCCGCGTCCAAGTGACACAAAACTCTATATCACTCAGTGTCTTGCCACACAACCCCTTTGCGAGGCCAATCGCTGATCCTGCGTCGTGCTGTGCGACAAACCCCGTCACCATCGCCGGGTCAGGGCGGCAGCGACGTCGGCAGGGGATTTAGCATCATCGCCGGGGGCTGGCAACAGCTTCCTTTCAGCCTTTGGCTTTTTTGCCGCGGTCGCGGCTGGCTTTGGTGTCGGTGATCGCGGTTCTGAGGCGGTGGCAGAGAGTTTCGAGGACCATCAGGCGGGCGTGGCGTTTGTCGTTGGCCGGGACCAGGGTCCAGGGGGCCGCGCCAGTGCTGGTCCTTTCGATCATGTCGTTGACCGCCGACTCATAGGCGTCCCACTTGTCGCGGTTGCGCCAGTCCTCTTGGGTCAGCTTCCAGCGCTTGTAGGCGATGCTTTCGCGCAGGCGGAAGCGCTGCAACTGCTCCTCGGGGGTAATGTGCAGCCAGTATTTGACGACGACGATGCCGTGCTCGGTCAACTGCTGTTCGAAGGCGTTGATCTCGGCGTAGGCCCGGCGCCACTCCTCCTCAAGGGCAAAGCCCTCGACCCGCTCCACCAGCACCCGGCCGTACCAGCTGCGGTCAAAGAGGGTGATGCGGCCGGCGCGGGTGAGGTGGCGCCAGAAGCGCCAGAGATAATGCTGGGCCCGCTCCTCGTCGGTGGGGGCGGCGACCGGCAGCACCTGATAGTCGCGGGCATCGAGCGCGCCGGTAATGCGGCGAATCGCGCCGCCCTTGCCGGCGGCGTCCCAGCCCTCAAACACGACCACCGTCGAGATGCCGAGGTCCCTGGCCTCGCGATAGAGGGTGTTGAGACGGGCGGTCAGGCGCGGCAGTTCGACGTCGGCGCGCTCCTTGGCGCAGGCCAGAGTCATGTCGAGGGTGTCGAGGATCGAGGGCTGGACGCGGCGGATGGTTGCCGGCAGCGCCGGGGCCGGATCGGTCACCGCGCCGTCGCTCCCGGGCGGCGGCGGTGGCGCCGCCGGGGTCAGTTGGCGCAACTGCTCCCGGGTCTGGCGCGTCAGCGCCCGGCGCTGGAGATGGCGCAGGGCCGCGTCGCGGATGGAGGTCAGCACCGCCAGTTCGCGATAGCGGTCGTTCTCGCCCTCGACGATGGTCCAGGGCGCGTGGCCGGTGCTGGTGCGGGTGATCATGCGCTCGGCCGAGGCGATGAAGGAGGGGTACATCTCGTAATGGCGCCAGTCGGTGTCGGTGACCCGCCAGCGCTGGTCGGGGTCTTTCGAGAGCCGTTTCAACTGCCGCTTCTGCGCCTCCCGGCTGAGGTGGAGCCAGAACTTGATGATCAGCGCCCCCTCGTCGGCGAGCGCGGTCTCGAAGGCCAGGATGCGGTCGAGCCGGCGCGTCAGCTCGTTTTCACTGATCCGGCCATAGGCGAACTCAAGCACCGGCGTCGAATACCAGGAGCGCAGAAAGAGGCCGGTCTTGCCCTTGGGCGGCAGGTCGCGCCAGTAGCGCCAGAATTCGGGCCGCTCGCGCTCCTCATCGGAGGGTGCGGAATAGGCACGGGTGACGATCCAGCGCGGGTCCATCCACTCGTTGATCAGGTTGATGGTCTGGTTCTTGCCGGCGCCGTCGACGCCGCCGAAGACGATGATCACCGGAAAGTCGGCGGCGCGCAGCTTTTGCTGCAGCTCCAGAATCTCGATGCGCAGTGCCGGTGCCGCCGCGTCGAACTCCTCCTTCGACACCCGGCGACCGAGTTCGGCGGTCCTGAACATGCGCGGCGCTCCCCCTGATGGTCCCTCGGGGACCGGAGGCGCCATGGTAGCGCTTTCGGCCGGGCGGCACCATCGCGGCGGCGGCGGCCGGGCGATGCCGCGGCAACGGCCCTGCCGCTCAGTGAGCCGCCGTCACTTCAGGCCGCGGATGACCTGGATATCCAGCTCGCGGATTTTCTTGCGCAGGGTGTTGCGGTTGAGGCCGAGCAACTCGGCGGCGCGGATCTGGTTGCCGCGGGTAACCGAGAGGCTGAGCGAGATCAGCGGCCGTTCGACCTCGCGCAGCACGCGGTCATAAAGGCCGTTGGAGGGCATGCCGTCCTTGTGGGCGGCGAAATAATCCTTGAGATGGCGCTCGACCGCCACCGAGAGGCCGTCGGAGCGCTGCTCCTCGACCGGCGCCGCCGCGGGCAGGGCGTCGGCGATCTCGGACTCGATGACATCGACTCCGATCACCTGTTGGGAATAGAGCGCGGCCAGCCGGCGCACCAGATTTTCCAGCTCGCGGACGTTGCCCGGCCAGCGGTAGCGTTTGAGCCGCTCCATCGCCGCGGCGTCCATGCTTTTCACCGGCAGTCCCTGGGCCGCGGCCTGGGCCAGAAAGTGGCGGGCGAGGTCGGGGATGTCCTCCGGCCGCTCGCGCAACGGCGGCAGCCGGATCGGCACGACATTGAGGCGGTAGAACAAATCCTCGCGGAAGGTGCCCTGGCGGATCAGGGTCCGGAGATCGCGGTGGGTGGCGGCAATGATCCGCACGTCGGTCTTGATCGGCATCCGGCCGCCGACGGTGGTGTATTCTCCCTCCTGGAGCACGCGCAGCAGCCGGGTCTGGGCTTCGAGCGGCATATCGCCGATCTCGTCGAGAAACAGGGTGCCGCACTGGGCCTGCTCGAAGCGGCCGGTGGAGCGGGCGGTGGCGCCGGTGAAGGCGCCCTTTTCGTGGCCGAAGAGTTCGGACTCGATCAGTTCGCGGGGAATCGCCGCCATGTTGATGGCCACGAACGGCCCGGCCCGGCGCTTGCCGTAATCATGCAGCGCCCGGGCCACCAACTCTTTGCCGGTGCCGGATTCGCCGGTGATCATCACCGTAAGGTCGGTGCCCATCAACCGGGCCAGCACCCGGTAAATCTCCTGCATCGCGCCCGAGCGGCCGATCAGCGGCAATTGCTCGTCGGTGTCGGCGTTGGCCGGCTGGGGCAGGGCGAGGGCAGAGGGTGCGGTCAGCGCCCGTTCGACGACGTTGATCAGCTCCTTGAGATCGAAGGGCTTGGGCAGATACTCGAAGGCGCCGCGCTCGGCGGCCTTGACCGCGGTCATCAGCGTGTTCTGAGCGCTCATCACGATCACCCGCAGATCGGGGCGGATCTTCTTGATGCGCGGAATCAGATCGAGACCGTTCTCGTCGGGCATGACCACGTCGGTGATCACGAGATCGCCCTGACCATCGGCGACCCAGCGCCACAGCGTCGAGGCGTTGCCGGTGGTGCGAACATCGTGGCCCAACCGGACCAACGCCTGATTGAGGACGGTGCGGATGGCCCGATCATCGTCGGCCACCAGAATCGTCGAAGCCGGCATCAAGGCTGCTCCCGCATCGGATCAAGGGACGGTTCGAAATCGGCATGCATGGGCAGCGACACCTTGAAAACGGTCCGACGGGGCAAGCTGTCGAACTCGATGACACCACCATGATCACCGACGATCTTCGCAACCAATGCAAGACCCAGGCCAGTACCATTGATCTTCGTGGTGACGAAGGGGTCGAAGAGGTGGGGGCGCAGGTCATCGGGAATGCCGGAGCCGTTATCCTGGACGCTGACGACCAGCGGCAGATGGACGCGGCGGTCGGAGCCGGGCAGGGCGAGGCGGGCGCCGTGCTGGTAGGCGGTACAGAGCGCGACCTCTCCGCCTTTTTCCGGAGCAGCCTCTGCCGCATTTTTAATCAGATTGAGAAAGACCTGGATCAGCTGGTCGCGGTTGCCGAACACTTCGGGCAGCGACGGGTCGTAGCGCTCGACGAAGCGGATGTGGCGGGCAAAGCCGTTCTGGGCGATCTTGCGCACATGCTCCAGCACCGAATGGATGTTGACCGCGCTGCGCTCCAGCGGCCGCTTGTCGGAAAAAACCTCCATGCGGTTGACCAGGGCGACGATGCGGTCGGCCTCGTCGCAGATCAGCCGGGTCAGCACCCGGTCCTGCTCGCCGGCGTTCTCCTCCAGCAGCTGGGCGGCGCCGCGAATGCCCGAGAGCGGGTTCTTGACCTCGTGGGCCAGCATCGAGGCCATCGCGGTCACCGAACGGGCGGCATGGCGGTGGGTCAGCTGGTTGTCGATCTTGCTGGTCAGCGAGCGCTGATGGAGCAGAATTACCGCGGCGTCGGCCAGTGCGCCCGAGGCCGTGACCTGGGCCGAGACGATCTGGCGGCCAATGCGCGGGGTGTCGATCACGATGCCGTCCTGGGCCATGCTGTTCTGGCCGTTCAGCACCTGATCGATCATCGTGAACAGCGGACTGTCGGGCGGCAGCACCTCGTAAAGGCCGCTGCCTACAATATGGGCAGCGCTCGAATCGAAGAACGACTCGGCCTGCTGGTTGACATAGCGGATCACCCGCCGGGCATCGACGGCAATCACCGGCTCGGCCAGGGCATAGAGAATTGCCGTGGCGTCGAGGCTGGGCCCGGCCCGGCCGGGCCGGGGCGCGCGGCCGGGCCGGCGCGACGGGAGGGAGGGAGCGGCGGCACGCGGCATCAGTCAGGCGGCCTTTCTGTCAAGGACCGGCAGGAACAGCGCGCGCACCCGCGCCCGCACGGCCTCCGGTGATGTCATGCGATTGATATCGAAGCGGAACTCCGCCGCCCCCGGCAGTCCCCGGCTGTACCAGCCAAGGTGCTTGCGCGCGATGCAGAGGCCATGCTCGGCACCGTAGTGCGTGAGAATCGCCTCGAAATGCTCGAGGGCGATGTCCAGTTGGCGGTCGAGCGGCGGGCTGGCGGCGGGGGTGCCGTCGCGGAGGGACGCGGCGATCTGGGCCAGCAGCCAGGGCCGGCCATAGGCGCCGCGGCCGATCATCACGCCGTCGGCCCCGGAAAGCGCGAGACAGCGGGCGGCGCCCTCGGCATCAAGGATATCGCCGTTGGCGATCACCGGAATCGAAACCGCGCGCTTGACCTCGGCGATGAAGGCCCAGTCGGCCGTGCCCTGATAGAACTGGCAGCGGGTGCGGCCATGAACCGTGACCATCCGGATGCCGCAATCCTCGGCGATGCGGGCGAGGCGGGGGGCGTTGCGGCTGGCCATGTCCCAGCCGGTGCGCATCTTGAGCGTCACCGGCACCGAGACCGCCCGCACCACGGTCTCGAAGATGCGCCCGGCCAGCGCTTCGTCGCGCATCAGCGAAGAGCCGGCGTGGCCCCGGACCACCTTCTTGACCGGACAGCCGAAATTGAGATCGATCACCGCCGCGCCCAGATCCTGGTTCATACGCGCCGCTTCGGCCATCACGTCGGGCTCGCAGCCGGCGATCTGGACCGCCAGCGGCTGTTCCTCGGCTTCGGAGGCGGCCATGCGCAGCGTCTGGCGGGAATTGCGGACCATCGCCTGACTGGCGATCATCTCGGAGACCACCATGCCGGCGCCATGGCGCTTGACCAACCGCCGGAACGGCAGATCCGAAACGCCGGCCATCGGTGCCAGGACTACCGGATCGACCAGCACCACCGAACCAATCTTAATGCCCATTCTTTAGGCGCCGCCTGCTAATGCCTGCTTATTATGCACACCTAGCATGGCGTTGCTGGCGTTTGCAAGAGCAGGACGCACCAATACCAGCCGATTACCCGCCGACCGCACCAGTGAGCAGAATTTCGCGGACGAATTTGACACCGATATAGGCAAGCGTGAGTAGAAGATAGGCAACCAGGGCGAGCCGGGCCGCGGCCCGTCCGCGCACGCCGCTGCGGGCGCGGGCGACCAGCAGGGCGCCGATCACCAGAAAGGTTGCCACCGACAGCAGCGTCTTGTGATCGAAGCGCAGCACGGCGCCGGTCTCGTGGTAGAGCAGCGCCATGCCCGACATCAGGCCGGCGCCGAGCACGGCCTCGGAGAGCGCGAGCAGGCGGATTTCAAGAACCTCGCTCTCGGCGACCGGGGGCAGGGCGCGGCTGAACCACGTCGGCCGCTTGGTTTTCAGCGCGCGCTCCTGAATCACGCCGGCCAGCGCCGACACCGCGGCCAGCGTGACCAGGGCATAGGTCACCAGCGAAATCACGATATGAAAATCGAGCCACAACAGCGGCGGGCTGTTGGCGACGTGGCCGTGACTCCGGGCATGGGCGACCGCGGCCAGCACCGAAAGCACCAGGAGATAGGGCAGGAGCAAGCGGGTCAGGCGCCAGGCCGAGCGGGCAAGGCCGCACAGCAGGGCGAAGGCGATCAGGCAGGTGGTCACCGTCACCGTCAGCGCCGGGGCGAGTCCGGTCGGCCAACCGGTGGTCATCTGAATCAGCGCCCACTGGGCCGGGCCGAAGATCGCCGCCACCAGCGCCATCCAAAAGAGCGGATCGGGGCCGGCGCTCTCCTGATGAACCGAGCGGAAGGCCAGAAAGGTCAATGGCACCAGGGCGACCGCGGCCGCGATGGCGGGGATCGGCGAACTGTCCATACGGATGGCATCCTGCTGGTGGTGAGTATCCCGATCCTATCGTGAAATCTCTCGCGGCGCAAAGACCGCTGCCCGAGGCCCGAAAACGGAACGGACGGGAGAGCAACTCCCGTCCGCAAACGACACACCACTCGAGAGGTTGCCGTGTCTTCCGTGCCTTGACATCCAGGGCGGAGCCCCCCAACGGCGCCTTCGTCGCGAGATTTGGCCGATCCCGACGAAGCCGTCCGCCTTGGCGACCCCGGATGATTAGAAGCGGTAACCGACGCCGATGCCAACCAGCAGCGGATCCAGATCAGCCTTGCCCTTGAGGGCACCATTGTTCAGGGTGAAGTCGGAACCGCTGACCCACCAGATCTTCTTGACGTCGAGGTTCAGCGACAGGCCGCCGGTGATGGCGATGTCGACACCAGCCTGCAGGGCCGGACCGGTGGCGTTGCTGAACTTGTTCTGATTCGTGGCGCCGCCGCGCTCGTCGAAGATGAAGGTGTAGTTCCAGCCGGCGCCGATGTACGGGCTGATCCGCTCCTTGGTGAAGAAGTGGTACTGGGCGGTCAGGGTCGGCGGCAGCAGGCGGACGGTGCCGGCATCAATGGCGCCCGGATTGGCCTTCACGGCGTGGCGGGTCCAACCGGCGATCAATTCAAGAGCGATGTTATCGGTGAAGAAATAGGACAGGTCGAGTTCGGGCTCGACGTCAGCGGTAACCGTCGCGCGAAGACCGGTGTCGGCCCCAGCCGCGTTCTTGATCGTCTGCTTGTCGTAGGGGATCGCGGTCAGGACGCGGGCGCGGACGTTGAACTGACCGGCCTGCTTGGTGCGGAAGCTGCCCTCTTCGGCGAGGGCGGACGTGGAGATCAGCGCGGTCGCGAGGGCAACGGCGCCAAAAGTGGTGCTGAGACGAAGCATTGAGAGAACCCTCCTCCGAGTTTTGTGTCGTAGTTCATGAAATCGGCCAATGGGAAGACCGCTTAGCATCCCATGTTCGGTGTGTCTACCGCCTAGCAAAAGTCAAAATCCGACTGTTGCCAAATTCCCGCAGTTTCAATGGTTAACACTTCGATAATTAGTCCGCGAAATACCGTAATTTACTTGACGCCCAGGCCGGGCGGGCAGGCCATTCCTGAGGCGCGCGGACGTTTTTGCCGCCTGATTTGAGAACAGGCCCGGGCAGCGTCAAGGGAGTCAAAGTGAAGTTGACATTTTTCGGGGCTTCGGTCAGAAATGCCGAAAATTTGCCGTAATGTCCAAACTGACTTCGGATTGTAACATGCCATCCTGTATCGCTCTGATAGTTGCCGCCGGCTCTGGAGAGCGGTTCGGAAGCGAGGTGCCGAAGCAATATCTGACACTTGCGGGGAAACCTTTGCTCCGGCGCGCCATCGAGGCGTTTCAGACCCACCCGGCGATCAGCCGCGTTCAGGTGGTTTATCAGCCGGCTCACCGTAATCTCTATGACCAAGCCACCGCCGGGCTCAATCTGGCCGAGCCGGTCCCCGGCGGCGCCACCCGTCAGGAGTCGGGCCGGCTGGGATTGGAGCGCCTGATCGAGTCGCCGGGCGGTCCGCCCGATCTCGTCCTGATTCACGATGCCGCCCGGCCGCTGGTCGACGCCGCGACCATTTCGCGGGTGGTGGCGGCGCTGGCGCACGCCCCGGCCGCGATCGCGGCGGTGCCGGTGATCGACACCCTGAAGAGAGGCGTCGACGGTGTTACCGCTGGCACCGTCGACCGCGCCGGCCTGTGGCGGGCGCAAACGCCCCAGGGTTTCCGCTTTTCCGCCATCCTCGAGGCGCATCGCCGCCTAGCCGGGGCCGGTCTGACCGACGATGCCGCGGTGGCAGAAGCCGCCGGCCTGCCGGTGGCGCTGGTCCTTGGCAGCCCGGACAATCTCAAAGTGACCACAGCCATCGATCTCGACCGCGCCCACCGTCTGCTCGGCGGCGGCGTTCCCGACCTCCGCACCGGCATGGGCTTCGACGTCCACCGCTTCGCTCCCGGCGACGGCGTGATGCTGTGCGGGGTGGCGGTGCCGCACAGCCAGCGCCTCGAAGGCCATTCCGACGCCGACGTCGCCCTACACGCTCTCACCGACGCCCTGCTCGGCGCGATTGCCGCCGGCGACATCGGCAGCCATTTCCCGCCCAGCGACCCCCAGTGGCGCGGTGTCGACAGCACGGTGTTTCTCCGGCACGCCGCCGGCCTCGTGCGGGCGCGGGGCGGCGTCATCGGCCATGTCGATGTCACCCTGATCTGCGAGCGGCCGAAGGTCGGGCCGCACCGGGCGGCGATGGTGGCGCGACTGGCCGAGGTGCTGGACATCGCGCCCGGCCGGGTTTCGGTCAAGGCCACCACCACCGAGCGTCTCGGCTTCACCGGCCGCGAGGAGGGCATCGCCGCCCAGGCGGTGGCCACTGTGGTGCTGTCGTGCCCGTAGCCCCGGCCGAAGACCGGGCCCTGATCGCGCTGGCCGGCGCGGTGGTGGCGGCACTCCGGGCCTCGGGGCGGACGCTGGCGCTGGCGGAGTCTTGCACCGGCGGCCAGATTGCGGCGACGATCACCGCCGTGGCCGGGGCCTCGGCGGTGCTGGACCGGGGCTGGGTGACCTATTCCAACCGGGCCAAGGTCGAAGAACTGGGCGTCGACGTTGCCATTCTGGTCGGCCATGGCGCGGTCAGCGCCGAAACCGCGGCGGCGATGGCGGCCGGCGCCCTCGGCCATGCCCCGGTCGATGTCACGCTGGCGGTGACCGGTATTGCCGGCCCCGAGGGCGGCAGCGCGGAAAAACCGGTCGGGCTGGTCTGGTTCGGTCTGGCCCAAAAGGGCGTCGCGGCGCCGCAGGTCGAGCGTCACGTCTTTAGCGGCGACCGCGCCGCCGTGCGCCGTGCTGCGGTCCGGCGTGGTCTGGAACTGGTGCTCGGCAGCCGGCCCGGGGGGGATTAAACCAGCGCGATCTGGTTGCGGCCGTTCTGTTTGGCGAAATAGAGCCCGCGATCGGCCTGATCGATCAACCGGGAGGGCGGATCATCGCCGTCGGGAACCTGGGTGGCGACGCCGAGGCTGATCGTGACGTGATCGGCGGCGGCCGACCGGGAATGGCGGATGCGCAGATTGGACACCGCGTCGCGCAGCCGCACCGCCATGGCATGGGCGCCCTCGGCGGCGATATCGGGCAGCAGGCAGGCGAACTCCTCGCCGCCGAAGCGGGCGACCAGATCTGAGCCGCGCCGAATCTGGTCGGCCATGGCCACGGCGACCTTCTTCAGGCATTCGTCGCCGGCGAGATGGCCATAGTGGTCATTGTAATTCTTGAAGAAATCGACATCGACCAGAATCAGCGACAGCGGCGTGCCGGCGCGGTGGCAGCGCCGCCATTCCCGCTCCAGCGTCTCATCGAAGCGGCGCCGGTTGGCGATACCGGTCAGGCCGTCGATCATCGAGATGCGCTGCAACAGGTCCCGCTGCCGCTTCAGCTCAAGATGGATGCGCACCCGGGCCTTGACGATCGCCGGATTGATCGGTTTGGTGATGTAGTCGAGGCCGCCGACTTCGAGGCCCCGCGCCTCGTCCTCGACCTCATTCATCGCCGAGATGAAGATCACCGGAATCTCGCGCGTCCGCGGGTCTGCCTTCAGCCGGGTGCAAACCTCGTAGCCGTCCATGTCGGGCATCATGACGTCGAGCAGAATCACGTCGGGCTGCTCGACCAGGGCGGTCTCGAGGGCGTCGGCGCCGTTGGTCGCGACCAGAATATCGTGTTCGTGCTTCAGGATGGCGCTGAGAATCTTGATGTTCGCGGCGATGTCATCGACCATCAGAATGCGTTGGCGGCGATCGGTCATCATACGGCTCTGAGTCGTGCCTATCGTTATCTGATCAATACCCACCTCCGGTTCGCCGCGGCGTCGCCCGACAAACTGGAGCCCCAGGGTGATTTTGCCATCTTCCGCGGGCCGGCGATACCAAAAGTTAAAGCCCGGCAGGCCGCCGGCCGCAGTTACCTGCTGTTACGCAGAGGTAGGGGTAGTTTGTTTTCGATCAGTGCTTTACAGGCTGATCTTAATCCTCTACGATAAGGCGCCGCCGATTATGCCTCCCTCGAAAGCCGCAGAAATCATCTCCCGCCACGCTGCTGGGTGGACCCCAACTCAGTTGGGTAAGGCGTTTGCCATGAACAGCAAGGCTATCAGTAACTTGCTGAAGAACGCAACTCCTGAACAACGTTTAGAGGTCAACCTCCTCCCTCCCGCTCCGACTCCCCCGAACGACAAGTTCACTGATCGCGAGCTGTCACATATTGCTGTGCTGGGACGCTTCGTCCTGGCCGCCCTCGGGTGGTTATCCGACCATACGAATGTCAACGCAGTCAGTGACGCTACTGGCATTCCGATGCGAAAGTTGAATAAAGTCGCAAACATGCGCGACGAGTTCACTTTCTCCGAACTAGCTCTGTTCGCAAACCACCTCGGCCTCGGACCTGACGAGTTACTGCTGTTTGCTTACTCGCAGGAACCTAACAAACATAGGAGGACTATTCTTGATCGATTCCCTCATCGTAGACCTAAAGCCCCTCTGGACACTACTGTACGGCGCGAATCAAGGTAATCCTTTGTGTATCAAAACGCTGAGGAAGTTCTTGAACCAGCGTAAAGCTCCGAAAGTAGCTGAAGAATGGCTAAAGAAACACAACGCGAGGTGGCTCACTTTGGGGTCATCGACTGCGGAAACGATGTCCGCATCCTAGCTCAAACTGGGGGGTTCTATCACCCTCAGTTTGAGCCTGACTTCGGCATCACAGTAAAGACGGGGAAGACTCGGCAGAGATGCCCTCATGACTTCCCCGTCCACGACGTAGACCTACCCGACGTCTCCGTCAACGACTTCACCGAGTTCTCAAAATGGTTCCTTCCGATCCCTCCCACGGAGGGTCGGAAGGCAGTCTATCTGGTTGGAAAGCCAGACCTCGTCTGGCTGACGAACCTCTGCTGTCCGAGTCGCTCCGCAGCCCACGCGGCATGGAATATTTCCATGAGTCGGATATCGGTCGAACTATCGACCACCAATCTCTCCCCCCTCGTCCTCTTCGACTTCTCAGGGCGTCTCTCAACTGAGTTGAGAGACCTCGTCAAGCTCGCTGACTGGGGGGTCCGGAGGCTGATCTGCGTTGGCTCTCCCGACGTCATCCTCCCCAGCTACCTAGAGTCCCATACCTGGACTCCGACTCCGACTCCCACTCTTGACGCAAAGCTCGTGGGTACGAAAATCCTGAGGGATTATCTCAATGGAACTAACCCCCCGTCCTTATCAAATGGACGCTCTAATAGCGTTCATGCGAAACCCAAGATTTATTGATTGTTCAGAGGCTGGAACGGGTAAGACCTACTCAGCAGCACTTTACAGTCAGTGGGTTCATCAAACATACGAAGCCCCCGTGATCTGGGTACAACCGAAGTCTCTCATTCGTAAGAACAAAGAAGAGCTAATTCGGTTTACCGACCTCAAACCCAACAGCATCGTCATCGTCGAAGGCAACAAAGACAAACGGTACGATTGCTATAAGAAGGGTGCCGCAGTCTATCTGATGACCGCAGATACGATCCGGATTGACGCAGTCCACGTCAACAACCTCGGCGCCTACTTAGTCATCGTCGATGAAGTTCACCTACTCTATGGACAGCCTAACTCGAAGAGATGTCAAGCTCTCTTCATGTTAATGCAGAGGGTGCAACGCTTCCTGGCTATGACGGGGACAATCATCTCCGGGAAGTATATTACCCTTTATCCGACCCTTCACATTGTTGAACCTCGATACTATCTCAACCTCGACCACTTCAAGACCCAACACTGTCGAACGGACTTTTTTGGGTCCGTCATCGGATATAAGAACGGGGAGAGACTGAGAGAAATTCTTTCAAAGCACTCCGTTCGGACCTCGTTTGAACAAGCATACGGAAAGGAGGCTAAGGTCATCATCCGTGAGTACGTCGATCTTACGGAACGACAGAAGTCAATCTACGAAAAGCTAGAACGTGAGGCTTTGATCGAGCTTGAAGACGACTTCATCGCCGCCGACAAGCCGGGTCCAAAAGCTATACGCGCCCGACAAATCCTTTCCTGCCCCGAAGTCTTCGACCCTAAGTGCCCCTCGGGCAGGGACGAGACAGTTTCAATTCACTTTGAAGAGCCGGGTCAGCTCGTCGTCTTCTCTCACTTTGTCGCAGAGCAGGAGAGAACCCTGAAGCTGGCGATGTCGCTGGGACGGAAGGCGGCGCTGATGAACGGGTCTACGTCCGGTAATGATCGAACGAAAATATCCGAAGCGTATATCCGAGGTGAGCTAGACACATTGATAGTAAGCCCTTCAGTTGGAGGCGTCGGCTTCAACTGGGGTGGAACGAATAAGATGTTGTTTCTGTCGATGAGCTATCAGGACAGCGACTTCATTCAGAACTACCGGCGGGCAATCCGTGGTAAGCGAGAGAAGCCTCTCTTGATATACCTTATCACGTACGACTGCAAAGTAGAGCGCAGGGTCTTCGACATCATCGAGAGAAAGTCTCGTGAAGCAAATGTCGTGGACCCATCCAGAGAGGTCTTCGACTTCTCGAAGTTGTGAGCCTTTTTCTTTCCAATGTGACTCACAATGACTTTTAAAGCCGTTCCCAATCGGGCCGGCTACGGCTAGAATCTGCCCCAACACCAACCCATGGAGTCCAAATGTCTGTCGTTGCTGATGCTATCCGTGCGGCCTCGGAAGCTGCCGCCGCCCTTCCCGCAGTCATTCCCCAGTCCTCGACCGAGGTAGCTGCGGTTGGCCCCGCCCCCAGCATGGAAGCCTTCATGTCTTCCGGGGTCAAGGCCGACTATTATATCCAGCCAGAGAAGACTGGATATCTCCAGTTGGACAAGAAGGGTGCGTTCGAGGAAATCTCTGCTGCGATCATCATCTCTGAGATCAAGGCAGTCGCTATCGCCCGCTTTGGTGATCCCGCAAAATACTACAAGACCTACAACGGGACTCACGCCGCTACGGGTGAGGCTTGGGGCGAAGTCCTCCGCATGGGTTATGCGACGGACCCCAAGTTCAAGGGAGCCTACAACGCTGTCGAACTGATCTTCGTCAATCAGAAGGACATCGTCATTCCGAAGTTGGACCTGAACATCCCGCAGGGTGCTACCCTCGGGTATACGACGACTTCGACTACGGGTCGTCTTGTTCAGTCCTTCATCGCTACTGCTTGTCAGAAGGGTCTCGACGCCTGTCTCGTGACTCTCTCGTGCGAGAAGTTGAAGTCGTCGAAGTTTGTCTGGGGTGGACTGAAGATCAACTTGGTCGGTCCTTGGGATATCGACGGCGAATAGTTCTCTGCATCGCCCTCCCCGATCTAGGTCGGGGAGGGAGCCTTCCCGAGGAGTATGACGTGAACAAGACCGAGGCTATCTACTTAGCTCTGTTAAAACTCAACAAGGTCGCAGCCGAGGCTTATCGAGATAAGGCTCCGCTCCGAGCAATGGTCGAATCATGAAACCGATTAAACTCATTGACGGCATTCTTACACTTCGCCGTGCGTTGGAGTGTGACCTGTCCATCAACGCCTTGTCGAACTTCTATTACAAGACACTGGCTGAGACGGATAACGATACAGTTATCTTTTGCTTTGAAGGATATAAGTCGAAGCAGCCTCGGATGGACCTGTACCCAATTTACAAGGCCAACCGGGTTCCTGCTGCGGAGAGCATTTGGAAGTTCATTGAACTCTTCAAGAAGCTTCTTCGGTTTACTCCTGCGATCCAAGTGTCTGTGCCGTATCGAGAAGCTGACGACGTTATCGCATGGTTCTGTCAGAAGTTTCACACCGAGACGGCGTTGTACATCGAGACGAACGACTACGATCTCAAGCAGCTTGAACTCTACGGCAACGTCAGCAGTGCAATACCGGACAAGGCCCATCTCCCTCCCCAGTACGTGCGTATGTACAAGACGCTGGTTGGAGATAGTTCGGACAATATCAAGGGCGTCAAAGGCTTTGGCGAAGTCGCTTTCTCTGCAATTGACAAAGACGCTGTCAATGACTGGCTGCACGCCGGAGCCAGACTTCCAATCCCGTTCACAATCCCTGTCAAGAGCCAGAAGTGGATACTTGAGAATACCGCAGAGCTGAAGGTGATGTGGGAGATTACGGGATTCCTTCCAATCCGGGAGGACGATATCAACAAGAACATGATCATCGGTAAACATATGCCGTCTGAGGCAGAGAAAATTCTAAGGGAGGTTATGCTGTGAAGGCAGTCCTCGTCGATCAAAGTAACTTTAATCAATTGAAGGATCAGATTGGCGACGAGATCAGTAAGGCAGAACTCATTGGCCTCGACATTGAGACGCAGGATCACAATCGTCATGAGGGCCTTAATCTTTTCATGAAGGTGGACGACGATGGTTTCAAATCTTCGGCAACTAAACTCATCTTTGATCGACATGCTACTGTCCTGTGCGGACTATCTCTGCATTGCGATCTTTCTGACACTAGCTACTATTTCAATCTTGGTCATAGCGACGTTGATGAGCGTCTTTGCTGGACTGACGTGGTTAAGCTGCTGGTTCGGAAGAGTGTGGAATCGCGCTGGGTAATCCACAACTGGGCCTTCGAGTCAGTAATGCTTCGGAGCACAGTTGGTTGGGAGCCGAAGATTGAGGAGTCGATCTGTACAATGCAGCTCGCCGTCTCTGCCTACGGCCCCGACGAATACAACGTCGAGGACTATATCAAAGAGAGCTTCGAGGCGATGAAGCCTCTACTGCGAGACGCCGTTCGGGTCTTCAAGGGTTGGACCCGAGACAAGAAGATGACGACAGAGCAGGCAGACCTTATCTATAAGATTCTGGGTAAGCAGTCTTCTGCATCATGGAGCTACAACGGTATCATCACCGGCCTCAACTGGGGCTATGGCTTGAAGAAGGCCGTCAAGCGTTGGCTTGGTGTTGAGATGGCGTCCTTCAAGGATACCCTTGGAGATCGTCCCCACATGGGATGCCTATCGGGAGCAGAGACAGTTGACTACGGCGCGGACGACGCCTACTACGCCGTCCAGCTCTACAAGAAGCTGCTCTCTTTCATGATGGAGACGAACCCCAAGTCTATCGTCACCTACTTCAACCAGGAGATTCCCGCGCTCCAAATCTTCGCTGACATCAACTTCTACGGCTGGCGGATCAACCTCGACGCCGTCGAGGCCCGGCGCTTAAAGATGCTGGATGAAGCGCGGGTCAACCTCAGGGAGCTGCGTGTGAACGTCCGTGCTCTGCTGCCGTTCCCCGAACTGCCCCACCCAGGTCTGATGGATCGCGAGGGATGGTATGGCAAGCACTGGCAGGAGAAGCGTCAGGCGGTGACGGAGTGGGCAAACCTTCCGGATCGGATCGATGAGCTTGCACACATCTCGGGCGGGATCGCGAAGGCTGCGGGTACGACGACGAAGCAGATCAACATCGGTCACTACTACGTTGCTCGGGTTCTCTACTACGATCTCCTGAGAGAGAAAGAGCTGACTGTCAAAGGGAAAGTAACGTCTGACGCTGCGGCTCGGGGAAAGCTGATTGAACGTCTGAAGGATAAGACGAAGATCAATGTTCTCCGGGGTCTTTCTCTCGTCGCCAGCGCCGACCAGAACCTCAAGCTCTACATCACTCCTTACAAGTTACTTTGTCATCCCGATACGAAGCGGGTCTATCCCGTCCCTTCGTCAATGCTGGCGTCTCGGCGTATCTCAATGCAGAACCCGAACACCCAGCAGTTGGCAAAGCGGGGAAACTCCGTCTTCGTACGAGGCTTCTTCCTTGCCGATGACGAAGACGAAGTCTTGATCTCTCTCGACTATCAGCAGATCGAGTTGGTTCTGATCGGAGAACTCTCCGGTGACAACACCTACCTTGAGTGCTACAACAAGAACCCATATGATGACCTCCATTCGATCACGACTGCGCGTCTACTACAGTTGCCGGTGGAGGACTTCCTTTCGATCAAGCGTCTGCCAGCGACTGAGACTTCCTTTAAGGGCGTAGAGTTCAAGGACAATGCCGGTACTCGGTTGTCTCCCCAGAAGTTCGTCAAGTGGGCACGGACGGTATTGGGGAAGGGTGCAAACTTCTCCTACGCCTATTCCGGCGCGCTGTCCCAGGTCGGGGAGCTGATGGGCTGGACGTCGGAGGAGATGTGGGCCGCCGTCGAGGTCTTCCGTCAGACGTACCCGATGGCCGAGGCTTGGCGGATCAAGACGATTTCCGAATGCCAAGAGAAGGGCTTTGTCGTCCTCCCCGATGGACATCGACGGGTTCGCTATGAAGCTACCCCGCACTGGGCACACTTCACCCGCATGAAGTTGAGGTCGGTCGTTGGCGCCCCCGAAGGCTTCGCCGAGGAGATCATCCGGTCTATCCAGCGCCGCGCCGGCAACCAAGCGGTCAACAGCATGATCCAGGGGACCTGTGCAACGCTGATGAAGCGGAGCCTCGTTTCTATCCGTCAGGAGTTCTTGGACCGAGGGCTGAAGGCTCGGATCGTCGGCAGCATCCACGACGAGATCGTCGTCAGTGCTCATCACAGTATCGTGCAAGACGTCATCGAGATCATGAACAGACGGATGACAACTCATCCCGATATCTTCACCAGAACCGTTCCTCTGACGACGGCAAGTGTCGGGAAGACCTTTGAACCCTATTCCGATAAGGCCCCATTCGGTCAGATCGAACTGGCAGAGTCTCCTGATCTTCCCTTCATCCCCGAAGACCGTTGGGGTAGAGAGCTTAACAGTGAACAGATTCAACGAGTTGTGGAGTATCTCCAAAATGGAACCTAACGTTCTCTATCATGGGACTTCGATGAGAGCAGCGGTACTGGCTCTCTACAACAACAAGCTTAACGGACCTCTTCACCTTACCCGGAAGTTTGCTATTGCGGAAGCCTTCGCGCTCTATAGTGCTGAACATGATGATCGTCTGATCTTTCCCAACGACGTTATCCTTGCTGAACTCCAGGCCGGCGTCATCGGCGTCGTCTTCGCCTTCGACCGCGCCCGGTTGGGGAAGTTCTACGACATCGACAAAGCCTGTCCCAGTGAAGCAGCCGAGGTCATTGAGGAAGAGATTACTTCCTTGGACTCGGTCCTTCGAGGAATTTACTTTCATCGGGACACCGCCGTTGGCTTTGTCGGGGGCATTCTCGATCAGAAGTTCCAGCGGAAGGCGTCTCAGGTTCTGTTGGAACCGACCCGGTTCTCTATCCATCGGGTATCAGCCCTTCCTGGAGTCAAGGTCCCAAGTAAGTTTGGTCCGTTCTATCGCGTATGGGATACGGATACGAAGCGGTTCAAGCCGGGTGGTGCAGATAGCCCGGAACATGCTGAGATTATCCTGGAAGAGGAAATGATGAATGCCGACATTTAGGACAGAAAAGAGAACTTGTTCTCCTTCCTATGGATTCAACTACACCTGGGACCGGGACTCGTCAACCTTGATTGTTTACTTCTTTCTTGGAAAGAAAAACATCAGCATCTGTTTCTACCCTCCACATCTTCTTGTTAGGTTGTTCAACAGTGAAAAATGGTGGTGAATACGAGGAAGCCTTCGAAGCGCGATTCAAGCGACTCGGAAAACGAGCCTACCTCTGGCGGATAACTGACCTTGCAGATATCCGAGGAATGAATGAGATCAGGATGGGAGGGATAAAAATAAAAGCCCCTCCCGCTCCCTCAGACTATGTCGTAGTGGACTACGAGTTAGGTATGCACTACGCCGAAGTCAAGGGAACAACCAATGAGACGAGCTTTCCATTCAGTATGATCAGGCCCGCTCAGTTCAGTCATGCCCGTAGATCAATAACAGCCCAACCGGGGTCGTACTTCTTTTACATCTTTGCGGTGACACACGAAACTTGGTATAGAGTTCCTGCCGAGGCTATCCTCGAAGAGACGACTAAGTCAAGTCTTACATGGGAAGAGCTATCATGCCACGCCTGGACTACATGATTGACATTGAGACGACCGGGACGTCTCCGGATCGGACAGGTATTCTTCAGATCGCCGCAGTGAGATTCGACTTAGATCGACGGACGTTTCAGAAGAATAGCTTTAACCAGTGCATGTTCGTTCCTCCGCATCGTTTCTGGGAGGAGGACACACGGCGTTGGTGGATGTCTCAGCCCAAGACGATTCTTGAGAACATCATTGGTCGGGCACGACCGGCTCGTGAAGTGATCAAAGAGTTCGTTGACTGGGTCAACTCCGACAACGTCCATCAGTCCGACAGATACTTATGGGCTAAGAACGCCTGCTTCGACTGGGGCTTCATCTCAAGTTACTTGAAAGACTTCGAGCTGGCTAACCCCTTCAGTTTTCGAAGGGTTCGGGACATCAACACCTTCCTCGAAGGAAGGTCTTGGCCGAACCCGATACCTGAGGTCGAAGTTGAGAAGTCGCCGATGGCGCATAATGCGTTCATCGATTGTCTTCTTCAAATCGACGGACTGTTCAAAACTATGGAAGAAATTGAGAAGGGGAAAGTAGATGTCCCAGCTTAAGTATTGTCTGCTTGGAGACCCTCACCTCGGACGGAGTACCCGCGCTGGGACTCCGCTTCATCGTCTCGGAGACCGGGAGAAGATGGTCTGGGAGGACTTCGAGACCTCCTTCAGAGGCGACTTCGACGTCCACGTCTGCATGGGCGATCTCTTCGACCGTCCGAACATGCCTCTCAAGCTTATCCTTGACGTCTACAAAGTCTATGTCGAGGCCGACCCTTCCAAGAAACTGATCCTCCTCGCCGGCAATCACGATCTCACAAAGTCGTCCGATGGGGTCAGCGCCTTCGACATCCTCGAAGAGATGCTGTCGAAGGAACGGGGGGTCATCGTCGTCAAGGGGGCGCCCGACATCTATGACAACCGCCTGTTCGTACCCTACCACCCGACGAAGACGGCGCAGGAGTTGGTTGCTCCCTTCGCCGACCAGCGGTTCACCGCAGTCTACGGGCATTGGGACCTGGACTGGGTCGGACCCAATCAGATTCCCATCGAACAGCTCAAGGGGATGACGAACACGGTCTATACAGGACACATCCATAAGCCCGAGACAAGGACCTACGGCAATCTCACTGTCAACGTCGTTGGTTCAATGCAGCCCTATGCCTTCGGAGAGAGTAGTGAACAGGAAGAGGTTCGTCGCCCTCGCTACGTCACTTGTTACTTGGCTGAACTTGACAAGCTTCATCGAGATACTGTTGTCAGACTTGTGTTGGACGAAGGAGAATCTGCTCCTGACGAACTTGATTTTCTACAAATTACGACAAGACGCCTCCAGGACTTGGACGAGGAGATCGTAGAAGTCAAGTTCGACGACTTTGACCTCGACGCTCTCTTCCGCCAAGCCTTGCTCGAAGCCGGTGTCTCTCAGAAGACAATGCGAGAGCTTAACGAACTCAGACAGGATGCAATGGAATGATCAAAGCCGAAGTCATCGCCGACAGCATTACCGAGACTGGGCATCGTCTGACGACGGTACAGTACCGTGCTCCTCGTTGCATCCTATCAGAGCTGAATACCCACCGGGCCTTCGCCCGTAACGCTCGGTCCTCTCGTGCTGTTCCGACATCCAAGTTACTTGAGGAGGTCCGGAATGATCCTTTCATCCCCCAGCATTGGGGAAAGAACCAGCCGGGGATGCAGGCACGGTCGGAGCTTTATGGGCAGGCGGCAGAGGACTGCCGAGAAATCTGGTTGGAAGCTCGTAACAAAGCCCTTCACCAAGTCGAAGGTCTGTTGGAGTATGGGGTTCACAAGCAGGTTGTGAACCGTCTCCTGGAGCCTTGGATGTGGGTTGACGGACTGATCTCCTCGACATGCTGGAAGAACTTCTTCGTCCTTCGCTGTCACGATGATGCCGAACCGCACATGCGAAAGCTGGCCGAAGCGATCCGCTACGCCGTGGGGGAGAGCTGGCCCGCGCTGCGGGACGAAGCAGAGTATCATCTGCCGTACATCACTGCTGAGGAACGCCTCCACGGCGACATCCACACCGTAAAGTATGCGTCTGCGGCCCGGTGCGCGCGGGTGAGCTACCGTCCCTTCGATGGGACCTCTGGGTGCCTCGACACCGACGCAGAGAAGGGCAGGGCGATGGCGGAACACCGTCCGGTCCACGCCAGTCCGTTCGAGATGGTTGCCAGTGCCGATCCGTTCTGGATGGAACCCGCCGCACATCGGAACTATCGGGGTTGGATTCAGTTCCGCGCCGAACTTCCCGACGACACTGTCAGAGGTTGATGATGACAAGGTTCAGGATGGATGCCCGCTCGGGAGAGCGGGCTTACAGCATCTATGATCAGTCAATGCTCATAGCTATTGCCGTCGATGCTACAGCAGCGGTCATGCTAGTCGGAAAGCTCAACGGAGATCAAGAAGCTCCGGACTGCTGTAAGTGTGAAGCAATCTTCTCTGCTGACGAACTCTTTACGGAGTGACTGCTGTGATCTTATCTCATAAGTATGACGTTGTCTTCCGCAACGGGAAGACTCTCTCTGCCTCGTATGATCTGGGACAAGGTATCACCGTCATCTCCGGGAGAAACGGGGCAGGAAAATCTACGTTCCTGGAGACGATCACCGCAAACCTCTTCGGAAGCATTGCCTTCCGACAGAAGGCAGAGGACTACAAGTCACTTGAACTGGAGACGGTGTTCCAGGTCAAGGGTGTCACCTATACCGTTCGTCGGAAGCTTCCCTCCCAGTCCACCCTCTCGGGTCCGGACGGGGTGATGTCGGTAGGGACGAAAGGCGTCAACGCTGCGATCAAGGGCCTGTTTGGATATAACTTCGACGTCTTCCGAGTATCCAACTACATTGAGCAGGGGGACATTGAAGCATTCATCCGTCTCCGGCCGGCTGATCGTAAGAAGCTTATCGATCAGTCCGTTGGGTTGGACTCGATTGATAGTCTGATTACCCACTGCACAGAGAAGCATCGGAACTTTAGTAAGGAGTCTTTGACGCTCCAGTCGGCGCTTCGTCCCGTCTCTCCTCCCATCGCACCCAACTACTATGTGTCCTCGTCGATCATTCAGGATCGTCTTCGGGAGCTTCAGGTTAAGGAAGGTCAACGTCAGCAGCTTCTGGGTTGGATGAAGTCGGAGCCTCCGTCTCCGGGTCCGACTCCGACAACGACAGTGACAATGACAATCGAAGAGCTGTTGGAACATCAGCAGGCTCGGACAACGGCTATTGCTGACAAGAGGCTTCTGGAGACGAAGCTGGGGAACCTCCCCGAGTCATATATGTCTGAAGAGGATATCCAGAAGGGGTTCGAGGACTGGGAGACTTACTACGCTTCCGTCAAGAAGGGTAAGGAGCTTGCGGGAGTGAACCCTCCCAAGTATACCGAACAAGCTCTGGAGATGTTGACGAAGCAGTGGGAGGTTCGTCGTAACTGGATTAAGTATCAGGAGTTACTGAGGGACGGTCATCACACCTGTCCGGCTTGTAGTCATCGTTGGCCCAAAAATTCAGAGGAGATCGTCGCCCTCGGAGACATTGTCGAAGTCTCAGAGCCGACTTTGTCTCCGACAACGATCAGACAGGAACATCTTATCCTAGACATCTGGAAAAAGACCGAACAGCTCAGGTCAACATACCGAGCTGTGCCGGATAATGCCGTACGACCCACCGTCAGCGAGGCCGCGCTACGTCTACAGAAAGACGCTTTAGCACGAGTTGAGGAACGGCTGGGATTGATCGCCGAGTTAGCAGACCTGAAGATTCCGACAGACTTGTCAGGTCTGCTTAACGAGCGTCGGACGTACGAAAAGAACCAGGCTACCTGGATCACTGCTGTTCAGCGCCTGGAAGCGTGGGAGACGGAGCGGGAGCAGAATGCCAAGCTGCTGTCGGAGCTTTCCACAGTACCTTTAGAGATCGAGCGGGATCGAGATTGCTTAGAGTCCGCACGAATCTATGAGCGGGACGTCGAGGTCTATGTCAGGGACAAGACCAACTTCGACGCCCTAGCCCTCCGGGTCGAGGAAGCCTCGGAGGCAATGGCCGACTGGGGGAAGGCTAAGACGGCGCTCCAGGCGTTCAAGGTGAAGGTCAAGAGCCATCTGCTGCCGTCCCTACGTCGGGCCGCTTCATCCCTCCTGCACACGATGTCTGAGGGACGTTTCTCTACCGTCGAGATCACCGATGACATGGACATCGTCGTTGACCATCAGGGGTTGCATACCCTCTCCGGCTCCGAGAGGACTCTGGTTTCCCTGGCCCTCCGTCTAGGGCTGGGGTTGGTCCTTACCTCCAGGGTGTTCCCGACCATCCTGGGGGACGAGATCGACGCAAGCTGCACAGACGAACGGGCGGAAGCGATCCTCGACGGACTGGCATCCCTCAAGCATCTGATAGGGCAGATGGTGATTGTAAGCCACCGGAACGTTTCCGGTGATGCTCATCTGAAAATCGTCTGATGTGAGTCACAATGGGTTTTAAGGCTCTGGCGTTCAAAAATAGAGAGGTATAAGTTCTCCTCATGACGCTGATCGCACTCACAGGCAACGCCTATCACGGCAAGACTACTGGAGCAGCCTTTCTCGAAGCCAACTATGGGTTCACCCATGTAAACTTCGCTGATCGTCTGAAGCAGATAGTTGATGACTTGTTCGGTACTGTATCGAACCTCCCCAAAGAGGACCCGATATCGTTCTACCCCTACGAGTCGCCGCGTAAGTTGTGGCAGAAGATTGGGACTGACGCTCTTTGGAAGGTCTATCCCGATATCTGGGTAAACGCACTGATGCGCCGCATTTCGGGTAACACCGTCATCGGCGACCTGCGCTTCCCCAATGAGTGTGAGGCTGTCAGAGCTGTGGGAGGAATTGTAATCCGTGTGTCCAGACCATCCGTGATTATCAATTCCTCCCACGCATCCGAAGCCCATGTCAGCGGGCTTAACGTTGACTACGACATTCTCAACGACGGAACCTTGGACGAGTATTTCGACAAGCTTCGTTCTGTCCTTAACCTGGAGTAAGACCCTTGGCTTTTCGTGTCACCACCGAGACCCCGCTCAATCGCGAAGTTCTCGCCAGCAGGTTCATCGTCACTCATATTGAAGGCGACACCTTCTCTCCGGCGATGGCCGTGAGTGATTCCCGCAAGATCGAAAAGAATGTCACTGTCAGCATCCCCGGCATCCCCGGCAAGACTGTGATCAAGCTGGCCGACGTTGAGTTCGTCCTCGACGCTCCCGAGCAGCGCGACGCCGTGATCCAGGCTTTCCTGGGTCTGGGCGAAGAGGCCGAGAAGGCTTCGGAGAAGCTGTCGCATGAGCTTCAGGTCCTCGCGGAGAAGCAGGTTGCGCTTGAGGCGAAGATCGACGCGATCCACAACAGCGTGTCGGCCAACTTCAACAAGCGTTTGACCGAGATGTTCCCGCCCCAGGCCCCGGTCGCCGTTGCTGCCTGAGAAACGGCGGGACGAACCTATCAACCGGGGGTGATTATTACACCGCGTCATCAGTCGGATTGATAGGACCCGACAAGCCGCTTAGGCTCGCTACCTCCAGCGTCAGGAGGCGCCCCGTGAAATTCGGGGCCACTTCTTTTCCATACAAAATCGGAGTTCGTCTTGAGCTTCAAGAATTACTTGGGTCAGTGGTGGGCAAAACACTGCTGGCAGCGAGACCCTCATCTTTGTCGAACGGTTGCCCCCGAGAAGCCTACGTGCCCGCCGGGGCAGAAGTTGAAGCCGAGGTCTCTGCGTCGAAACATATCCCGCACCATCGCCAGAATGTCCCTGATCGATAAGCTGACGATCATCGATACTTCTCCCATTCAACGTCTGATCAAACGCATGGATCGGGATTTACTGAAGTGGAGGGCCTCGTGAACAACAACGACTTCAATCCGACAGAGGTTATCTTTCGTTCCTTCCTCACTACGATCATTGTCATCGGCTTTGTCGTTGTCCTTGTCGAGTGGCTCAAGTGAGTTGGACAGCCCGTTTCCTTGACCTTGCAAAGACCATCGCTTCGTGGAGTAAAGACTCCACGAAGGTTGGCGCTGTTGCCGTAGGTAGAGATCGACAGATTCTCTCGACGGGGTATAACGGTCTCCCTCGGAAGGTACTTGATCTTCCCGAGAGGATGGAACGTCCAATTAAGTATCTGTTTACGACTCACGCCGAAGCCAACCTCGTAGCCCACGCTGCGAGATCAGTGCTGGAGAACTCCACAGTCTATGTCACCCATCACTGCTGCGCTCAGTGTGCTGCGCTCCTGATCAACGCAGGGGTTGCAAAAGTCATATTCGGGGATGGGAAGACTAGTATGCCCCAAGAACATTTCGACGTCGCCGCCGTGATGTTCCAGGAGGCAGGCGTTGTTGTGGAAAGGGGGTGAGTAGTATGGCGGCTCCGAAGAAGGGTATGGGCGGTGGCAAGAAGTGCTGATCGTCTGAGGAAAGGGAGGCTCTTTGAGCCTCCCTTTTTTATGAGTTTTCTATTCCATCAGGGGAAAGCCTCAACATAAGCTTGAAGGGTTTTCCAATCCATCATGGGAAAGCCTCGACCTCAAAGCTACTTATCTGCGCTCCCGGAGATTGGCCTGTGCCAACCATACGCCACTCAAACGTCCCACTCTGCGTGATGGGGTAATCGTAATAGTACCGCCCCGTCGAAGGACGGACGACGCTTGCAGGATATTGAAACGTCTCCATCGACCCATCTGGGCAATAGACGTCGATGTGGACGGCGCCGGGGTTCACCGGAGCACCGTTGGTCAAGTCAGTGAAACGACCGTCAAGGCGCATAAGCTGCCCAACGCAATACGATGCCATGGCTAGGGACTCCAATGTACGATAGTCAAGTTTGTAACGATAGAACTTGAAAGCTTTACGCTTGATCCCAACTGAGTGTTGTTCAGTGCGACTGAGGTAAGAACGTTTTGGGATACAGAACAACGAGCCGGGTTGTTTAGGATGTAAGTCGTCGTGCTGACAGTCCAGCTCCCCGTCGCACCGACAGGGATGATGACGACGGGAGCGCCGACGACGACGACGTTGTCATAGCCGTCGGTCAAGTAGGTTTGGTTCGGTGTCACCGTCCCTACGAGGACGTTGACGAGGACACCTTGCTCTGGGTCGGTCTCGTTGGGGATGTCTTCCGAGACGGAGAAGACTGCTGTCGCACCCTCCTCGGGTACGGTCCGACTCGGAGAGACAATGCCGAAGACGGGGGAGATCAGGATGCCTTCGACGGAGACCGACCGTTCGACAGCACCATCACCAACAGCAACTGTGACCTTGACACCTCCTCGACGGGAGAACCCGGAGGAGAAGCCTGAGTCAAAGTTTGTCAGAGGATAGATATTGATACCCTGTCCGAGGATCGCGTCGAAGACAGGGTTAGAGGTTAGGGAAGCGCCAGTCGGGTTCAGAACCTGACCGGGGGAGGGCGGCCCTACAGCCGGATTGATCAGCACGCCTCCGGGGACGACGGTCGTATCCAGATTGGCGTTGAAGTAGCTCTTGAAGATGAACACTCCGTTCGGGTCCAACACTCTCGCAGGAGAGAGGACACCGAGAGACGAAGTGATAAGGATTCCGGAGGGGACGACGGTGGTGTTCGGGGTCGGTGAAGGAATGCCTACGCCGATGAAGACCCCCGCCGGAACGAGGGTAGTATTCGGGGTGACAGTACCGACAGCAAAGGTCGCCGAGGTGCCAGCGTTGGGGAGAAACTTTGTCGGAGCCAGAGCGCCGGCCGAGAAGGTCGCAACCGCACCCGTGGTCGGTAGAGTCCGATTCGGAGCCGTATCGTTGAGAGAGACGGAGACAGAGACGCCGACGAAGACGTCCGTCTCGTCGGGGGTGACAGTACCGACAGCGAAGGTTGCGACAGCACCTGTGGCCGGTAGAGTCCGATCCGGAGCCGTATCGTTGAGAGAGACGGAGACAGAGACACCGACAAAGACGTCCGTCTCGTTGGGGGCTATGTCTCCAGCAGCAAAGGCCGCCGTAGCTCCGTCAGCAACAACAGTCTGAGACGGAGTGACAGTTCCAACGGAGAAGGTTGCAGAGACACCGACAGGGTCGGTGAGCTGTGCAACCTGTCCCCCCTGAAATCCCGAACCGAAGCCGGAGGAGTAGGGTCCGACAACTCGTTGGTACAGGCTTTGAAGAGCAACGAGCATGTCAGACCCTCATCCGAGAAGAGTGTTAAACGGGCACTTCTTCCCAGCTCCAGCTTGCGATGTGAGCCGAGGCCAGCAGAGCAGCACTCGTCCAGAAGACCGCATAACCCCCCGGCGGGATGACAATCTGACCTTCCAGGTCGAACAGACCCGTGGCTGACGTCATCGTCGTGATCGCGCCCGTATCGAGCTGGCCGAGCACCACGTCAACGGTAGGGGCCGCCGGCAAGGTGATCGCAGCCGAGGCGTAGAGCTGACCCACCGGGGAGATGCCTGAACCCAGGAACTTGCTCTTGGGGTTCAGCGAGGTCAGGGTGCCTGCCAGAGCCGTGCCTGACTGACCCGTAGCGATGCCGTAGACCAACGGAGCGGCGGGGGCGAGCACGAAGCCGACACCGAACTTCTCCAACACCAAGTTCACAGCCGAACCGTTGGGGTTGGCGAGGACGGAAGTCCCCGTGATTGCGGTGGACAGACCGGCAATGGTCGCCGTCGCCAGCACCGCCTGCATCGAACCACCGAAGCGTGACTTACGGTAGGAGCCTTCATAGTACCGCCCGTGCAGCTCACTGACGACGAGGTCGCCGAGCTGACCCTGACGGACAGTGGGGTTGGAACCAGCACCGAGAGAAGAGTTGGACGGCTGTCCAACAGTACCTTGGAAAAGCATTGTAACCTCCTAGGAAGAAAAGTTCGTTGGGTCGTCCCGAAAGTCTTGGTTATCATCCGTGATCTGGATGCCAAGATTTAGGTACAGCGGGAGCTGCTTGGTAAACATAGTCAACTGTCTCAACTCAATCATGATGCGGTTGAGCGCATCAATGACACCGTCTGTACCGTTGATGGACTTCGCATCCTCCGAGACACGGATAGAGTAGACCGGAGCTGTCGAGTTCTGTGCTTGCCCGTTCACAGTGACTGGAACAGCGGCGGTATTCGGAGACACAGACACGACGAGAGCGGGGTCCGCAGCCGCAGCCGCAGTGCTTGCATCTTTGACAGCAGCAATCGCAGTCGGAGACGTCGGATCAGAGATATTGATCCGCTGACGCTCAACCGTAGTCGCTCCTACAGTAAGCTCTGAGACGTCAATGTACTTCCCAGTTCCGTCTGCGGCGAGGCGAATTGTACTGTCGGTCATGACTGTTCCTCACTCAGGGGAGACTCTGACCCTACTTCGTCATTGATCGCGTCCAGACAATGATCAGGCTGACCCCAGACGGCGCGGGCGACAGCGTTGACGATAAGATGAAGAGGTAGGGTCAGATATTTCCAAACCTTACCGAAGTCGCCCCGATAGGCTTTGCCAAGACGAGAAGAGATTGTCTCACGCGGATCACCTAAAGTGACTGCGGAGACCTCTTTGTCGGCGTCAACGGCGACGTTATAAAGCCACTTAGGCCAGAAGTCAGTCATGCTGCGGGCCACCCTGCAATGATCGCGTCGGACTGTTCCTGAGTGATGTGCCCCGTGATGACGACGGCGGGCAACATCTCAGTGACATCGACAGCGCGAATGACGACGGCTAAGTTGAGAGTGTCGTTCAGCACGAACAAGAGCGGGTCGGTACGGAAGGCTTGATAAGCGGACATTCCGACAATGCCCAAGAGGTAGGCTTGGAACTCCAGCTTTGACAGGTCCTTCGGATAAGGTCCACCCGCGACAACTTCAGCTCTCTCTGACCGAAGGGTCGCAATAGTCGCGTTCAGAGAGTTGAGCAGGTTGAGCGCCGGGAGTCCGATCCCTCGATCTCCTGTCGGATCGAGAGAGAGGTCGGTCTGAGGCTGGATTTGACGCTGCTGCGTGGCGGCAATATCAGCGTCGATCTCGGTCAGGGTTCTCATGGGTCTAGCTCACGAAGGTTGAGAGGGCGCGATGCTTCTGTGCTTTGCCGTTGGCCGTCCTGAGCCGGCTGACGATGTTGGCCCCGGTCCCAGGCAAGGTCGCCTTGCCGTAGAGGACGCGGCTGTCGGCAACGACGTTCCACGGCCCCTGGTCAGCCAGGGTGATCGCCGTCCAAGTGCTGCCACCGTCCACCGAGATTTCGCCGATCAAGTCAGTGTTGAGCGCAGCCCCACCGCTGTCATCTTTCCAGCGAGCAACCAGAGCGCCAGTCGTCGGGTTGGTCAGTGCAGTAAACGCAGTGGCCTGGAGAGACGATGTTGCAGCCGTTCCGCCGTATTCGACGGTCGGCGGGGTAAAGGCTGATGAATGTCCGCGATAGGTGCTTGATATTCTAGGCTCATCGATAAGACCTGAGATGATAGTATGCGCTGTGCTGTTAGAAATAGACAACGCTCCTGACGTATAGGACGCATTATCGGCAGCAGACCCGGCAGCCAGCCCATTCAAAAATAAATACGAAGTCCCTCCGGCCGACGTTTTGTCCCATTCAATATGATTCCAAGTGTTAGGGACCATCGGGACGGTAGAAACTAAGGTATCCACAATAAATGCTCTTGATATTGAAACTGTATATGCCCCGTTTACATGCCCAAGTATAGCCCCGCCTGACACAGCCGCCCCTAGTATAATACCATAACCTGATACTCCCGTAGTGATCGGATAATACCAGACATCCATCCCCATTGCCGCATTGCCTGAGATTCCTGGTGCGGATGACGAATAAACTCGACCGCTCGTGCTCCCATCCAGCATCAGAGCACTATTTCCAAACCGGCTAAGGCGGGTGGTGACGCAGTTCCAGGTCAGGTCAGCATTGTTCGTGCTGCTGTCGGGGTTAAGGTTGTCGAAGTTTATCAGCAGGCTCGTGCCAGTGATTGCGGTTAGTCTGGCTGTGGGAACGGTGATGCTACTCGTCCCGCTATAGACGGCTACACTGTTATTGATCCTGATGCTAGACATATTGCCATTCAGGAGCGCCGTATCAACGCAGTTTACCCCAAGTCTTAACCGAGCATCAGTGTATGCCAAAGTCGAAGAGTTCCAGGTGGTGCCCTGCCAAGTTCCGTTGAACCACATATTGATATTATTTGACGAGTCTCTGCTGACAGCCCAATGATACCAAGTGTTGATGCTAGGCGTTGATGTTCCTGTTATTCTGGGATTCCCTCCAGAATTAAAGATGATATTCCCTGAGTGGAGGTAAACGCAGAATCCTGGAGTTCCAGACGCTGACGCACGGTTCTCAAATATCATAGCATCAGAGCCGACTGAGTTAAATCTGACGAACCCCTCGACTGTAAACGGTCCTGCAAACTGAGTTGCGGCACTGTATGCGCCTTGGACGAAAGAAGTGCTGCCGTTAAACGCACCGCTATAGGTATTGACCGGCGGAGGATTTGATGCGGTTATCGTAAGCCCCGTCGCTGCCAAACTCACATCACTATTTGAAACATCTTTTAATGCACCATCTTGGACATCGAACTGGAGCAACAGGCTGGTGTTGGTCACGGCTGTTAGTGCAGTCGTGGGGACGGTGATCGTTGCGCCAGAGTATATGCCTGTTCCGTTGATTATGCGGACGCAATCCATCACGCCATTAAAGACACTGAACCCATCATACAAAGCGCCAATGCGAAGATTTCCTACACTGAATGACTGGGCGACAGTTCCGGTATAAATGCGGGTTCCGTTAAGGTAAACGGACATAGTTGAGGATGTCCGAGACACTGCGATATGGTTGAATACTCCTTGGATATAGTTCCCGCACGCGGCAAATATTGCCCCAGCCACATTGCTATCGCCCCGGATTTGCCCTCCAATAAGCGCGATGCAAAATCTTGTGACTGTTGACGCAGCACCAGTTTCAATTAAGGCGCAGTTTGTAGCGTATGTTGAAGTGGTCTGGAAGAAGCACTCATAGGTAAAGTCTCCAGTCAACTGATACGCAGCATTAGCATCTGGGCCTTTAATCCAACTATTCACCCCGTTGAAATACGCTCCGCTGCTGCCGAATTTATACGAAGTCGTGGTCGCGCCGCTGCCCCAGGTCAAGGGCAGGTTGGATGAAGTGACATCGCCGTTGGCGGGATCGCAATGCAGGAGCATAAGGGTGTTGTTGTCGGGGGTAAATTGGGTGGTCGGAATGCCAGCGGGTATCGTCCTGTTGGTATTGCTGATGCGGA
>JBAXPR010000024.1:0-37325 GCA_037132135.1 Rhodospirillaceae bacterium
GCGGTCGAGCTTGACCTCGACCCGGTTCTGATCGACGTCGACATATTTGGCGATCACTTCCAGCAACTCCTTCTGGAGCAGCGGCAGGAAGTCGGGGGCGTCGCGCCCGGCCCGTTCGTGGGCCATGACGATCTGAAGACGCTCCTTGGCCTGATGGGCCGAAGTGACCGTTTCCTTGGGTTTGGACGGCCTGAAGAAGTCGAAAATTCTCATCACGTCCTCCCGAAGAGCCGGGCCAGCAGGCCACGCTTTTGCGGCTTGATGAAGCGGTGCTCGATGTCTTCGCCGAGGAAGCGGCCGACCGCGTCGGCGTACGCCTGTCCGGCATTGCTTTCGTTGTCGAGAATGATCGGCAGGCCGACGTTGGAGGCGCGCAGCACCTCCTTGCTTTCGGGGATCACCCCGAGCAGCGGCACCGCGAGAATTTCCAGCACATCGTCGACATTGAGCATTTCGCCGCGCTCGACCCGGTGGGGATCGTAGCGGGTGAGCAGCAGATGCTCGACCACCGGCTCCAGCCCGAGTTCGGCCCGGCGCGAGCGCGCCGCCAGCATGCCGAGGATGCGGTCGCTGTCGCGCACCGACGAGACTTCGGGATTGGTGACGATGATGGCCTGATCGGCAAAATAGAGCGCCATCAGCGCGCCGCGCTCGATTCCGGCCGGAGAGTCGCAGATGATGAACTCGAACTCTTTGCGCAGTTCCTCCATCACCTTTTCGACGCCCTCCTTGGTCAGGGCGTCCTTGTCGCGGGTCTGAGAGGTCGGCAGAATGTAGAGGTTGTCAACCCGCTTGTCCTTGATCAGAGCCTGATGAAGCTTGGCTTCGCCGTTGATGATATTGATGAAGTCGAACACCACCCGGCGTTCGCAGCCCATGATCAGGTCGAGGTTGCGCAAGCCGACGTCGAAATCGATCACCACGGTCTTGTGACCACGCAAGGCGAAACCGGTCGCAAAGGCGGCGCTGGAGGTGGTTTTACCCACTCCGCCCTTGCCCGATGTCATCACGATGATTTGGCCCAAGGAGCCTTCTCCTGTAAATGGGGTTGATTAAACACCAACCTGAAACATGATGCCCAATGCGCTACGATTATACCCGGTACCGACTTAGAACGGATCAAGATTGAGATAGCCGTCCTTGAGATAGATTTGCGCCGGCTTTTTGAAGATTGCGGGCGGAATGTCCTCGTTGACGCGGTAGAGGCCCGAGATCGAGACCATCTCGGCTTCGAGACTGAGGCAGAAGATTCGGGCGCTGGTGTCGCCGGCGAGCCCGGCCAGCGCCCGGCCACGCAGGGCGCCATAAACATGGATGTGGCCGTCGGCCAGCAGTTCGGCGCCGGCGCTGACCATGGCCGTGACCACGAGGTCGCCGCCGGGGGCATAGATCTGCCGGCCCGAGCGCACTGGTTCGTTGATCACCATCGCCGGCCGGCTGGCGGAGTCGGCGGCGCGCGGTGCCGCCGCCGGGCTGGCCGGGCGCGGGGCCGCGGGAGCGGCAACGGTGTCAAGCTTGCTGGAGCGACCGGCAGCGGGTACCGGGGGCAGACCGGCGCGCAGCGCCGCTTCCTGGTGGCGGTGGATGCCGCCCTGGACGCCGATGGTGATCAGGCCGTGTTCGCGCAGGCGCAATTTGAGATCGGCGAAATCGATCAGCTCGTTGCCGGGCAGGCCGTCAAGGTCGAGCACCAGCGGCGCATTGCGGAAGAAGTTGGGCGCTTGGCGCACCTTGTCGCCGAGACGGGCAAAAAAGGTCTCCGAGGCCGGATCGACCAGTTTCAGCACCATCAGCGTGAAGGAGCCGCCGCGCAGCTGAAACGATGCGTCCCGGTCCGAGACGTTTTCGGTATCAGTTGCCACCGTTCCCCTCCGCTTGGGCTCCCCTGACGCGGGTTCGCTCCCGACCCGTGATACACCCGAAAACCGTCGACTCGCAGCCGGTCGACGCGATGTTTTGCGTCCCCTTTTTCCTACAACACAAACTATAGCAATGGAAGCCCTTTCCGCGCCGGTGGTCGCAAGTTCTGGGCACCGAGTCGAAACCGCACCTGTTCCCGGCGCTCCGCGCTTTCGCCGCTGGGCCGGTCATTCGCGGGGCGGCATCGCCAAATCGGCGCTCATGCCGGGCGACATCACCAGTTCTGGTGTGAATTTTTTGTTCAAGCCCCAAATGGGGGTGACAAGGGGCTCGGCTTTGGCGACACTCGGGATGTTCGGTCCTGAAATGGGGGAACTGCTGCCGTGGCTGCGGGCCATCGTCGATCGCCGCCGTTGCCGGGAAGGCCGCCATCCGCGCCGGCGCGGGCCGGCCGCCGTCCCAGGCCCCGCCGTTCCCCGCTGCCGTCCGCCCTGCCGCTCCGCCACCCGCCCTCCAGTCCCCTGGAGGGTTTTTTTGTGCGCCGGCCGCGGGTGGGCGGGGGGGCGGTTCCGACCGTCGACTCCGGGGTTTGGCCGCATGAGCCCCGCCGGGTCCAGAGGGTCACTGAGAGGTCAGCAGGATCTATCGGGGATAGATCCTCGTCGCATACCGCTGTCGGGGAGATTTAGAGATGAGCCGCAGATCGACCGCCGCGAAGGCTACCGTCCATAAGCTGGCCCGCCGGGAGGCCAGCCTGTCCCTGGTGGCGTCCGGCAAATGGCATCCGCTGGGCGCCGAGGTCCACAACAAGAGCTTCGTCAAGTCCGTGCGGGCATGGACGCCCAATCAGGATCGTCTGATGAGCGCGATCCGTCACCACGATATCACCTTGGCGGTGGGACCGGCCGGCACGGGGAAGACCTACCTGACGGTCGTCGAGGCGGTCAGTGCCCTCGATGAGGGCAGGATCAAGAAGATTATCATCTCGCGGCCGGTCGTGGAGGCCGGTGAGAAACTGGGATACCTTCCCGGCGGCCTGAACGAAAAGCTGGATCCCTGGATGAGGCCAGTCTACGATGCCCTTTCTGAACGGCTGGGGGCGGCCAACCTGCGCCGGTCGATCGGGGATGGCGTGATCGAGATTGCACCGCTGGCTTTCATGAGGGGCCGCACGCTCTCCAACGCCTTCGTCATCATCGATGAGGCGCAGAACATGACCTATCAGCAGTTGGTCATGGCCCTTTCGCGCCTCGGTTTCGGATCGACGATGGTGATTACCGGAGACCCCGACCAGACGGACCTGCTGCCGGAACTGTCGGGCCTCTCAGAAATCATCCGGCGGCTTGAGGCCCTCGACGCCGTGGCGATCGTTCGTCTCACCGCCGCCGATATTGTTCGTCATCCCCTTGTTGCGGCGATGATGCCCTTGCTCGCCTGACCGGCTGCCGGCCCTCGCTCCGGCGATCTGCACCGGGGCATCATTTCACCATTTCGCTAATCATCGAAATGGTGTAGTTTGATACCCATGCTTGATCAGTTCGAACAGGCCGGTCGGGCCATCGCCGACCCCTCCCGTCTCCGCATCCTGAAATTGCTGGAGCCGGAGGAGCTTTGCGTTTGCCAGATCACCGCTGTGCTCGGGCTGGCTCCGGCCACGGTGTCGAAGCATCTCTCGGTGCTGCGGGCGGCGGGCCTGATCGCCCAGCGCAAAGCCGGACGGTGGATCTATTACCGTCTGGCCGAGCGTCCGGCCAACCCCTACGCCCCGGCGATGCAGGCGCTGCTGCGCGGCGTTCTCGGCGACGACGAAACCATCCGCGCGGATCGGCGAACGCTGGCCGGCGTCAAAGAAATTCCGGTCGAACTCCTCTGCGCGAAGGATGCGCCAAGGGGACCGGCCGCCATCCTTTCAAACCAAGACGGGGCTGAAGTCATGACCGGCGCAGTCTATAATGCTCTCTTCCTCTGCACCGGAAATTCGGCGCGCAGCATCATGGCCGAGTGCGCGCTTGCCCGTTTCGGTTCCGGACGGTTCCGTGCCTTCAGCGCCGGCAGCCATCCCAAGGGCCAGGTGCTGCCCGAGACCCTGACGTTGTTGAGCCGGCTCAACTACAAGCTCGGCGAATTGCGGAGCAAGTCCTGGGACGAGTTCACCGGCCCCGGCGCGCCCGCCCTCGATTTCGTCTTCACCGTCTGCGACAGCGCCCGTGGCGAGGTCTGTCCGGTTTGGCCCGGGCAGCCGATGACCGCCCACTGGGGTGTCGACGACCCCGCCGCCTTCGAAGGCCCCGAAGACAAGAAGATGAAAGTTTTCAAGCGCGTCTACACCGAGCTGGAAAGTCGGATCAAGATTTTCTCCAGCCTGCGCATCGAAGCTCTCGACCGGCTGAGCCTGCAAAACCGGCTCGACGAGATCGGCAGGGTCCGGGACGCCGCCGGCTTCCGGGAGGTCTGAAGAGGCCCTGGCTCACCCCTTGGCCGGTCGGCCGATCACTGTCCTGATTGTCTGCACCCCCGAACCGTCCCCGCGTTTGATTGAGGGCGGTCCGCAACGGGCGGGAGAAGTCCGATGTCCATGCACAGCGAAACCAAGGCCCCGATGGGGCTGTTCGAACGCTACCTGACCCTGTGGGTCGCGCTCTGCATCGTCGCCGGCATGGCGCTCGGGCACTGGCTGCCCGGTCCCTTTCAGGCCATTGGCCGCCTGGAGGTCTCCCAGGTCAATTTGCCGGTGGCGGTGCTGATCTGGCTGATGATCGTCCCGATGCTGCTCAGGATCGATTTCGGCGAACTGCATCGGGTCCGGGAGCACTGGCGCGGCGTCGGCGTCACCCTGGTGATCAACTGGGCGGTCAAGCCGTTCTCGATGGCGCTGCTGGGCTGGCTGTTCGTCAGCACCCTCTTCCGGCCCTATCTGCCGGCCGGGCAGATCGACAGCTACATCGCCGGCCTGATCCTGCTCGCCGCCGCGCCCTGCACGGCGATGGTCTTCGTATGGTCGAATCTCTGCGACGGCGAGCCCCATTTCACCTTGTCCCAGGTCGCGCTCAACGACCTGATCATGGTCGTCGCCTTCGCGCCGATCGTCAGTCTGCTGCTCGGCCTGTCCGCGATCACCGTGCCGTGGGACACGCTGCTGCTGTCGGTGGTGCTCTATATCGTGGTGCCGGTGATCGTGGCCCAGCTTTGGCGCAAGGCACTGCTGGCGAACGGGCCGCGGGCGCTGGCCGGGACGCTGGCCCGGTTGGGGCCGTTGTCGCTGGTGGCGCTGCTGACCACTCTGGTGCTGCTGTTCGGCTTCCAGGGCAAAGAGATCGTCGCGCAGCCCCTGGTGATCCTGATGCTGGCGGTGCCGATCACCATCCAGGTCTACTTCAACAGCGGCTTGGCCTACCTGCTCAACCGCAAACTCGGCGTCGCCCACTGCGTCGCCGGCCCTTCGGCGCTGATCGGTGCCAGCAACTTCTTCGAACTGGCGGTGGCCGCCGCGATCAGCCTCTTTGGCTTCCAGTCCGGTGCGGCCCTGGCCACCGTGGTCGGGGTGCTGATCGAGGTGCCGGTGATGCTGTCGGTGGTGCGGATCGTCAACGCCTCCAAGGGCTGGTACGAGGCCAAGGCACAACCCCAGGAGAAAAAACCATGAAGACGCTCGAAATTTATGATCCCGCGATGTGTTGCTCGACCGGTGTCTGTGGTCCCGAGGTCGATCCGGTGCTGGTCACCTTTGCCGCCGACCTGAAATGGGTCGCGAAGCGGGGCGTGACCGTGCGGCGCTACAATCTCGGCCAGGAGCCGCAGGCGTTTGCGGCCAATCCCGCCGTCGTCAGGGAAATCGAGGCGGGCATGGATCGCCTGCCGATCATTGCCATCGACGGCCAGATCGTCTCGACCGGCATCCATCTTTCGCGGGATCAGTTGGCCCGGAAACTCGGGCTCACCACCGCTGGCGAACCGCCCCGTGCCGCCGGCTCCTGTTGCTCTCCCAAATCGGGCTGCTGCTGAGGACACCCCCATGACGCTGCCCCCGCTCGACACCCGCTATGCCTTCTTCACCGGCAAGGGCGGGGTCGGCAAGACCTCGCTGTCCTGCGCCACCGGGCTGGCGCTGGCCGAGGCGGGCAAACGGGTGCTGATCGTCAGCACCGATCCGGCGTCCAATCTCGACGAGGTGCTCGGCACGCCGCTGTCCTCGACGCCGGGCGCGATCCCGGCCGCGCCGGGGCTCCATGCCCTGAACATCGACCCCGAGGCCGCCGCCCGCGCCTACAAGGAGCGGATGGTCGGCCCCTATCGGGGCATCCTGCCGGCCGCCGCCATCGCCAGCATGGAGGAGCAGTTCTCCGGCGCCTGCACGGTGGAAATCGCCGCCTTCGACGAGTTTGCCAAGCTGCTCGGCGACCCCGGCGCCACCGCCGGCTTCGATCACGTCATCTTCGACACCGCCCCGACCGGCCATACCCTGCGCCTGCTGACCCTGCCGTCGGCCTGGAGCGGCTTCATCGCCTCTTCGACCGGCGGCGCCTCCTGTCTCGGGCCGCTGGCCGGGCTGGAGAAACAGAAGGCGCTCTACGCCGCCACCGTCGCCCAGCTCTCCGACCCGGCGATGACGACGCTGGTGCTGGTCAGCCGTCCCGAACGCTCGGCGCTGCGCGAAGCCGAACGCACGCGGGGCGAATTGGCGGAGCTTGGCGTGACCAACCTGCGGCTGGCCCTGAACGGCGTTTTCGCCGCCACTGCGCCGGGTGACACCGTCGCCGACGCGCTGACGGCGCGGGGCCGGGAAGCGGTGGACACCATGCCCGCCGCGCTGGTGCGGCTGCCACGCAGTGAAACGTCGTTTCTGCCCAAGGGCACCGTTGGTCTGGAGGCCTTGCGGGCCATGAGCGCGCCGCAAATCATCGAACCGCCGTGTCCAGAGCCGCTTGAACCCGGCGCGCTGCCGCCCGGTCTGGATGCGCTGGTGGCGGACCTCGCCGAAGCCGGGCGCGGCGTCATCATGACCATGGGCAAAGGCGGCGTCGGCAAGACCACCATCGCCGCCGCCATCGCCGTCGCCCTGGCCCGGCAGGGCCATCGGGTGACCCTCTCCACCACCGATCCCGCCGCCCATGTCGCGGATGCCGTGGGCGGTGACGTTCCGGGCCTGACCGTCACCCGCATCGACCCCGAGCGGGAGGTCGCCGCCTACCGGGACGAGGTGCTGGCGAAAGCGGGCGGCGGTCTCGATGCCGCCGGCCGTGCCATGCTGGAAGAGGATTTGCGCTCCCCCTGCACCGAAGAGATTGCGGTCTTCCGCGCTTTCGCCCGCACCGTCGACGACGGCAAGGACCGGTTCGTCGTCCTCGACACCGCGCCGACCGGCCACACCATCCTGCTGCTGGACGCGGCGGAAGCCTACCACCGCGAAGTCCTGCGCACCCAGGCCGACATGCCGGAGGCGGTCCGCAGCCTGCTGCCCCGGCTGCGGGATCCGGCCTTTACCCGGACGCTGATCGTCACCCTGGCCGAGGCCACTCCGGTTCATGAGGCCGAACGGCTCCAGGGCGACCTCGCACGGGCGGGGATCACCCCGTTCGCCTGGATCATCAATCAAAGCCTGCTCGCCAGCGGCACCATTGATCCGGTGCTGGCTCAGCGCGGGCAGTACGAAGCCCCCTTTATCAAGTGCGTGGTGACGGACATGGCTCCGCGCTCCGTCCTGATCCCGTGGCGGCGCGGCCTTGATGAAGCCCGCGGTGCGCGGTCCCGCTGAGGGCGCCGAGGAAAAAACAGCCGACTCGTGGCGGCGTCCGGATCGACGAGGCGCCGCCCCCCCGGCCGAGGTGCACCCAAAGACCGGCGCAGCCCTTACGTATGTTTGCTTATCGGCTAGCCATTACTAAGTGACTTTCCTTAAGGGATTCGTTCATAGTCCACAATACTGACCGTGATATCCCCTAATGGTCTGGGGTGTCTGTTGAGGATTGATCTGACAGGCTCTATCAGTAAACATCCGTAGGTAGTCACATATAGGGAAACGTTACTAGGTTTTACCAAACCATGCGGCCCGTTCGGCGCTTATTTCTATTGGCAGCCCTGGGGACCCGTGTTACGGTGCTTGTGTGCACGTGAGCTATGGGGTCTCTGCGGCGGCTTGGCGGCAGTGCGAACCATTGATTGCGTAATGACCAATAACGAAAGACTTGAAAGGAACATTCGATGGATCCCGCGGCTGCAAAGTTTATCGGAGCCGGAGTTGCGATGATTGCGCTGGCTGGTGTCGGTCTCGGAATCGGCACTCTTTTCTCTTCGATGGTGACGGCGATCGGCCGCAACCCTTCCGCTCAGTCGAAGATTTTCCCGGTCGGCATTCTCGGATTCGCGATGACCGAAGCGGTGGCGTTGTTCGCGCTGCTGGTGGCGTTCCTGATCCTGTTCTCGTAACCGGTGGATATGGGGCGACGGCCGGTGCCGTCGCCCAAATATCCCGGATCGAACGCTGGCGACCCGGGTGATTGCGCCGGGTCTTTTTTTGGTGGTGATCGGGTTCGAGCGTCGTACGTCGGCGGTTGTCCGGCGGCGCCCGGGGGGGGCGCGTCATGTCGATCCGGCGCTCTCAGTACCCGGTCACGGGTTTCGCGCCGGGGCCGCTCAGGGCAGCGCCATACGTAGTGTTACGAATTACCGGGGTGCCGCCCCCGATCCGGCCGCAGTGCCGGGCGTTACGGCATAACAGTCTGAAGAATTTCATTTTATTCCATTGGATCGCCGCCCGCCGTTTGTCGAGGACGCGCCGGCCGGCGGGGGCGTGCGGCTTGACATCGTTGTGGGTGAGACCTTAGGCTACGCGGACTTCGAGATCACGCTGCCGGTGACCGTCAGGGGGTACATTTTGGGTTCCGACAACGGCCCCGCGGGGCTGAAGGAGTTGGAAGAGCGGGTTCTTCAGGCAAGACAGCGGGTCGAACGGACCAGTTGGAACGCGCCGGAAGGAGAAGTCGCTGACGACAAGCAGAAGGGCATGCTGTCGGTGGCCTTCCGCATCGGTACCGAAGTGTTGGCCGCGCTGGTGGTCGGTGTCGGTGGTGGACTGCTGATCGATAATGCCCTGGGGACCAAGCCCTGGTGCCTTGTCGTCGGATTTGTTCTGGGCGCGTGCGCGGGCGTATCCAACGTCTACCGTGTCCTGAACGGCCTGGGATACGCCATCGGCTATCGGGTGGTGGAGTCCGAAGGCGAGCGCCGGGAGGAAACGGGGGCCCCGCCCCCTGCCGGTCACAAAGACTAAGGGGCGCACGGGCAACGGCGGGCGCCGGGGCCGGACAACAAGCGAGGACACCGTGGATCCGCTTCATCAGTTTCACATCAATCCAATCTTCAAGGTCGTCGTCGGCAACACGGACGTGTCGTTTACCAACTCGTCCCTGTCGATGATCGCCGTGGTTGTGATTGTCTTCTCCCTCATGAATTATGGCATGCGCAGCAAGAGCATGGTTCCGGGCCGCCTGCAGTCGGTGGCCGAGATGCTCTACGAGCTGATCGCAGGCATGGTGCGGGACAACGCCGGCCATGATGCCCGGCCGTTCTTTCCGTTTGTGTTCACCCTGTTCAGCTTCATTTTGTTCGGCAACCTGCTGGGCATGATTCCGGGCGTGTTCACATACACCAGCCACATCATCGTGACCTTTGCGCTTGCTCTCTTCGTGTTCGTGATGGTCACCCTGGTGGCGATCGTCAAGCACGGCTTCAAGTTCTTCACCTCGTTCATGCCCCATGGCGTGCCGATCGCGATGGCGCCGATCCTGGTGCCGATCGAACTGATCTCCTACATGTCGCGGCCGATCAGCCTCTCGGTTCGTCTCTTCGCCAATATGATGGCCGGGCACGCGATGCTGAAGGTGTTCGCCGGGTTCACGATCATGATGATCGGCTCGATGGGTGCGGTCGGGTATCTCGCCGGCGCGGTGCCGCTGGTGATCAACATCGCGCTGATCGGCTTCGAGATCATGGTGGCGTTCCTGCAGGCCTATGTGTTCACGATCCTGACCTGCCTCTATCTCAAGGACGCCCTTGAACTGCACTAGGCTGCGGGAGTCCACGCAGCAGCCAAGCCGCTCCCCGGGGGCCTGAACCGGACCCCGGGGGCGGGGTGTGATCGACAAAGATCTAGACGCGCATGCGCCGAGGGGGTATTCCCGGTGCCGTGCGCAGGAGGACGGAATGAAGATGATCAATGCGGCGGGGGGCCTGTCCGGGCGCCGTCTGGTCGGTACCCTGGTGGTGGCAGCCATCCTGCTGACGGTGACCGTGGGCGCGGCATTCGCCAGCGGCGGCGGCGGCCATGGCGGCGGCGGCCTGCCTCAGCTTAACCCGGCGACCTTTCCGACTCAGCTGTTCTGGCTGGTCGTCAGTTTTGGCATCCTCTATTTCATGATGTTCGGGGTCGGCCTGCCGGCGGTCGATGATGTGCTGAGCGCGCGTGACGGGCGGATTTCCTGGGATATCTCCAAGGCCGACGAACTCCGCAATGAATCGAACGCCATTCTGGCCGCCAACGAGCGCATGCTCGAGCGGACGCGCGCGCAGGCCCAGGAAATCGTCTCCCGCACCAGCGGTCAGGGGCATGCGTCGGCCCGGATGCTGATGGACCGGTTTGATATCGAGCTGACCCGTCGGACCAAAGAGGCCGAGGGCCGTGTTGCCGCCGCCAAGGCCGCGGCGCTGGGAGAGATTGACCGGGTGGCCACCGAGCTTGCGAGCGATCTGATCAGCCGCCTGGCAGGCTTAGAGGTCGGGTCGGCCGGTGTCGCCGATGCGGTCAAGGTCGCGATCAAGGAGCGCAATTGATGATACAGGATCCGACATTTTGGGTTGGCGTCGCTTTTGTCATTTTCTTTGCGTTCGCCGTAAAGAAGGCCGGAGCCACCGTCCTTGGCATGATTGATCAGCGCGGCGCCCGCATCCGCAAGGAGCTGGAAGAAGCGCAGCGTCTGCGGGAGGATGCCGAGAAGGTGCTGGCCGAGTGCCAGAGCCGGCAGGCCGAGACCGAGGCCGAGGCGGAGAAGATTCTCGCCTATGCCCGCGAAGAGGCAGAGCGCGTGTTGAGGCGGGCCGACGAGGAGGCACAGTCGGCGGTGAGGCGTCGTGAGGCTCAGGCGGTCGACCGGATCGCCCAGGCCGAGGCGCAGGCGCTGCTGGAAGTCCGCAATGTAGCGGTCGACATCGCGATCAACGCCAGCCGCCGCTTGTTTGAGGAGCGGGTGGCTAAAGGGCAGGCCGACCCGCTGGTCGATCGCACGATCAAGACTCTGGGTGGCCTGCTGAATTAATGGCCGGTGGCCTGGGGGCGCTGCTCCCCGGGTCTGCCGTGGCCCCGGTTCAGAGGATCAGGGAACAGGCTTCGGTCCGTCTCGGGCCGGAGCCTTTTTGCTGTGCGGATGTTCAGCGGGCGGCGAGGCTGGCGGCGAGGCGGAGGTCGGCCTGGAACAGCGGCTCGGCCTGCCGCTGGCCACGCAGGATATAGCTCGGATGGTAGGTCGGCACCACCGAGGCCGTCGCCAGCAACCGGCAGGGCAGTACCGAGCCCCGGCGTTGCAGGATGCCACCGAGGCCGGTCAGTGCCCAGAGCGGCGTCCGGCCGAGGGCGACGATCGCCCGTGGCCGGACCTCGGCGAGCATGGCTTCGAGGGCCGCGATCTCGGCCGCGAACTCGGCCAGACAATAGTCGGAGCTGCCGAACGGCCCCAGGGTCTCGGCGATCGCGCGCCCGAGCCGGCGTGCCCGCGCCCGCGACGAAAAGAAATGGCCGACCTTGTTGTCGGGTGGCTGGATGCGAAAAACGTTGGCGACGAGGCAGGCCCCGCGGTCGATGCCGGCGGCCTCAAGATGGCTGTCGAGCAGCCGGCCGCTGCGGCCGACGAACGGCCGGCCCTCGCGGACCTCCTCGCGCCCCGGGGCCTCGCCGACCAGGACCAGCGGCGGTCGCAGGCCCGGGCGTTCGGGCATCTGATAGGGCACCCGGGGTGGGATGCCGGCGTCGCTCTCGCTCATGGGCGGTCGGCTTCCGGGGGGGTAAGCAGGGTACGAAGGCCGAGAAAGGCCGGCAGCGGGTGCGTGATGACGAAGGTCGGGATCGGCGCCAGATAGGCGCGTTGTGGCCCTTTGTCGAGGAAGCGGCGGCGGAAGGCCGAACGATCGAGAAAGTCGCCGAGCCGGGGCACGATGCCGCCGCCGAGATAGACGCCGCCGCGGGCGCCCAGCGTCAGCGCCAGATCGCCGGCGACGGTGCCGAGGAAGGCGGCGAAGAGGTCCAGCGCGCCAAGGCAGTGCGGGCAGGCACCGGTCAGCGCAGCGGCCGTGACGGCGGCGGCGGTCAGGGGCGCGGGGGCGTGGCCGCCGAGGTCGCAAACCGCCTGATAGAGCGTGACCAGTCCGGGGCCGGAGACGGCGCGCTCGGCTGAGACCGGGCCAAAGCGCCGGCGCATCCAGGCCAGCACCGCGCTTTCGCGGTCATCGGCCGCGGCCAGGGTGACGTGGCCGCCTTCGCCGGCCAGCGGCAGCCAACCGCCGCCCGGCAGCGGGATCAGCCCTGAGACACCGAGGCCGCTGCCCGGCCCGAGCACCGCCAGCGGCGCCCCGGCCGAGCCGAAAGATGCCCCGGTCCCCCCGTCAGGCGCCCCGGCCTCGTCGGCAGCGGCCCCGATCTGCCGCCGGTCGCCGGGGCCAAGGCGGGGCAGGGCGAGGGCGAGAGCGGTAAAGTCGTTGACAACTTCCAGTTGCTCAAGGCCCAGCGTCGCCCGCAGCCCGGCGACAGAAAATCGCCACGAGAGGTTGGTCAGGACCACGGTGTCGCCGGTTACCGGCCCCGCTACGGCCAGTGCCGCCCGCCGTGGTGGCAGTGGTGCCCGGAGCACCTCGAGAGCCGCGCAGAGAGCAGAGTCGAGAGACTTGAATTCAGCGCAGGGCAGCACTGCGGTCCGGTCGGGGGCCGGGCCGCCGGACAGGGAAAAGCGGGCGTTGGTGGCGCCGATGTCGGCCAGCAGCAGGGGCGCCGGGGTTAAAATTGGCAGATCGGTCATGGCAGCGTTGCGCTGGTGGGGCGATGGCGGGGGCAGACCACGGCGCAGCAGGTTCGGCGCCGATGGGCAGAATCGGCGAAAGTGCGTGGAAAATCAAGAGAATGCCGCGGTGATCGCTGTGCTGCGCGCAGAGCCTATGCTGCGGCGCAACATTTTTGCCGCCGCCAAGCGGTCTCCGGGACCGCGGGAATGGCGGCTGAAACAGCCTAACCATCTGATTATGAGCGATTAACTTTCCTCTTGATCTTTTTGGTGCATTGCACCATTCTATTCCTGCGACGTCGATCATGTTTCGATGTGGTTGACCTCGTAACGCACTTCTTGGGCGTTTCCTCCCTAAACTCGGGCCGCGCTTCGCAGCGCGGCCCTTTTTATGTCCGCGCCGGTTCGGTGCCGAGGTGATGCCGGGCCAGCAGGCGGCGGAACTGGTGGTAGCCGAGTCCGAGCGCCGCCGCCGCCTGCTTCTGGTTGTGGCGGGCCTCGGCGAGCGCGGTTTCGAGCAGCCGCCGTTCTGTGGCGGCGATCTCGGCCGCAAAGCCGGCGGTGGCGGCGGCCGGGCGGGGCGGCGGGGCGGGCGGCGGCGTGCCCGGCGCTGCGGCGGCCGGGCGGTAGGGTGAGGCGAAGGGGTCCAGGCTGATCGCGTCTAGCGGCGCCTCGGCATCAGCGGCGCGGCCGACCGAACGCTCGACGGCGTTGCGCAGCTCGCGGACATTGCCCGGCCAGTCGTGCCGGGCCAACCGGGCCAGGGCCGCCGGGGTGAAGCCGGCAAACCACGGCCGTCCCAGCTGCCGGCTCATGGAGAGGGCGAAGTGCTCGGCCAGTAGCGGAATGTCCTCGGGCCGGAAGCGCAGCGGCGGCAACGTGATGACCTCGAAGGCAAGGCGGTCGAGCAGATCGGCGCGAAACCGCCCGGCCGCCGCCAGTGCCGGCAGATCGGCGTTGGTGGCCCCGATCACCCGGACGTCGCAGGCCAGGGTCTGGCTGCCGCCGACCCGTTCGAACTCGCCATACTCGACCGCGCGCAACAGCTTTTCCTGCACCGCCGGCGAGCAGGTGGCGATCTCGTCGAGGAACAGGCTGCCATCCTGGGCCAGTTCGAACCGGCCGACATGACGGCGCAGCGCGCCGGTGAAGGCGCCAGCGTCGTGGCCGAACAACTCCGACTCGAGCAGGCTTTCGGCCAGCGCCGCGCAGTTGAGCTTGACCAGCGGCCGGTCCCAGCGCCGGGAGAGGAAATGCAGCCGCGCCGCCACCAGTTCCTTGCCGGTGCCGCGCTCGCCGATCACCAGCACCGGCCGATCGAGCGCCGCCACCCGCGAGACCTCGTCGAGCATGCCGAGGAAGGCGGGAGACTGGCCGATCAGCGGCGGCAGGGTGCCGGCGGCAGGAGACATGGCGAAAACCGCGTTCATGTGGCGAAAAGCGCTAATATCTATCGGACAAGCCACGGCCTCGGGTCAAGGCTTTCGATAAGCCATTGGTTTTGCAGGGGAGCATTGCTGGCACGGCGGTTGCTTTACCCTGGGGAAAGCCACTCACCCCCCGCCAGAGGATACCGGTCATGGGCATTTTTTCCCGACTCACCGACATCATCAATTCCAACCTCAACGCCCTCCTTGATCGTGCCGAGGACCCGGAGAAGATGATCCGCCTGATCATCCAGGAGATGGAGGACACGCTGGTCGAGGTCCGCTCCTCGACGGTGCGGATCATCGCCGAAAAGAAGGAACTGGAGCGCAAGATCGCGGTCATCCGCGCCGACTGTGCCGAATGGACGCGCAAGGCCGAGGTGGCGCTGACCAAGGGCCGCGAGGATCTGGCCAAGGCCGCGCTCACTGCCAAGGCCAAGGCCAGCGAAGCCGCCGACACCCTCGAAGCCGATCTTGCGCCGCTGGCCGAGGCGCTGGCCAAGTCCGACGCCGACATCCGCAGTCTGCAGGTCAAGCTCAACGACGCCCGTACCCGCGAGAAGTCGGTCTCGATCCGCAAGCAGTCGGCGGTCAACCGGGTTCGGGTCCGGGCCAAGCTGCACGACGACCGCATTACCAACGCCTTTGCCCGCTTCGAGTCGGTGGAGCGCAGCCTCGACGAACTCGAAGGCAAGGCCGACTCCTATGACCTCGGTCAGGTCAAGACACTGTCCGACCAGATCAACGACCTTGACGCCTCCGACAAAGTCGAGGGAGAACTGGCCGAGCTTAAGGCGAAACTGGCGGCCAAGACCGCCAAGGCGGGGTAAGCCAAGATGTCCGATTTCGCAATTGTCCTGATGGTGCTGTTCCTGACCTTCGTGGCGCCGCTGTGGATCATATTCCACTATGTCACCCGCTGGCGCACCGCCAAGTCGCTGACAGCCGAGGATGAGCGGATGCTCGGCAACCTGTGGGAAAGCGCCGAACGCATGGAGGGCCGGATTCAGGCCCTGGAGCGCATCCTCGACGCCGAGGCGCCCGGTTGGCGCAGCAAAGTCTAGGGAGGGATGGTGTCATGGCCTCCGGTTCGCCCTTTTCCTCGCCCAACCCGCACAAGCTCTGGCGCAACCCCGTTGCCGGCAAGGTGTTCGGCGTCTGCGCCGGCATGGCCGATTATTTCGGGCTCGACCCCTTCGTGGTCCGGGCCGTCACCGTGATCGGGCTGATCTTCTTCTCGGTGCCGGTGCTGATCGGCTATTGCCTGATGGCTCTCATTCTGCCCGCGCGGCCGGCCAGCCTCTATCGCTCGCCGGCCGAGGAGGAGTTCTGGCGTGCCGTCAGCACCCGTCCCGATGTCACCGCGTCGGCGGTACGCCAGCGCTTCCGCGACCTCGAAAAGCGCCTGCGCGCCCTCGAGAGCCACGTCACATGCTCGGAATTCGAAGTCAGTCGGGCGATCCGCGACCTTGAACGGTGATTTTGGTAACGACTGTGTTACAAAGGAGCCCGGTCGGGAGACGGTGGAGATGATGATGAGTCGGATGGTCTGGGCGGCGCTGGTGATGCTCGTGGTGGCGGGTTGCGGGCCGATCTATGAGACGGTGTATTCCTATCAGCCGCCACGGTCCCCCCAGGGACAGATGTGTGCCGGCCAGTGCCAGCAAATCAGCCAGTATTGCAAACAGAACTGCCGCCTTCAGGAAGACAGTTGTAAGTCCAATTCGCACCGGGAGGCCAGCCACGAGTTTGACCGTTATGTCCGGGAGCGGCAGCGTAACCATCAGGAAATCAAGAAGCAGGTCAGCGACTTTGACCACTCCTATTCCTGTTCCAGCTCGTCCAATTGCGAGGCTTCCTGTGGCTCCGATTTCCGCATGTGTTTCACCAACTGCGGTGGAGTCGTGACCTCGCGTCAGGAATGCACGATGTTCTGTGACCAGAAAAAAATGTAGGCACCGGCCGGCGGGGCGGGGTCAGGCCCGCCCCGCGAACCATGCCACCGCGTCGGCCAGGGCCTGAGCGGCCGGCCGGAAGCGGTAGCCGAGCGACCGCTCGGCCTTGGCCGAGGTGAAGAACATTTTTTTGCGCGCCATGCGCAGGCCGTCGACAGTCACCATCGGGTCGCTGCCGCCGGTAAGGCGGGCAATGAGTTCGGCGATGTGAGCCACCGGGATGATCAGGCCGTGGGGCAGGCTGAGCGAGGGCGGCGGGCGGCCGGTGATGCGGGCGATTTCGGTCAGAATCGCCTTGAGACTGAGATTTTCACCACCGAGGATGTAGCGCTCGCCCACCGTGCCGTGTGCGAAGGCCAGCAGATGGCCGGCGGCGACGTCGTCGACATGGACGATGTTGAGGCCGGTATCGACGTAAGCCGGCATCCGCCCGGCTGCGGCATCCGCAATCATGCGGCCGGTGGGGGTGGGCTTGATGTCGCGCGGGCCGACCGGGGTCGACGGGTTGACGATCACCGCCGGCAGTGCCATGTCCACAATCAACCGGTGCACTTCGGCCTCGGCGAGATATTTGGAGCGTTTGTAATGGCCGACCATGTCCTCGAGACCGACCGGGGTCGTCTCGTCGGCGGGGCGGCCATCCTTGTTGAGGCCGAGGGTGGCGACGCTGCTGGTGTAGACGATGCGGGAAACCCCGGCCGCGAGAGCCGCCAGCATCAAGGAGCGCGTGCCCTCGACATTGACCCGATAGATGCTTTCGGGGTCAGGCACCCAGATGCGGTAGTCGGCGGCGACGTGATAGAGCGCGGTGCAGCCCGAGAGTGCCGCCTCCAGCGACGGCCGGTCGGTGAGATCGCCCTCGGCGACCGACACCGCCAGCCCCTCGATGTTGCGGCGGTCGCTGTTGCGGCGGGCGAGCACGCGCACGCTGCGGCCGGCGGCGAGCAGATGGCGGACGACGGCGGCACCGACGAAGCCGGTGGCGCCGGTTACCAGGGTGGTCACGAGCTATGATCCTTTCGGCGTTTCGGGGAGCCTCCGCTTGGTCTATACCACGCCAGGACCCAGACGTCACAGCCGGCCATGAGGAGCCAAGCCATGAGTGCAGCACTGACCATCACCGACAGCGCCGCCCGGCGCATCGGCCGGATCATCGCCGCCGAGGGCAGGGACGGGCTGATGCTCCGCCTCTCGGTCTCGGGCGGCGGCTGTTCGGGCTTTCGTTACGGCTTCGCCATCGACGACGCCGTCACCGAGGAGGATCAGGTCTTCGAGCAGGGCGGAATCCGGGTCGCGGTCGACGCGGCCTCCCTCGACCTTCTGGCCGGCTCGACCCTCGATTATGTCGAGGACCTGATCGGCGCCGCCTTCCAGGTCCGCAACCCCAACGCCGTCGCCTCCTGCGGCTGCGGCTCGTCCTTCGCGGTGTGAAGACGCCAACACCCTCGGCCACAGAGCGCGATGATGCTGACAATCGCAACCTGGAACGTGAATTCGGTCAAGGCACGCCTGCCGGTGGTGGCCGGCTGGCTGGACGCCGCACGGCCTGATATCCTGCTGCTCCAGGAATTGAAGGGCGAGAGCGCGGCCTTTCCCGGGGACGCCTTCGCGGCGCTCGGCTATCAGGGCGCGGTGGTCGGGCAGAAGGCCTATAACGGCGTCGCCCTCCTGGCCCGGCGCGGGCTGGCGCTGACCGATGTCATCACCGCGCTGCCCGGCGATCCCGAGGATCTTCAGGCCCGCTATGTCGAGGCGACGGTGGCCGGGTTGCGGCTGGCTTCGCTCTACCTGCCCAACGGCAATCCGGTGGCCAGCGAGAAATATCCCTATAAGCTGCGCTGGCTGGCGCGGCTGCGCGACCATGGCGCGCGGCTGCTGGCGGCCGGGGGGCCGGTGGTGCTGGGCGGCGACTTCAACATCATTCCCGGGCCCGAGGACGTCTACGCCCCCGCCGAGTGGGCCGATGACGCGCTGTTTCGTCCCGACTCGCGGCGGGCCTTCCGGGCGCTGCTCCATCTCGGCTTCACCGACGCCTTTCGGGCGCTGCATCCCGCAGAACCGCGGGCCTGGACCTTCTGGGACTACCAGGCCGGGCGCTGGCCGCGCGATCAGGGCTTGCGCATCGATCATTTCCTGCTTTCGGCCGAGGCCGCCGACCGGCTGGAGTCGTGCACCATCGACCGCGCGCCGCGCGGCCTGGAAAAGGCCTCGGATCATACCCCGGTGGTGCTGACGCTGCGGTCGTCGGGGCGGTGAGGCGGCGGGGGCGCCGCGCTCCCGCCGCCGGCCGGCTATTCCTGGTCGACCGGTTCGTCGAGATCCACCGGCACCGGCTTTCGTGGCGGCAGGCGCGAGATCCAGCGCCGGACCAGATCGACATGGTGGCGCTCGTCGTCGGCGAACTCGGTGGCGAGCTTCTTGGTCCCGGCATCGCTGGCGCGGTCGGCGACGCCGCTATAAAACGCCAGCGCCCGCTCTTCGCATTCGAGAGCCAGGGCCAGCGCCTCGTGCTCGGTCATGCGGTAGTGGCCCTGGCCGATCGGCACGCTTTCGGGGGCTTCGAGGTCGGGCCAGGTGAAGTCGGAGGGATTGAGCGCGGGCAGATCGTGGCCCTTCGACAGCGCAGCCAGATGCTCGACATGCTTGCCTTCGATGATCGCCATCGCCCGGAACAGTTTCGCCACCGCCGGGTTGTTGTGGGTTTCCATCTGCCCGGCCAGATCGTCGTAGCGCTCAGCCGCCTCCGCCTCGATTTCGTTGGCGTGGGCCAGCAGGTCGTCGACGGTGTTGATCACGGGAAAGGCGGTGGCGCTCATGACGGGGGACTCCTCTCAGGCTTTGACAGCACGACTGTGGCCCGTGAAGGCCGGGTTGGTTGACAATACCATAAAGCATAATGGGGCGCGGGCAAATCCCTGTGAGGGGCCGGCCATTTCCATCCGGCGGCGCTTTGCGAGCGGATGCCTTGCGGCAGGCCGGGCAATGGTTGTATCTAAAGGCTGTTGTTGGATCGAGCGACCGAGGATTTCGAAGCATGAAGGGTTTGTTTTCCTCCCTGGGAGCCAAGGGACCGGCCGCGAAGCCAGCGGCGGCTCCGGCGGGCGGCCGTTCCGGCGGCGGTGGCGACGAACTGGTGGTGGAGGGCTCCGACCGCACCTTCATGGTCGATGTCATGGAGGCCTCGCGCACCGTACCGGTGATCGTCGATTTCTGGGCGACCTGGTGCGGGCCATGCAAGCAACTGGGGCCGATTCTCGAAAAGCTGGTGCGCGGCGCCAAGGGCGCGCTGAAGCTGGTCAAGATCGACATCGACCGCAATCCGGCGATCGCCGGCCAGTTGCGTGTGCAATCGATTCCGGCGGTCTATGCCTTCTATCAAGGGCGTCCGGTCGACTTTTTCGTCGGCGCCCTGCCTGAATCGCAGATCAAGGCCTTCGTCGACCGCCTGTTGAAGGCCGGCGGCGGCGCGGCCGGGAGCGACGGCATCGAGGAGGCCCTTGAGGAGGCCCAGCGCCTGCTCGAGGCGGGCGATGCCGCCACCGCCGGTGAAATCTACAGCGAAATCCTGGCCCATGAGCCCGCGCACGGCGGCGCCTATGGCGGTCTGGTGCGCTGCCTGATCGCCGGCGGCACTCTCGATCACGCCCGCGAAATGCTCGAACATCCGCCCGAGGGGCTGGCCAAGGACAAGGCAGTGCTGGCGGCGCGGGCGGCGCTTGAGGTCGCGGAACTCAGCCGTTCGGTGGGGCCGCTGCGGGATTTGCGGGCCAAGGTTGCGAACGATCCGGCGGATCATCAGGCCCGGTTCGATCTCGCGCTCGCTCTCTTTGCCGATGGCCAGCGCGAGGCCGCGGTCGATGAACTGCTGGACATCATCAGGCGCGACCGCGAGTGGAACGAGCAGGCGGCCCGAAAGCAACTGGTAAAGTTTTTTGAGGTGTTCGGCCCGACCGATCCGCTGACGGTTTCGTCGCGGCGGCGATTGTCCTCTATACTCTTCTCATGAGCGCACCATGTTGATGGCATGACCCAGATGCCATGCGAACTCCCCCCTCATACTCTGCCCGAGGCGTTACCGATCTTTCCTCTGGCCGGTGTTCTGCTGTTGCCGCGCGGGCGGCTGCCGCTTCACGTCTTCGAGACGCGCTATGTCGCGATGGTCGAGGATGTGCTGGTCGGTGACCGCCTGATCGGCATGATCCAGCCCTTTGATCCCGCGTGCCGTGACGATGCTCCGGCGGTCTATCCGATCGGCTGCGCCGGCCGCGTCACCGCCTTTCGCGATCTCGAGGACGGCCGCTACCTGATCACCCTCACCGGCCTGTGCCGGTTCCGGGTCGGCCGGGAGTTGGATGGCCGCAACGGCTATCGCCGGATCGCGCCGGTCTGGGACGGCTTTCTTGACGATCTGCACGAGGAACCGGTGCCGCCGCTTGACCGCAGCCGTCTGCTCGGGGCGCTGCCCTGCTACCTCGAAGACAACGAGATCGTTGCCGACTGGAAGACGATCACCGGCGCGCCCGACGAGCGGCTGGTCACCTCCTTGGCCATGGTCTGCCCGTTTCAGCCCAACGAAAAGCAGGCGCTGCTGGAGGCGCCGACGCTGGGCGAGCGGGCCGAACTGCTGACCTCCCTGGTCGAGATGGCGGTGGTCGACGCCCGCCTGGGCGGTCGCTGCGTCTGTCACTGAACCGCGGCCGGTTCCGCAGGATTGAAAGGGGTGCCGGAGGCGCCATGCTTGAGAACGACGTGATGTGGTACTGGTTCACGGCGGCGGTGGCGCTGGGCATTCTTGAATGCCTGGTCGACGGCTTCGTCATTCTCGGCTTCGGGGTGGCCTGCTTCGTCTTCGGTCTGCTCACCAACCTGCCGATGATCTATCAGGGTCTGAGCGCGGCGCACTTCCTGGTGCTGACGGCGGTGATCGTGGCCGCCTTCTATGGCTTCGGCAACCGCCTGTTCTGGGGCGACCGCAGAAGCGGGCCGGTAACTCCGATCGGCCTCACCGCGCGCGACCGCATCCTTGGCGAGGTCGCGATGCTGCGGCAGCCGATCATCAACGGCGAGGGGCTCGTCGAGGCCAAGGGCACGACCTGGAAGTGCACCGGCGCGGATCTGCCCGCCGGTACCCGGGTGGTGGTGGCCGACCTTCAGGGCAACACGCTGCTGGTCAAGCGCCTCGAAGAGAGCTAGACAGGGCGCGACCCCCCTCCTGGAGCCAAGGACGCCAAGCCCATGGACACCCCGACCCGAGGCGCCAAGCCGGTTGACCCCAAATTGCTGGAAATCCTGGTCTGTCCGCTGACCAAGGGGCCGCTGCGCTGGGATGCCGCCAGCGCCGAGTTGATCAGCGATCAGGCCGGGCTGGCGTTTCCTGTCCGCGACGGCATTCCGATCATGCTGGTCGATGAGGCGCGCCGGTTGGATCAGGCCGCGATCGTCGGGGACGCCGGTCGCTGATCCCGGCGTTTGCCTGACGCCGCCCCGTCCGATGGCCCGGTCGTTCCGTTCCCCCACCGCCGAGGAAATGGCCCTCTGGCGGGCGAGCATGCGCGATGCCGTGCCGTTTCGCCGCGCTGCCGAAGCCGAGGCGGTGCCGCCGCCGCCCCTGTCGCGGCCGCCGTCGCCGATGCCGGCGGCAGCCGCGCCGGCCCGGCCGTCGCCGCCGGCCCGTCACCGCCAGCCGCCGCTGGAGCCGGGGCGCAGCGCCGGTCTCGACCGCCGGACCGACGAGCGTCTTCGCCGGGGCCAACTGCCGATCGAGGCCCGGATCGATCTCCACGGCCTGACCCAGCCGGCGGCGTTCGACGCCCTCTATCGCTTCGTGATCGCCAGCCATGCCGGCGGCCGGCGCTGCGTGCTGGTGATTACGGGCAAGGGGCCGGTCAGCCAGGGTGGCGGCGTGTTGCGCTCGATGGTGCCGCGCTGGCTGGCCGAGCCGACGCTGCGCCGTCGTATCATCGCTCTGCACCGCGCCCAGCCCCGCGACGGCGGCGACGGCGCGCTCTATGTGCTGCTGAAGCGCCAGCGGCCCGAATAAGACCGCCGCCCTATTATTGACAAAACTTAGTTGTCCATCGAATCGTTGGCGTGGCGGGCGTGCCCTTCGGCATTATCCGAATTCCGGCTCCAGGGAGGCGATGATGATAGAGACTCAGTCACTGATCTGGACAGACGACTATAATACTGGAATTCTGATTATTGATAGCGATCATAAATCGCTTATTTCCTCGTTTAACCGATTTGTCGATCAGATTAATCGAGTTGATGAGATGACATCAATCAGGTATGGTCTCGATATTATTGAGAGCTACGTCTCATACCATTTTCGGCATGAGGAGGGGTTCATGATCCGCCTTGGCTACCCCGAGCGCGAGGCTCATGTTTTCCTTCACAACGCTTTCATCGACGAGCTGATGGCGATGAAGGCGGCCCTTTTCAAGCGCACGCTGTCGGGGCCTCAATTCTGCGACCTGTTCCGGAACTGGCTGACCCGCCACATCATGGCCGAAGACCGCAAGATCGCGGTGTTCGTCCGGAGTCGGGCCGCGGTCGGGCTGGCCGGGTCGAACGCCTGGGCGCGGCCGGGGCAGGGCGGCATCGCCGAGGGCGGCGCGCCCGAGTCCGGGGCCGCCTCGGGAGCCGACGGCGGCGGGCCGTCGGTCGCCGACCTTGGCGGTGTCTTCGGACTGTGAGCCGCCGCCGGGGGTTGACCGGCCGGGCGCGGCGCGCTATCTTGCCCATCATGATGACCTTGCCTCCCTTCCCCCTTCGCGCCTGCGGGCGACTTACCGGGCCGGCCTCCTAGGAGTCCGGGGCTTCGGGCGCTGTGCGCGCCCCCGTAAGTGAAGGGTGTCATCGCGATCGCGAGCGGCCGAGGCCGCGCGATCGGAACTGAGGGGCAAGTCCCATGCCAACCATTCCAAGCATGCCGTTTCATCGCTATCAGGCCTATCCGGCCGTGCGTCTGCCCGACCGGACCTGGCCCGACCGCACGCTGGATCGCGCGCCGGTCTGGTGCTCGGTGGATCTGCGCGACGGCAATCAGGCGCTGATCGAACCGATGGACGCCGCAACCAAACGCCGGATGTTCGAGGCGCTGGTGCGGATCGGCTTTAAAGAGATCGAGGTCGGCTTTCCCGCCGCCTCCCAGACCGATTTCGACTTTCTGCGCCTGCTGATCGAGGAAAAGCTGATCCCTGACGACGTCACGATCCAGGTGCTGACCCAGTCGCGCGAGCATCTGGTGCGCCGGACCTTCGAGGCGCTGACCGGGGCGAAGCGGGCGATCGTCCATCTCTACAACTCGACCTCGACCCTGCAGCGGCGGGTGGTGTTCGGCCTGGACCGGGCTGGGATCACCGCCATTGCCGTCGAGGGCGCGCGGCTGATCCGGGAGATCGCTGACCAGACGGCGGGCACCGATTTCAGCTTCGAGTATTCTCCCGAATCCTACACCGGTACCGAACTGGATTTCGCGGTGGAGATCTGCGACGCCGTGATGACGGCGTGGCGGCCGACTCCGGAAAAGCCCATGATCCTGAACCTGCCGGCGACGGTCGAGATGTCGACGCCCAACGTCTACGCCGACAGCATCGAGTGGTTCTGCCGCCATCTGCCCCACCGCGACCGGGCAATCATCAGCGTTCACCCCCATAATGACCGCGGCTGTGCCGTGGCCGCGGCCGAGTTGGCGGTGCTGGCCGGGGCCGACCGCATCGAGGGCACGCTGTTCGGCAATGGCGAGCGCACCGGCAACGTCGATATCGTCACCATCGCCCTCAACCTGATGACCCAGGGCATCGATCCCGAGCTGGATTTCCGGGACATCAACGGCGTGATCCGGGTTTCCGAGGAGTGCACCCGGCTGCCGGTCCACCCGCGCCATCCCTATGCCGGTGAACTGGTGTTCACCGCCTTCTCGGGCTCGCATCAGGACGCGATCAAGAAGGGCATGGCGGCGCTGAAGCGGGCCAACAGCGACACCTGGGAGGTGCCCTACCTGCCGGTCGACCCGGCCGATCTCGGCCGCAGCTATCAGGCGGTGATCCGGATCAACAGCCAGTCGGGCAAGGGCGGCATCTCGTTCATTCTGGAGCGCGACCAGGGGCTGCAACTTCCGCGCGGGCTGCAGATCGAGTTCAGCGGCATCGTTCAGCGCGTCACCGACGCCAGCGGCAAGGAACTGGCCGCCGAGGACGTCTGGGCCGAATTCGAACGCGAATATCTGACCACCCCGGGGCCGCTGGAGTTCATCGACTACACCACCGTGCCCAGTTCCCGCCCGCCGGGCAGCCGCGACATCACCGCCCGGGTCCGTCTTCACGGCGAGGAGCGCACGATTTCCGGCAACGGCAATGGTCCGATCGACGCTTTTGTCGCGGCGCTGGCCCGGGATTGCGGCATCGCGGTCGCGGTCTGCGATTTTCACGAGCACGCGGTCTCGGGCGGCTCCAAGGCGGCGGCGGCGGCCTATGTCTCGCTGCAGGTGCCCGGCCGCCCGCCCTTGTACGGTGTCGCCCTGCACAGCAACATCGTCGTCGCCTCGCTGCGGGCGGTGGTCAGCGCGGTCAACCGCCTGCAGCGCTGCTGACGGAACAATCATCTCACCGGGGAGTCTGCCCGCCATGTCGATCACGATCTATCACAATCCCAAATGCGGTACCTCCCGCAACACCCTGGCCATGATCCGCAACAGCGGCGAGGAACCGGTGGTGATCGAATATCTCAAGACGCCGCCGAGCCGGGCCGAGCTGGTTTCGCTGCTGGCGCGGATGGGCGCGGGGCCGCGCGCCGTGATGCGGCGCAAGGGCACGCCCTACGACGCCCTATGTCTCGATGATCCGGGCCTGAGTGATGACCAGCTGATTGATGCCATGCTGGCCGAGCCGGTTTTGATCGAGCGGCCGATCGTCGTCACGCCGCTCGGGGTCAAGCTGTGCCGGCCCTCGGAAGTGGTGCTGACGCTGCTCGAGCGTCCGCAGGAGACACCGTTCGTCAAGGAAGACGGCAGCCCGGTCGCGGTATGAACCTGTACCTGCGCGCCGGCGTTGCCTATAATGAGGGGAAATACCGGGGCTTTTCCCATTGACTTTGTGTGGTTCATGATATGAGCGACCGCTTGCGCCTGGGCGTCAATATCGATCACGTCGCGACCATCCGCAATGCCCGCGGCGGCCGGCATCCCGAGCCGCTGCGGGCGGCGGAGATCGCGGCGGCGGCCGGGGCCGACGGCATCACCGCGCACCTTCGCGAAGACCGCCGCCACATCGGTGACGCCGATATCGAGCGTCTGCGTCACGAAATCGCCCTGCCGCTCAATCTCGAAATGGCGGCAACCGCCGAGATGACGGCGATCGCGTTGCGCCACCGCCCCCATGCCGCCTGCATCGTGCCGGAAAAGCGCACCGAGGTTACCACCGAGGGCGGGCTCGACGTCATCGGCGGCGGCGCCGCTCTCGAACGGGCGGTCCAGGCGCTGCGCGGAGCCGGCATCCGGGTTTCGCTCTTCATCGAGGCGGATCTGCGCCAGCTCGATGCCGCCCGCGCCCTTGGTGCCGCGGTGGTCGAACTCCACACAGGCAGCTATTGTGATGCCGCGCCGGGGCCGGCGCGGGCGCGGCACCTGGAGCGGCTGCGGCTGGCGGCGGCCCATGCCGCGGCGATCGGCCTCGAATGCCATGCCGGCCATGGCCTGGCCTACGACACCGTCGAGGATGTCGCGGCGATCGCGACCATCCGTGAACTCAACATCGGCCATTTCCTGATCGGCGAGGCGATCTTCACCGGTCTCGACGCCGCGATCCGGCGCATGCGCGCACATATGGACGCCGGGCGGGGTCGAGCCGCCCCATGATTCTGGGCATCGGCACGGATCTGGTCGATATCCGGCGCATCGAGCACGCGCTGGACCGTTTCGGCGTCCGCCTGCTCGACCGGCTCTTCACGCCGGCCGAGCAGGCCCGCGCCGAACGCCTGCCTTCCCCGGGCCGGGCCGCCGCCTATGCCAAGCGGTTCGCCGCCAAGGAGGCCTGCGCCAAGGCGCTCGGCACCGGTGTTGCGGCCGGGGTGTTCTGGCGCGACCTCGGGGTGGTGAGCGCTCCCGGCGGCGCGCCGGCGATGGAACTGACCGGCGGCGCGCTTCACAGGTTGAATGCCATCACGCCAGAGGGCATGATCGCCCGCGTTCATCTGAGTCTGACCGACGAGTATCCGCTGGCTCAGGCCTTCGTGACCATCAGCGCGGCTGCGGCCGGGCTGCCCGCCATCCCTGTTCCCACGGCGTCCCCGACATGACCTTTTCCCAGCCGCCCCACGCTCAGCCCGATGCCGAACCCGCACACACCAGCGGTATGGGCGAGACGGTGCGCACTTTCATTTGCGCGGTGGTGATCGCGTTCGGCGTGCGCACCTTCGCATACGAGCCGTTCAACATTCCCTCGGGCTCGATGATCCCGACGCTGCTGATCGGCGATTATCTGTTCGTCTCGAAGTTCTCCTACGGCTACAGCAAGTACACCCTCGGCTTCGGTCTGCCCCTGTTCGAGGGCCGCCTGTTCGGCCGCGACCCCAGGCGCGGTGACGTCATTGTCTTCAAGCTGCCCCGCGACAATAAGACCGACTACATCAAGCGGCTGATCGGCCTGCCCGGGGACCGCATCCAGATGATCGGCGGCGTGCTCCACATCAACGGCGAGGCGGTCGGGATGCAGCGGATCGACGATGTCAGTGCCACCAACCACATGGGCCAGCGGGTGCGCATTGCCCAGTTCCTTGAGACTCTGCCCGGGGGCAAGGTTCATAAAATCTATAAGGAAACCATGGGCGGCCCGCTCGACAACACGCCGATCTATGTCGTGCCCCCCCACCATTATTTCATGATGGGCGACAACCGCGACAATTCGCTCGACAGCCGGGTGCCGAGCGCGGTCGGCTTCGTGCCCGAGGAAAATCTGGTCGGGCGCGCCGAGTTCATCTTCTTCTCGCTCGAAGACGGCACCCGTTTCTGGGAGCTGTGGCGCTGGCCGTTCGATCTCAGGGGCAGCCGTCTGCTGTCGGGGGTGACGTGACCTCCGGCCTCTCGGGGCTGGAGGCGGCGCTGGGTCATGTCTTCGCCGCGCCCGGTCTGCTCGACGAGGCGGTGACCCATCCCAGCGTCGCCGGGCTGGCCCGGGCCGCCGGCAGCCGCAAGCCGGGGCTGGCCTATGAGCGGCTGGAGTTTCTCGGCGACCGCGTGCTCGGCCTGATCGTCGCCGAATGGCTGCTGGAGCGCTTTCCCGACGAGCGCGAGGGCGAACTGGCCCGCCGCCACACCCTGATGGTCAAGCGCGAGACCCTGGCCGGGGTGGCCCGCGCCATCGGGCTCGGCGGCCATTTGCGGCTGTCGCCGGGAGAGCGCGACGGCGGCGGCCGGGCCAATCTGACCATTCTCGGCGACGCCTGCGAAGCGGTGATCGGCGCCCTCTACCTCGATGGCGGCCTGGAACCGGCACGGCGCTTCGTGCGTGGCGCCTGGGCCGGGCATCTCGAGGGCGCGGGGCTGCTGCCGGCTCTGGACGGCAAGACCCGGCTTCAGGAATGGGCGCAGGGTCAGGGCAAGCCGCTGCCCGAGTATCAGATCGTTCGCCGCAGCGGCCCGGCCCATCAGCCGGAATTCGAAGTGGCGGTGATGGTGGCGGGGTATCCGCCGGCCCGCGGCGTCGGCGGCTCGCGCCGGGTCGCGGAGACCGAGGCGGCATTGGTCCTGCTGCGGCAGGTGGAACGCAACGAAGGCGACACGGCATCATGAGCGAAACCAGTCCCGAAACCCGCTGCGGCTTTGTCGCCCTGCTGGGCGCGCCCAACGCCGGCAAATCGACGTTGCTCAACACCCTGGTCGGCCAGAAGCTTTCGATTGTCAGCCCCAAGGTGCAGACCACCCGGCGCCGGGTGCTGGGCATCGCCACCGCCGGGGCGAGCCAACTGATCTTCGTCGACACCCCCGGCATTTTTGCGCCCAAGCGCCGGCTCGACCGCGCCATGGTCGCGGCGGCCTGGCAGGGGGCGGGCGATGCGGATCTGGTGGTGGTGCTGGTCGATACCGCCTCGGGCAGGGTCGACGAGGACAGCGCCGGCCTGATCGCCCGGTTGAAGCAGGAGGGGCGGCCGGCGATTCTCGCCCTCAACAAGATCGACCTGATCCGGCGCGACAAGCTGCTGGCGCTGTCGGCGAGTCTCAACGCGGAGGGGCTGTTCTCCGAAACCTTCATGATCTCGGCCCTGACCGGCAACGGCGTCGGCGATCTCAGGACGCTGCTGGCGGCGCGGGTGCCGCCGGGGCCATGGCACTTTCCCGAAGATCAGCTGTCCGATATGCCGATGCGGCTGCTCGCCGCCGAAATAACCCGCGAGAAGCTGTTTCTCCAGCTCTATCAGGAGTTGCCCTATTCCTCGACCGTCGAGACCGAGACCTGGGAGGAGTTCCAGGACGGCTCGGTGCGCATTGCCCAGGTGATCTTCGTCGAGCGCGAGAGCCAGCGGGCGATCGTGATCGGCAAGGGCGGCGCCCGCATCCGGGCGCTGGGCGAAAGCAGCCGGCGCGAACTCGAAGAGATGATGGAGCGCCGGGTTCACCTCAAGCTGTTCGTCAAGGTGCGCGAGGACTGGATCGACGATCCCGAGCGCTACCGCGAGATGGGGCTCGACTTCACGCCTTGACCGTCCGGTCGGCGCCGCTGCGGTCGACCGCGGCGCGCACCGTGCGGGCCGCGTCAATCAACCGCTGGGCCTTGGTCGCGATCTCGCGCCGCTCGTTGAGGGTCAACTCGCCGTCCTCCATCGCCCGGTCGATGGCGTGGGCGAGCGTGCCGAGTTCGGCCGATACCCGCACCAGTCCGCGCTCGACCGAGAGGGCGCCCGAGCGCCGGCCGCCGATGCTGGCCGCGGCCTCGCGCTTCATGTCCTCGAACAGCGGCCCGAAGGCCGGCAGCAATCCCCGGGCCTCCAGCGCCGCATCGAGGAAGGCGGCGTCGTCGAGGTCGAGCTGATAGTCGTTTTCGGGGTGGGAGAGCTGGCGGAAGGTTCCCGGCTTCTTGCCGGTCGCGGCCTCGATCTCCTCCGGTGTCAACTGGCGGATCACCTCGGCGAGCACGCTCTTGATGGATCCCGGGCTGCGATACAGCGTCATGGAATGGTCTCCCGATGATTGCCGCAGACAGCATCGGGGTCCGGTTCCATGGTGTCAAGGCGATGGAAAGCCATGCCGGGTCAGATGTCGTACTGAAGCACGAACTCCCGGACTTCGGCGCTGACCCGGATATCGGCCAGGGTGGTGGTGTCGAGAATTCCGGACATGGCATCGCGCACCCGGCCCATCAGCCGGCGGATGCGGCAGGCGGTCTCCGACTGGCAGTCGTCGCAGGGGCGGTAGGCGCTGTGGCTGACGCACAGCACCGGGGCCAGCGGCCCGTCGAGCAGGCGGATCACGGCGCCGATCTGAATGCGCTCGGGCGGCAGCGCCAGGGCATAGCCGCCGCCCTTGCCCTTGCGGCTGAACAGCATGCCGGCGTTCCGGAGTTCCAGCAGGATCATGTCGAGGAACTTCTTGGGAATCCGCTCCTGCTCCGCGATCTCGGCGATCAGCACCGGCTTTTCCTCCGGCCGGTCGGCCAGATAGAGCAGTGCCTTAAGGCCATACTTGGCTTTTTTCGAGAGCATTCGTGCGTCAGCTCTGAGTCCAGGGCAGGCCGGCAACCTTCCAGCCGGTGGTGGTACCGCGATGACCGGCGGGGTCGAGTTGGCCCTCGAAGCCGTCGGCGATATTGTAGGTGGTATAGCCGCGCAGCGCCAGCGCTTCGGCCGCGGCGCGCGAACGGACGCCGCTGCGGCACAGGAGATAGATCGGCTGGCCCGGTCCGATCCCCTTGGCCACCACCTCCTCGACGAAGGCGGGGTTGCGGTGTCCGGCCGGGAAGCTCTGCCACTCGATCAGGATTACCCGCCGTTTCAGGCTGGCGAGATCGGGGATGCCGACATAGCTCCACTCGGCCTGGGTCCGGACATCGATCAGCACCGCTTTTTCGGATTCGGCGAGGCCACGCCACGCCGCCTCGGCCTCAACGTCCCCGACAAACCGACCCGCCATCACGGCCCCCATTCAACGAACTGATTTTGTTAATTTTTCGTCACCCGTGCCGCAGAGGCGGCGGGGCGTTGCCGTCCGCCGGCCGGCACTCAGATATGGTATTCCGGCTCGGGCAGGGTCTGATCCATCACCAGGGCCGGAATGATCGCGTCCTGGCACCAGCCGATGACCTTGGCCGGCACGCCGGCCACGGTGGCGCGCGGCGGCACGTCCTTCAGCACCACGCTGCACGCCGCGACCTTGGCCCGGCGGCCGATCTCGATGTTGCCGAGCACGGTGGCCCCGGCGGCCAACAGCACGCCATCGCGGACCTTGGGGTGGCGGTCGCCATGCTCCTTGCCGGTACCGCCCAGGGTGACGCCCTGGAGAATCGAGACGTCGTCGCCGATCACCGCGGTCTCTCCGACGACCAGACCGGTGGCGTGGTCGATGAAGACGCCGTTGCCCACCGGCACCGCCGGATGAATATCAACCGCGAACACTTCGGAGACCCGGCTTTGCAGGAAGCGCGCGAGGTCGTGGCGGCCCCGCTTCCACAGCCAGTGGCCGACCCGGTGCCATTGCAGCGAGTGATAGCCCTTGAAATACAGGAAGGGGGTGAGGCAGCTGTCGGCTGCGGGATCGCGGGTGACCACCGCGATCAGATCGGCGATGCCCGAGCGCACGATCGCCGGTTCGTCGGCCATGGCGCTCCGCGCGATCTCGAGCAGGCGCTGTTCCGTCATCACGCGGTCGCCCAGTTTGCGCGCCAGCAGTGCCGCCAGCGCCGCGGCGAAGCTGTTGTGCGACAGCACCGCCAGTTCGATGAAATCAAACAGCGCCTCGTCCTTTTCGACCATGCGCCGGGCGTCGGTGATCAGATGCTCCCAGATGTCGCCGCCGAAGGTGGGTACGGCGCGGAGCCCCAGGGCGGCCAAACGCCGGGCGGCGAGGACACTGTGGGTCATGGCTGCGGGGCTCCTCTGCGGTTGATGCGGTCTTGACCATCGGTGACGGGACGCGGGGTCCGTGCTGGTCAAGATGGGACGCATGGCTGAACTTACCAGTTCCGACCCGAAAACAAAACTGTGCAGTGCAGCAAAATCCCGCCCGGGCGGCTCAGACCAGGGCGCGGAGGAAGTCGGCCGAGGGCGCGAAGAAGGCGGCCCCGGTCACCGGGGTGGTGAAGTCGAGCAGGCGGTCGGCGTGGCCGTCGCCGTCGCGCCGGACCATGCGCTCCAGCATCCGCCGGAACGGCCGCGGGCTGCGGCAATAGGCGACGAAATAGAGTCCATGCTCCCTGGTGGTGCCATAGGGCAGGCTGTGACGAAGGATTTCCAGTTCGGCACCGTCCTCCTCGATCACCACCCGGGCGATGTGGGCCGAGGGTGGCTTGGCCGCACCCTCCAGTTCGCGGTCGTCGTCGCGGCTGCGGCCGATCGCGGCTTCCTGCTCAGCCAGCGCCAGGGCCTCCCAGCGCTCGAGATTGTGGACATAGCGCTGGATGCTGACATGGCTGCCGGCCGCGAACGCCGGATCCTCGTCACCGACCAGCGCCGCGCCCGCCCGCTCGTCGCCGCTGGGATTTTCGGTGCCGTCGACGAAACCGGTGAGATCGCGCCCGCCGAGATACTGGAAGCCGTTGATCTCCTCGACCAGCCGCACCGCCGGTCCGAGGTCGGCCATCAGCGTACGTGCCAGCGCGAAATTGACGTCATGGCGGTCGGCGTGCAGGTGAGTGAAGAGATCCGCCGGGGTTGCCGGCGCCCGCCGCGGCCCGTCGGCCACGGGTTCAAACGGCACCAGGCCGAGCGGTTTCGGCTGCGGGAACAGGCGTGGCCACACCGCGGCGCCGAAGGCCAGCGAACTGACCAGCGACGGCTCCCCGAGTCGGTCCGCCGTTACCCGGGTCAGGGCGGGCAGGGCCGCTGCGACCCGGCGCACCCGCGCCGCCGCCGCCTCGCCCTCGCTCACCAGCGCGGTCAGGAACAGGCCGAACCGGCCGCCCCCGGCCAGGATCGCCGATTGCGCTTCGCTCATCCGCCCCGTCCTCCCTTGCCAAACGCCGGTCCCGCCGGTCGCCGGATCAGCATTCCAGGCTGTCATCGATTTATCAACATCCCAGCGCCGCAACGAGCCATCCTGCCCGTGCGCGCGCCCTCCGGGGCTGACGAACCGCCCGAGTCCGGTAGCGAGTGACCCGTTGATTTCGCAGCCGCGTTAGCGTATAATTTTATCTGAATTGAATTGGTATGCTGCCTGGATTGTATCGGGTTGTCATCGTGGAGTGCGAAAATCTCGGATTAGATCACTTCAGAGAGGAACCTGACGGACAACGGCCATGGCCATCACAGCAACATCGAGCGTGTCGCCGCTACCGCAGCTTACCGCGCTCCAAGCCAAGCAGGTCAGCGACTATACACCGCCGGCGACCACTGCAAAGTCGGTCAGCCTGCCGACCTACGCCAGCCCGATCTACAAGTTCGACCCGCTGGCCAAGCTGTCGATCGAGGTCATCCGCGACACCAGCACCGGCAGCGTCATCAGCCAGATTCCGCCGGAGCAGGTGGTGCAGCGCTATCGACTCGGCCAGATCACCGCCGCCACCAACGGCATCAGCGCCCAGACCAGCGCCCTGACCGCGGCCAATGCCGCCGCCGCCGGCGGTGCCGCAGGGGCCGGCACTGGCGCCAACGGGACCAGCGGCGCCGGCGGCAAGACCGGCTCTTCGGTATCGATTACGGTCTGATCGCCACCGCATGATCTCCTATCATTTCCCGCTCTGGCGACCTCCTTCGGAGGGCGACAACCTGATCTTGCAGGCGACGCTGGGCTGCCGCTTCAACCGCTGCTCGTTCTGCTCGATGTACAAGGACAAGACCTATCAGGCCCGGCCGCTGGAGGCGGTGTTCGCCGACATCGACGATGCCGCCCGTGACTGGCCGGAGGCCCGCCGGGTCTTTCTCGCCGATGGCGACGCCTACGGCCTGCCCACGCCGACTCTGCTGGCCATCGCGGCCCGGCTCAAGGAGCGCTTTTCCGGCCTGCAGCGCCTTTCGGCCTACGCCACTCCCTTCAACATTCTGGCCAAGGAGCCCGAAGAGATTGCGGCGCTGCGGGCGGCCCGGCTGGGGCTGGTCTATCTTGGGGTTGAGAGCGGCGCCGACCGCCTGCTGAAGGCGATTGCCAAGGGCTCGGCCAGACAGATGGAGGGCGCGCTCGCCCGCGCCCGCGAAACCGGGCTCAAGGTCTCGGCGACGGTGATCCTCGGCCTGGGCGGGCAGGCGCACTGGCGGGAGCACATCGAAGCCACCGCGGCGCTGATCAGCCGCCAGCCGCCAACCTACCTCTCGACCCTGCAACTGGTGCTGGATCCGGCGGTCGCGCCCGGCTTCTTCGAGCGCTTCGGCGAGCCCTTCGCGTGGCAGGACGACCGGGGTGTGCTGGCCGAACTGCGGCTGCTGGTCGAACGGCTGGCGCCGCCGGCGCCGGTGATCTTCCGCTCCAACCATGCCAGCAACGCCCTGGCTCTGGCCGGCACCCTGCCCAGGGACCGCGACCGGCTGCTGGGCGAAATCGACGACGCGCTCAGCGGCGCCCAGCCGGTGCGGCCGCGCTGGCTACGCGGGCTGTGAGCCCGGCGTTGCCACCCGCCGCCTGAGGCTCGAGAGCGGCGATTCATCGATCGCCCCCGGCTGATAGGCGACCGTGATCTCGCTGAGGGCATGGCGCCAGTTGACCAGAGCGGCGCCGTCGGCGACCTCGACCGAGGTGAAGCCGGTGCGGACCAGGAACTGATACTGGTCGGCCAGAACATGGCCGAGCGCGCGGATTTCGCCGCGAAAGCCGTAATGCTCGCGCAGCTCGCGCGCGGTTGAAAACGGCCGGCCGTCGCGAAAGACCGGGAACTCCAGTGCCACCAGGGTGAAGCGGTCGAGGTCGGCGGCGATCTCGTCGGCGCGCTCACTGCTTTTCAGCCGCACGCCCAGCGGCGTGTTGCGGGCTGAAAGCGCGGCGCGGTCGCGCCGCCACTCGGCCAGCCCGACGATCACCGGGCCATCGGGCAGCGGATCCGCGGCGCCGTCGGCGATCGTGATCCAGGGATTGTCGGCAACCGCGCCGTCCTTAAGCAGCAGGGCCATAAACTCTCTCCCGGAAGGTCTTGGCGCCCAGGCGGGCGACGGTGTCGATGAAGCGTTCGCCTTCGAGGCGCCAGTCGAGGTACGCCGCGACCAGCCGCTCGATCTTGTCGGTGACCTCGTCATAACCGACCGCCGGGCCGACCACCACCCCCATCGCGGCGTCCTCGGTCGCCGAGCCGCCGACCGTGATCTGGTAGGTCTCGACGCCGTGCTTGTCGACCCCGAGCACACCGATATGGCCGACATGGTGATGACCGCAGGCATTGATGCAGCCGCTCATCTTGATCTTGAGTTCCCCGATGGCGTGCTGGCGTTCGGGGTCGGCGAAGCGCTGCGAAATCTGCTGGGCGAGCGGAATCGAGCGGGCGTTGGCGAGAGAGCAGTAATCCAGTCCCGGGCAGGCGATGATGTCGCCGATCAGTCCGGCGTTGGCGCTGTCGAGGCCGTGCCGGCCCAACTCCTGCCAGAGCAGGGGCAACTCGTCGCGCCGGACATGAGCCAGCACCAGATTCTGCTCGTGGCTGACCCGGAGTTCGCCGAAGCTGAACCGCTCGGCGAGGTCGGCCACCGCCTCCATCTGCTCCGAGCTGGCGTCGCCGGGAATGCCGCCGGCCGGTTTGAGGGTGATGGTGACCACGGCATAGCCCGGCTGGCGGTGGGGCGTGACGTTGGTCCGGACCCAGCGGGCGAAGCCGGGGTCGCCGGCCGGTGCCGCGGCATCGGCCGGCGGCTCGGGCGGCAGCGTCTCGAACGGTGGCGGCGCGAAATGGCCGCGGATGACCGCGACGATCTCGGGATCGAGCCGGTATTTCGGGCCGCGGATGCGCTCGAACTCGGCGTCGATCTGCTCGCGCAGCCTCGTGATGCCGACTTCGTGAACCAGAATCTTGATCCGCGCCTTATAGATGTTGTCGCGCCGGCCATACTGGTTGTAGATGCGCAGCACCGCTTCGAGATAGGCTAGGAGGTCCGCTTCGGGCAGGCCCTCGCGCAGCGCCTTGGCCAGATAGGGCGCCCGGCCCAGCCCGCCGCCGACGAAGATGTCGAAGCCGACCGCGCCCGCCGCCAGCGCCCGCGCCCGGATGCCGACGTCGTGGATCGCGATCGCGGCGCGGTCATGGGGGCTGCCGGTGATCGCGATCTTGAACTTCCTGGGCAGGAACGAGAACTCGGGGTGCAGCGTTGACCATTGGCGCAGGATTTCGGCGTAGACCCGCGGATCGACCAGTTCGTCGGCGGCGGCGCCGGCGAACTGGTCGGTGGTGACGTTGCGGATGCAGTTGCCGCTGGTCTGGATCGCGTGCATGTCGACCGCGGCCAGTTCGTCGAGGATCGCCGGCACGTCGACCAGCCGTATCCAGTTGAACTGGAGATTCTGGCGGGTGGTGAAATGGCCGTAGCCGCGATCGTATTTGCGTCCGATCGCCGCCAGCCGGCGCAGCTGGGTCGCACTCAGCACGCCATAGGGCACGGCGACGCGCAGCATGTAGGCGTGTAGCTGGAGATAAAGGCCGTTCATCAGGCGCAGCGGCCGGAACTCGGCCTCGCTCAGCTCGCCCGAGATGCGCCGCTCGACCTGCCGGCGGAACTGCTCGACCCGCTCGGCCAGAAAGCGGCGATCGATCTCGTCATAGTGATACAGCCCGGCGTGCAGCTCGGTCATGCCCCATACCTCCGCGAAAAAGCCATTACGGCTGCTGCCCGGCCTGAATGCCGAGATCGGTCCGGACGCTGGGGCCGTGGGAGCGGATCTGCTCGCGCGGACTGCGCGGGCGCGGCCCGCTCTCCGCCAGCGCGACCTCGATCAGATAGGGTTCGATCACCCCCGAGCGAAGCGCCGCCTCCCGTGCCCGCGCCAGTGCCGACTCGGCCCCGGCCCCCTCGAAAACCGCCGCCGCGGCGATCGTGGGCTGCCAGCCATCGTCGGCGCCGAACCACACCGCGCCGCCGCTGTCGAGCCGGTTCGCTGTTACCACCTTCAATCCGTCTGCCAAGCGTGCCATGCTGTCCATCCCTTGCCGCCAACCCCCGCGGACGCCTGATTTAAACTACATGACCGGAGGTCGACAAGGCGAATCTGTTTTTCAAATTTCACGAATAAATTTCGTTATTTTTCGAGGCGGGAATGATCTCATCGCGAAGCCTGCTGCCGGCTCTGCTTCACGCTGAACGCCAGGGCCGGGTGACCTTTCTCGCCCGCGGCCCCGACGAGGCGCGCTACTGGTCGGTGCTCGGTCTCACTCAGGGCGGCCTGCGGGGCTGGGTCGCGGGGACTACCCATTATGTCGTTGAAGAGCCATTGGAAAGCTGGATCGAGCCGCCGCTGACCGACGATTGGCGCCGGGCCTGGGGCAGCGGCGGCGGCTCGCTGCCGACCCCGATGGTCTTCGTCGAGGCCGGCGGGCTCGGCGAATGGCTGCTGATTTCGGCCGCCGAAACCGCCGATATACTCGGCCGCCGCTCCTTGCATTGGGCGCTGGCCATCAGCCGTCCCGAGGGTCGCTGGCTGGCCGTGCCGCCCCTGGGCTATGTCAGCCATGATGGCACGCCCGCCCTCGATCCCCGGTTTGGCGAGCGCGAGATCATCACGTCACTGGGCGAGGGCATGCATGTGCTGGCGGCGCTGTCGGTCCGGTTGGCGGCGGCAACACTGAGACTCTCCTTGCTCTGCGACAAGGTGGAACTGCCGGTGCTGAAGATCGGCCCCGGACAGTCGATCGTCAACGAGTGGTATTCGGTGACCCGGCGCTAAGCCGAAGTTTGCACTTTCCGTTACATGAAACCCTAGGCAATCCGCCAGT
>JBAXPR010000025.1:0-36841 GCA_037132135.1 Rhodospirillaceae bacterium
TCCCGGCAGCAAACGCAAGCCTTTTCGGCTACCCAATGAGTCGGGGTATATATCAGCCCTGAAAAAAGATTAAGGCCAAACTCCGGCCTTTTTCGCCGCCGGTTGCGGCCGTGGCGCCGGCTCCGCGCGCCCTCGGCCTTGTGATTGTCCGATAGATTTCCGGCCCGCGTGCGCTATAACCAAGCATGCGGGCGAATGGTGCAATGCGGGTGGGGCGGAGATGGGACGGGTCCTTCTGAGGCTGCTGGCGCTGCTGCTTCTCCTGGTGCTGGCCGGGATGGGCGGGCTCTATTGGCTGCTCTACCACTATGGCCGCGATCTGCCGGACTATTACCGGCTGGTCGATTACGAGCCGCCGACCGTGACCCGCGTCCATGCCGGCGACGGCCGGCTGCTCGCCGAGTTCGCCTCGGAGCGCCGTGTCTTCATCCCGATCGAGGCGATGCCGAAACGGGTCGTCCGCGCCTTCCTCTCGGCCGAGGACAAGAATTTCTACGACCATCCCGGCATCGACATTCAGGGCGTGATGCGGGCGCTGATCACCAATTTCGAGCATATGCATTCCGACCGCCGGCCGATGGGCGCCTCGACCATCACACAGCAGGTGGCCAAGAACTTCCTCCTGACCAACGAGGTTTCGCTGGCCCGCAAGGTCAAGGAGGCGATTCTCGCGCTGCGCATCGAGCAGGCACTGTCGAAGGACCGGATTCTCGAACTCTATCTCAATGAGATTTTCCTGGGCAGCCGCTCCTATGGCGTGGCGGCGGCGGCGCTCAACTACTTCAACAAGGCGCTCGATCAGCTGACCATCGCCGACGCCGCCTTTCTCGCCGCTCTGCCCAAGGCGCCCAACAACTACAATCCCGAACGCCAGCACGACGCCGCGGTGGCCCGGCGCAACTGGGTGATCGGGCGCATGGCCGAGGACGGCGTGATCACCGCCGCCGAGGCCGCCGAGGCGATCGCCCAACCGCTGGAGATTCGTCGCCGCGACATCACCGAGCAGGTCACCGCCGAGTATTTCTCCGAGGAGGTGCGGCGCGAACTCCTGAAGCATTTCGGCGAGAAATCGCTCTATGAGGGCGGGCTTTCGGTGCGCACCACCCTCGATCCCCAGCTTCAGGAGATCGCCAGCCGGTCGCTGCGCCGGGGTCTGATCGCCTATGACCGCCGCCACGGCTGGCGCGGCCCGGTGGCGCGGGTGGCGTCGGCCGAGCTTTGGCAGCGCCAGCTGGCCACCACCACCATGCCCAAGGGCGCCGAGGCGTGGCGGCTGGCCGCGGTGCTGGAGTATGGCGGCGGCGGCAAGGGCAAGAGCGGCGACGAGGCGGTGATCGGCTTCGCCAACGGGGACAAGGCCCGGATTCCCGCTGCCGAACTGCGGTGGGCGCGTCCCGCCCGCGGCGACATCGTGCTGGTCGAGAGCCTGGGCGCCGGCGACAGCTTCGGCCTTCGGCAGGTGCCCGAAGTTCAGGGCGGTCTGGTGGCCATGGACCCCCACACCGGCCGGGTGCTGGCCATGAGCGGCGGCTTCAGCCCGACCATGAGCCAGTTCAACCGCGCGACCCAGGCGATGCGCCAGCCGGGGTCGGCCTTCAAGCCCTTTGTCTATCTGACCGCCCTCGACAACGGCTTCACACCCTCATCGCTGGTGCTCGACGCTCCCTTCGAATACGACCCCGGTCACGGCCAGCCGGTCTGGCGGCCCGAGAATTACCATCAGGCCTATTACGGGCCGACGCCGCTGCGGGTCGGCATCGAAAAGTCGCGCAACCTGATGACGGTGCGGCTGGCCGAGAAAATCGGCATGGGCAAGGTCAAGGCCATTGTCGAGAAGTTCGGCATCATTGACAACTTCCAGCCCTATCTGCCGATGGCGCTCGGTGCCGGCGAGACCACCGTGCTGCGCATGGTCACCGCGTATGCCATGCTCGACAATGGCGGCAAGCGCATCACGCCGACGATCATCGACCGGGTCCAGGACCGGGCCGGCAAGACCATCTACCGCCATGACGACCGCGCCTGCGGCGGCTGCACCGGTCTGGCCTGGAAGCCGGGGCTGGAGGCGCCCGAACCGCCCGACACCCGCGAGCAGATCGAAGACCCGCGCACCTGCTATCAGATCGTCAACATCATGACCGGAGTTATCCAGCGCGGCACTGCGGCGCGGCTGGCCGCGCTCGGGCGACCGCTCGCGGGCAAGACCGGCACCACCAACGACAGCAACGATGCCTGGTTCGTCGGCTTCTCGCCGGATCTGGTGGTCGGGCTCTATGTCGGCTACGACCAGCCGCAATCCCTCGGCGATCGCGAGACCGGTGGCTCGACCGCGGTGCCGATCTTCGAGAGCTTCATGGCCGAAGCGCTCAAGGGCAAGCCGGCCAGCCCGTTCCGGGTGCCCAAAGGCGTGCGTCTGGTCCGGGTCGATCCGGAGACTGGCCGCCTTGCGGATCCCGGGGCCAAGAAAACCATCTGGGAGGCCTTCCTGCCCGGGACCGAGCCCGGCGCCGAGCCGGAAACTCCGGTGCTCGATATCGGCGCCGGCCCGACTCCGGGTTTCGCCGATCCCGGCGCGCCGCTCAATCCCGACAGCGATCCCATGATCACCGGGACCGACACCTACACCGGCAGCACCAGCGCCAGCAGCGCCCCGGTGTCGCTGTCGGTGACACCGCTGTCGGTGACACCGATGCCGGCGCCGCCGACCCCGTTCGTGCCATCGGCGCCCAGTCCGGCGCCGGCCCCGGCGGCGCCGGCCAACCCCGCGGGTGCCAACACCGGCGGCACCGGCGGACTGTACTGAGCCGTTCTGGCGGGGTGCCGCGTCGCCGGGGGCCCGCCTCGCGGCCGCCGCCGGCGGCGCGCTCTCAGCCGTGGGGCAGGATGCGGCGGAGCACGGCGTCCTTCAGCACCAGATGGTGATAGAGCGCGGCGCCGAAGTGGAGGGCCACCAGCCCGAGCAGGCCATCGGCCACCAGCTCATGGATTTCCTTGAAGAGATGGGCCAGCTGCTTGTCGGGGCCGAGCAGCGGCGGCACGGTGGCGAGACCGAACAGCAGGATCGGCTTGGCCGCCGCCGACGACATCAGCCAGCCCGACAGCGGCAGCAGGACGCTGAAGACCGCGAGCAGCAGCTTGACCAGCTTGGCTGACCATTTCATCAGCGGCGCGAGGTCCTCGTTGTCGGGACGGCTCCGGTCGATCGCCCACCAGACCAGCCTGGCCAGGGCCAGAACCAGAGTGATGATCCCGAGCGCCTTGTGGAAGGCGATGGTCGGCTGCTTCGGCAGGACGTCGTCAAAAAGGCCGGTGAACAGCAGTGTCAGGATCAGAGCGGCCAGGATCCAGTGCAGCAAACGCGCAACCGAGCCATAACGGTCCGGGGTACTGGTAACGGACATGATTGATCACCCGTGTCGGATGCCAGGAAGACGACAGGGCTAACACAAACCGGGGGCGCCGGCCAGACCGACGCCCCCGTATTCTGCCATGCTGAAATCGATGCCCGCCGGGGCGGCCCTCTTTAATGACTGGCGGCGACCGCCGGCAGAGTCTGGATACGGCCGACCAGATTGTCGGTGTAGACCTTTTCCTCGGGGGCCAGCTGCAGGGCCCGGGCGGTCATCAGCTGCGCCTCGTCGGCCCGGCCGGCGGCGCTCAGCACCTCGGCCCAGCTGGTGTAGACATCGGAGAACGAGGGATCGGTCTTGGTCGCCTGACGGAACTTGGCGATCGCGGCCTCGGTCTGGCCGAGGAGCGCCAGCGAGAAGCCCCACTCGGAGAAGGCGGCGGCCAGAGTGTCGGGGGTGTCGCCGCGCCGCCAGTTGTTGACGACATCGTTGAATTTGGCGATCGCCTCCTGATTCCGGCCCTGGCGCGCCAGCACCACGCCCCAGTTGAGCGACGCCGAGGTGAAGGTGGGATCGATTTCCAGCGCCTTGCGGAACTTGTCGATCGCGCCATCGCGGTCGGCCTGCTGGAAGAGGGTGATGCCCCAGAGATTATAGAGCCACTTGGGGCTGTCCTGGCTGCCGGCGGCAAGGCCGCGCCGGATCACATCCTCGGTCCGGGTGAAGTCCCGGGTCAGCAGGTCTTTCTTGAACTGATAGGCCGCGAGCAGGGTCGGATCGATCACCCGCACCGCTTCATAGGCGGCTTTGTCGATCAGGCCCAGCAGATCGTCCTCGGGGGCCTGGACCCGGATCAGGGTGTCGTGACCGCTGTTGTCGCGGCCGCGCAGGATCATCTCCATCTCCTTGCCGCGGATCACGATCTCGCCCGAAAAGGTGAAGGGGATCAGCCCGAAGCTGGTCTGGACCACCCGCAGCATCGGCGTCAGCTCGAAGTAGTCGCCGAGGATGGCGGCGGCGCCGCCGTCGTCCTGAACCATCACGTCCCGGGCGCTGGCCCGCGACTGGGCGAGGCGCTCGATCGACTGCATGCGATCGGCCAGACGCTTGATCACGATGTCGGAGCTGTAGCCGGTCTTGGCGACCATGGCGGCGGGAACGCCGAGGGCCTCGATGTTCACGCCCTCGACATTGTGGAATACCGCCAGGGCAAACGCTGCCAGACCCGTCAGCAGCGGGATCGCCAATAACCTGAAATTCATGATCGTTCTCCCGCCCCAGATCCGCAAACACCGCGAGCACGCAGTCCCACTCAGTTATATGCGGAATTCCGTTCCAGGCAAGAGATAGCTGGTGTATTCGGAGGCGCTTTTCGGCCCGGGGCCGGTGGGGCCGGAGCCGGGCGGAGGTGCCGCTCCCTGCCGCTCATTGCCGCACCTTGGGCGCGCGAGGGCTGGGCTGAGCGATTCCGGCTTGCGTCTCCAGACCAAAGCTGTCAGGAAGCCGTCGCTGGACGCAATAAAATGCTTCCCTCGGCCGGAAAACCAAGCGTCTTCAGTCCGACTCGGCGAAACGGTGCGACCGGTGCAGGTGTCTATCAGGAGGATGATCGAATGGCCGACAAGAAACCTTCCCGCGACGAAACCCAGCTGATCGACGGCAATCAGGCCGCCGGCTGGGTTGCCTACCGGTGCAGCGAGGTGGTGGCCATCTATCCGATCACGCCGGCCTCGCCGATGGGCGAGTTTGCCGACGAATGGGCCAGCGCGGGCAGGCCGAACCTCTGGGGTGACGTGCCCCAGGTGGTCGAGATGCAGTCCGAGGCCGGCGCCGCCGGCGCGATTCACGGTGCCCTTCAGGCCGGCACCCTGGCCACCACCTTCACGGCCTCCCAGGGCCTGCTGCTGATGATCCCCAATCTCTACAAGATTGCCGGCGAGCTGACGCCGTTCGTGCTGCATGTCGCGGCGCGGACGCTGGCGACTCATGCGCTGTCGATTTTCGGCGATCATTCCGACGTCATGGCCTGCCGCCAGACCGGCATGGCCATGCTTTCATCATCGACGGTTCAGGAAGCGCAGGATCTGGCGCTGATCGCCCATGCCGTGACCCTGAAGGCGCGGGTGCCGTTCATCCACTTCTTCGACGGCTTCCGGACCTCGCACGAACTCAACGGTGTCATGCCGCTGTCCGACGGCGACCTCCGGGCGCTGATGGACGAGGACACGATCACCGGTCTGCGTCGCCGCGGCATGTCGCCCGACCGGCCGGAGCTGCGCGGCACCGCCCAGAATCCGGATGTCTTCTTCCAGGCCCGCGAAGCCTGCCAGCCCTATTATGATGCCTGCCCGGGCGCGGTGCAGGATGCGATGGATCAACTGGCGGCGCGCTGTGGCCGTCAGTACCACCTGTTCGACTATCACGGCCATCCCGCCGCCGAGCGGGTGATCGTGATCATGGGTTCGGGCGCCGAGACCGCGCGCGAGACTGCGCTCTTCCTCGAATCGAATCGCGGCGAGCGGGTCGGCGTGGTCACGGTTCGGCTCTACCGGCCGTTTTCGATCGCCGATTTCGTCACCGTCCTGCCCGAGACCGTGCGCGCGATCGCGGTGCTCGACCGCACCAAGGAGCCGGGGGCGGTCGGCGAACCGCTCTATCTCGATGTCGTCGCGGCGCTGGCCGAGGCCCGGGCCGCCGGCAATCAGCGCTTCAAGGGCGAGCCGGCGGTGATCGGCGGCCGTTATGGCCTGTCGTCGAAGGAATTCACCCCGACCATGGTCAAGGCGGTGTTCGACGAACTGAGCCGGGAGCGGCCGCTGCGCCGCTTCACCGTCGGCATCAACGACGACGTCAACCGGACCTCGCTGAGCCTTGGCGACACCCTGACCATCAGCCCGCCGGGCACGATCAAGGCGATTTTCTTTGGCCTCGGCTCCGATGGCACGGTGGGCGCCAACAAGAATTCACTGAAGATCATTCATGAGGAAACCGGCCAGTACGGCCAGGGCTATTTCGTTTATGACAGCCGCAAGTCGGGCGCGACCACGGTCTCTCATCTGCGCTTCAGCCCGCAGCCGATCCATGCCCCCTACCTGATCCGCACCGCCGGCTTTGTCGCCTGCCACCACTTTCCGCTGATCAACCAGATGAACGTGCTGGAGCACGCCGCCGAGGGCGCGACCGTGCTGCTCAACGCTCCGGGCAAGCCCGATGAGGTCTGGGCCAGCCTGCCGCGCTCGGTGCAGCAGGCGGCGATCGAGAAACAGGTCCGGCTGTGGGCGGTGGACGCCTCCGAGGTCGCGCGCGAGGCCGGTCTCGGCCGGCGCATCAACACCGTGATGCAGACCTGCTTCTTCGCCCTGTCGGGGATTCTCGAGGGCGATGCGGTGACCCAGATCAAGCACGCCATCGACAAAACCTATGGCCGCCGTTCCGAAGAGGTGGTGCGCCGCAACCATGCCGCGGTCGACGCCTCGCTCTCTCATCTGGTCGAGATCAAGCTGCCCGCCCGGGCCAGCGCCAACCATGACCGGCCGCCGCCGGTGCCGGCCCACGCCCCCGACTTCGTGCAGCGGGTCACCGGTATGATTCTGGGCGGCCGCGGCGACGATCTGCCGGTCAGCGCCTTTCCGGTCGACGGCACTTGGCCGGTCGGCACCGCCAAGTATGAAAAGCGCAGCATCGCCAGCGAGATTCCCCAGTGGAACGCCGAGCTGTGCATTCAGTGCAACAAGTGTGCGATGGTCTGTCCCCACGGCGTGATCCGGGTCAAGCCCTGCGCCGAGGCGGCGCTGGCCACCGCCCCCGAGGGCTTCCGGTCGCTCGCGTATAAGGGCGAGGAGTTCGAGGGCTCCCGGTATGTCCTGACCGTTTCGCCCGAGGACTGCACCGGCTGCACCCTCTGCGTCGCGGTCTGCCCGGCCAAGGACAAGGCCAACCCCCGGCGCAAGGCGCTGGAGATGCGGCCGATCGCCGAGATCGCCCCGGCGGCCCGCGACGCCTTCGCCTTTGCCCTGACCCTGCCCGAGGCCGACCGGACCCGGGTGCCGCTGCAGGTCAAGCAGGTTCAGCTTTTCGAGCCCCTGTTCGAATTCTCGGGCGCCTGCTCGGGCTGCGGCGAGACGCCCTATATCAAGCTGCTGACCCAGCTTTATGGCGACCGGGCGGTGATCGCCAACGCCACCGGCTGCTCCTCGATCTATGGCGGCAATCTGCCCACCACGCCCTATACCTGCAATGCCGAGGGCCGCGGCCCGGCCTGGTCCAACTCGCTGTTCGAGGACAACGCCGAGTACGGCTTTGGCCTCCGCACCGCCTTCGACCAGCTGGAAAAGCAGGCGCGAACCCTGGTGCGGACCCTGGCCCCGGGCCTGCCCGGCCAACTGGTCGAGGGCTTGCTTGCCGCGACCGGCCGCGACGAGACGACCATCGCCGCTCAGCGCGAGCGGGTGAAGGCGCTGAAGGAGGTTCTCTCGGGCGCCGGCAAGCTGGAGGCGCGGCGGCTGCTCGAGATCGCCGACAATCTGGTCGCCCGCAGCGTCTGGATTCTCGGCGGCGACGGCTGGGCCTATGACATCGGCTATGGCGGCCTCGATCACGTCATCGCCTCGGGCGCCAACGTCAATATCCTGGTAATGGACACCGAGGTCTATTCCAACACCGGCGGTCAGCAGTCCAAGGCGACCCCGATCGGTGCTTCGGCCAAGTTCGCGATCGCCGGCCGGGCGGTAGCGAAAAAGGACCTCGGCACCATCGCGATGTCATATGGCAGCGTCTATGTCGCCCATGTCGCCTTCGGTGCCCGCGACCAGCAGACCGTGCGCGCCTTCCTGGAGGCCGAGAGCTACGACGGCCCGTCGCTGATCATCGCCTACAGCCATTGCATCGCCCACGGCTACGACCTCGCCAACGGCCTCGACCAGCAGAAATTGGCGGTGGACAGCGGACACTGGCCGCTTTATCGCTACGATCCGCGCCGGCTGGCGGCGGGAGAGAAGCCGCTGGTGATCGACGTCGCGCCGGGCAAGGCCAAACTGGCGCAGTTCATGGCCAATGAGACCCGTTTCCGCGTCGTCGAACGCGACAATCCGGAGCGCTTCAAGGCCCTTCTCAAGCAAGCCGAGGCCGAGGCCCGCCATCGCTCGGAGCGGCTGCGCTTCGCCGCCGATTTCCAGGAACCCAAGGCAGAGTGATCAGGGCCGGGTCGGCTCGGAAAACTCCAAGGGAGAGTTCGTCATGGATTTGTCCACCCGCTATCTCGGCTTCAATCTGGCCCATCCGCTGATGCCGGGGGCGTCGCCGCTGGTTGACGACCTCGACACCGTGCGCCGGCTGGAGGACGCCGGCGCTTCGGCGATCGTGCTGCATTCGCTGTTCGAGGAGCAGATCTGCCAGGATCGCGCCAATGCCGAGCGTGCCGCCGAAGTCGGGGCCGACAGCTTTGCCGAGGCGCTGAGCTATTTTCCCGGTCTCGACCACTTCACCCTCGGGCCGGAGGCGTATCTCGAACAGGTGCGCAAGATCAAGGCGGCGGTCAGGGTGCCGGTGATCGCCTCGCTCAACGGCGTCAGCATCGCCGGCTGGACCGACTACGCCAAGCTGATCCAGGAGGCCGGCGCCGACGCGCTCGAACTCAACGTCTATTTCCTGTCGACCGATTTCGACGATTCGGCCGGGCTGGTCGAGAGCCGGATCGTCGCCCTGGCCGATCAGGTCAAGCGCAGCGTGCGGATTCCGGTCGCGATCAAGCTGTCGCCGTTCCTCTCCGCCCTGCCCAATCTGGTGCGCCGCCTTGAGGTGATCGGCATCGACGGGCTGGTGATGTTCAACCGCTTCTATCAGCCCGACCTCGACATCGAGGCCCTGGAGGCGGTGCCGCGGCTCGAGCTGTCGACCTCCTCGGAGCTGCTGCTGCGTCTGCGCTGGCTGGCCATTCTCTCGGGCCGGGTGCAGCCGTCGCTGGCCTGCTCGGGCGGTGTCCACACCGTCAGCGATGTCATCAAGGCGGTGATGGCCGGCGCCCACGCCGTTCAGGTCGTGTCGGCGCTCCTCAAGCGTGGCCCCGGCGCCCTCACCGAACTGCGCGACAGCCTCTCGCGCTGGCTGGAGGTTCATGAGTACGACTCGCTGAAGCAGATGCAGGGCAGCATGAATCTGGCCCATTGCCCCAATCCGGCGGCCTTCGAGCGCGGCAACTACATGGCGGCTCTCCAGGGCTGGCGCAGCGGCAGCTGACAGCAATTGAGCCGCCCTGTGCTTTGTGTCACGCTGGCGGGTGATGGCCGGCGTGGCTCGCCGCGCCGGGCATCGGAGGTCTGGGCATCGGGGTGCGCATCATGGAGCGGGACAACCGGCCGACTCTCGTCCTGACCTGGGATGTGGCACGGGACAAGCGCGGCGTCGGTGAAGGGCAGTGGGGCTACCGGCCCGAACCGCCCAAGGCCGATGTTCTTGAAACGCCGCTGTTCCTAACCAAGCCGCCCCGGATCATCCTGCCCGAAACCGGCTGGCTTCAGCGGCGGATGGAGCGCTTTGCCATCTGGCAGCGGCCGGAACTCCGGCTGAAGCGCCGCCTGCATGGCATGATCGCGACCGTGATGGCTTCGGTCGCGCCGCGCACGGTCTGGAATATGGAGAAAACCGGCCGGATCTACGCGCCCGGCCAGAAAAAGGCCAGTCTGGGCGGCTTTCGGATCACTCATCCCTATCAGCTCGCCGATATTTTCAAGGAGCTGATAACGGCAAGAGACCGCCATCTGCTCGAATACAAGGCCATCGAAATATTATTGTCGATGATCCTTCGCGAGTATATCAAGACCAGTTCTCTGATCAGGGAGAAGAAGTTTTCATTCGAAGCCGAGGCCCGGGAGCATGGCTTTCGAGGGGCGCATCTGGAGCGTCAGCTCAAAATCATCACGCATCCGGGAGAGCGGGAAGGCATCATCAGAACGATTCATGACAGCTATTTTCACACCATCAATTATTATATTTACTCTCTGCTGTCACGGGAGCCCCTAAAAAATGACGGCTCCCTGTTCAGCCTTTATTGTCGGGCGCTGTTTTTCATGGCGAGGCTCGATGAGCATGGCGCCATGCAGGACAAGGCCAGCCGTCGGAATCTTCCCAGACGCAAAGACGTGCTGTATCTGGTGGTGCGGGATCAGGCCCTGCGCGAACGCTACAATCGCGATCGTGAATATGCCATGAAGATCAAAGAGGTGGTAAGGTTTTTCCCGTCTGACCAAGAATAGATCGACGAACCCTGTCGAGGACGCGCCAATGAAGAACCGCTACATGATGTATGGCCTCGGTCTTGGTGTTGCCGGAGCGGGGCTTCTCGCGGTGTCGATGCTCGGTTTGGTTGCAATGGTCATCGGCTCCCTGCTGCTGGCCTTTGGTCTTGGCGTTGACCAGGGGCGGCGGGAGCGCTGGGCCGATGAGCGCATCGAGCTGGACCGCCTGTTCGAAGACTCGCTTCAGAGCGGCCGGCTGGCCTCGTTCGTCGACATCCCCGAAAGCGCGCTTCGCGAAATGGCCAGCCTCGGCGCCGAGCGGTTCCGGGTGTCCGGCCCGCTGGAAAAGCCGGAGCGGGCGCCCGATCTGCTCGAGCCGCGTCCCGACACCGCGGCGCCCACGTCCGATCAGGCCTGAGGGCGGCTCAGGCGGTCAGGGCCAGCGCCCGCTCGTTGCCGACGTCCGCGAGCATGGCGAGGGTGCGCTCGGCCTCATGCCGGTCGAGCTTGCTGAGGGCGTAGCCGACATGGACGATGACGTAGTCTTCAACCGCGATATCGGCAACCAGAGCAAGCGAGATGGTCAGCTTGACGCCGCCAAGGTTGACGGTCGCCATGTCGCCGTCATGCAGCTCCATGACGCGGGCGGGGACAGCGAGACACATGGGGATGGTTCCTCCCGGTTTATGGTTTTTTTTCGGACCCGTTGACCAACTCCAGCGCCTGGGCCGCGACCCAGGCCTGTCCCAGAGCGAGGCCGCCATCGTTGGGCGGCGCCGCGCGGGCGAGCAGGGCGGTGATGCCGCGGGCGGCCAGCCCGGCGACCAGCGCTTCGGCCAGCACCCGGTTGACCAGGCAGCCGCCGCCCAGCACCACCCGGCGGGCGCCGGCCCCGGCCAACCATTCGATCAGGGCCATCGCCAGCGTGCCGTGAAAGAGATCGGCGCCCTCGCCAGCGTTGCCAGCCTCCAGCAATGCCTCCAGCAGGGGCAGCAGGTCAAGCTCGCCGTGATCGGCGCTGATCCGCCAGCCGCCCGGGATCACCCGCGGCGTCGTGACCAGCGACTCCAGCACCATCGGCGCCTCGCCCTCGAATCCCGAATGCGGGCGCACCCCGAGCAGGCCGCAGGCGGCATCGAACCAGCGGCCGCACGAGGTCGTGAGCGGCACGCCGGCGCCGCGGTCAAGCATCTGGACCAACCCGGCGGCCGGACCGTAGCGGCCGAGGCGGCCGACGATTTCGGAGCCGCGGCCCATGCGGTGGAGCGCCGCCGCGGCCATGCGCCAGGGCTGGCGGGCCGCGAGATCGCCGCCGGGCTGGGCCAGCGGCGCGAGGTGGCCGAGGCGGGTGAAGCCTGCCCCCTCCAGCCGCAGCAGTTCGCCGCCCCAGGCGCCGCCGTCGCTGCCCAGGCCGAAGCCGTCGAGGGCGAGGCCGAGCACCGGGCCGGCAAGGCCGTGCTCCGCCGCCACCGCGGCGAGATGGGCGTGATGGTGCTGTACCGGCTGCGCGGGCACACCGAGCCGTGCGGCCAGGGTTTCGGCGAAGCGGGTCGACAGGAAGTCGGGGTGGCGGTCATGGGCGACCACCGCCGGACGGACCCCGAGACTGTTCAGCAGATGGGCGACGGTCTCCTCGAAGAAACCAAAGCTGGCGGCGTTGTCGAGATCGCCGATGTGCTGCGAGAGAAAGGCCTGATCGCCGCGGGTGACGCAGATCGCGGTCTTGAGGTGGCCGCCCACCGCCAGCACCGGCGCCACGGCGCGCGGCAGCCGGATCGGCTCGGGGACAAGGCCGCGGCCGCGCCGGATCGGGCAGGGGGCGCCGGCGATCAGCCGCATCACCGAGTCGTCGGCCCGGATCACGATCTCGCGGTCGTGATCGAGGATGTGGTCGGCGATCCCGGCCAGCCGCCGGGCGGCCTCTCGGTTGCCGATGGCCAGCGGCTCGCCGCCCGGGTTGGCGCTGGTCATGACCAGGGTCAGCGGCTGCGGCGTTTCCAGCCACGCCGTGCCGGTGGGGCGGCCAGCCGCCTCGTGGAACAACAGATAATGCAGCGGAGTATAGGGCAGCATCAGCCCGAGCCAGGCCAGATCCGGCGCGAGGCCGGGCGCGAGGCCCGTCCCGGCGCGGCGGCGTGCCAGCACCACCGGGCGGGCCGTGGCGGCCAGCAGCGCCGCCTCGGGGGGGTCGAGTTCGGCCAGCCGTCTGGCGCTGGCCAGCCCGGCGACCATGACTGCGAAGGGTTTGCCGTCGCGCTGCTTGGCGGCGCGGAGACGAGCCACGGTTTCGGCGTTGGTGGCGTCGCAGGCAAGGTGAAAGCCGCCCAGCCCCTTGAGACCGACGATCCGACCCGCGCGCAGCCAGCCCAGAATCTCCCCGATGGCATGCGAGAGCCGCGGTCCGCAGGCCGGGCAGCAGGTCGGTTGGGCGTGAAAGCGGCGGTCGGCGGGGTCGCGGTACTCGGCGGCGCAGGCCGGGCAGAGCGTGAACCCGGCCATGCTGGTCTGCGGCCGGTCGTAGGGCAGGCGGCGGGTGATGGTGTAGCGCGGCCCGCAGCGGGTGCAGTTGAGAAAGGGATAGCGGTAGCGGCGATCGGCAGGGTCGAACAGCTCGCTGAGACAGTCGGGGCAGACCGCGGCGTCGGCCGGGATACCGGTGCTCACGGCTTGTCCGCCGACGCTGGCCCGGATCGTGAACCCGGCGCCGCCCTCGGCCGGCCGCGCCTCGGGCTCAATGGCGGTGACCCGGGCCAGCGGCGGCGCTTCGGCGGCGAGGGCGGCGAGGAACGCGCGGGTTGCCCCCTCGCTGCCCTCGATCTCGGCGACCACGCCGGCACCGTCGTTGAGCACCCAGCCGGCCAGTCCGAGCCGTCCGGCCAGCCCATGGACGAAGGGCCGGAAACCAACGCCCTGAACCTGACCGCGGACCCGGATCCGCAGCCGCCGGCGCTCTCGAGTCGACTCAGGAGCCACTAGTACTGGCGGTTGCGCATGAACCGGAACACAGTATCTAGACCGAGAATGATCACAGTGGCGATCGGCACGGTTTTCAGCAGCGCGATGGAGTCGAGACGGTGCACCGTCGGCATCGCGGCATCGAAGATGTACCAGACAAAGTATGGCAACATGCTGATGATCGAGACCCAGAGGAAGTGCTCGAGCGGCTTGTTGAAGAAGCGCTTGAACAAAAACAGGAAGAGGCCGGTAAAAATGATGTCGAGGATCAGGCGTGCCATCTCATCATACACGGTGCCCATGTAGGTTATCAGCACCAATGAAATGATCGTTGCAATCATGATTGCGCTCCCCGCCATCCTATGCCGGTCAATGGTCGTGGGCACCGCGCCCGCGATGGGCTGTCTCCAGCCCGGCTTCGATCCAGGAATACCACCGGTCCAGCCCCTGGCCACCGGTGGCCGAAACTTCGATCACCTCGAGTCCCGGCCTGATCCGGCGAGCATACCCGACCATGCGTCCGACATCAAAGGAGACATGGGGCAAAAGATCGATCTTGTTGACCAGCAGCAGATCCGCGCCCGCGAACATATCGGGGTATTTCAGCGGTTTGTCCTCGCCCTCGGTGGTCGACAGCACCACCACCCGCCGGCTCTCGCCCAGATCGAAGCCGGCCGGGCAGACCAGATTGCCGACATTCTCGATGAAGAGCAGGCATTCGGGCGGCAGCCCCAGCCGTCCGACCGCGCGGGTGACCATCAGGGCGTCGAGGTGACAGCCCTTGCCGGTGTTGATCTGGAGCGCGGGAACGCCGGTGGCGCGGATGCGGTCGGCATCGAGACTGGTCTGCTGGTCGCCCTCGATCACCGCGGCCGGGAACCGGCCCTTGAGGTCGAGCAGGGTGCGCACCAGCAGCGTCGTCTTGCCCGCCCCGGGCGACGACATCAGGTTGATCACGAAGCTGCCGGCGGCGGTGAACAGCGCCCGGTTGGCCGCGGCATAGGCGTTGTTCTTGGCCAGAATGTCCTGCTCGACCCGCAGGATGCGGCTGACTGCGCTGCCGGGGCCGGCGGGGTGGCCGGGGGCATGGTGGTCGTGGTGATGGTGGCCGGCGAGGTGGAGGTCGCCATGGTCGTGATCGTGGTCGTGGCCATGACCGCCGCCGACCGGCTGATCATCGTGGTGATGGTCGTGACTGTGGCGGATCACCGAGCCGTCGGGGCCGACATGCTCGTGAACATGCTCGTGATCGGGATGGTGGTCGTGATGGTGTCCATGATGGTGGTCGTGGCCGTGCTCGTGGCCCGGGCCATGATCATGATCGGGGCTCCGGGCCTTGCCGTCATCGAGGGTGGCTTCACCGCCGCCGCAGCCGCATACCGAACACATCATGCCACCTCCAGGTCAAGGACTCGCAAATCGTCGCCGCCCACCAGCACCCAGCGATGGCCGCCGCACAAGGGGCACGGCTGGTCCCGGCCGCCGACCACGACCTCGGCGTCGCAGGTCAGGCAGTGGGCGCGGCCGGGCGGCTGCTCGATGGTCAGGTGGGCGCCCTCGGCCAGGGTGCCGCGGGCCACGGCGTCGAAGCAGAAGGCGATCGAGCCGGCATCGACATGGGAGAGCGCGCCGATGGCCACCCGCACCGCCAGCACCCGCGCCGCGCCGTTGGCCCGCGCCTCCTGGCACGCGATGTCGATGATGCCCTGGCTGAGCGTGAGTTCGTGCATGACTGGTCCTGCCGCCGCTCGGGCACTCTAACACAAATCGGCCATCCGCAATGCCGTCAGGCCATCGCCAGCAAATCGTCGAGCAGGGCGCTGGCGCCAACCCGGAAGGTGGCGGGCGAGATCCAGTCCGGCCCCATGATCGCGTCGGTCAGGGCGAGATAGCGGGCGACCGCCGCCGCCTCGCGAATGCCGCCCGACACCTTGAGGCCGTTGCGGCCGCCGGTTTCGTGGATCACGCCCAGCAGCACCGCCGCCGCCGAGAGGGTGGCACCCTTGGTGCCGCGGCCGGTCGAGGTCTTGAGGAAGTCGGCGCCCTCGGCGATGACCTCGCGGGCGGCGGCGGCCAGCTGGGCCGCCTGTCCGAAGCTGCCGGTTTCGAGGATCACCTTGAGCGTGACGTCGGGGCCGCACATCGCCCGGCAGCCGATCACCATCGCCAGCGCCTCGTCGCGCTCGCCGGCCTGATAGCGCCGGTAGGGAAAGACCAGATCGATCTCCTCGGCGCCGCTGGCCACGGCGCGGGCGGCCTCCTCGCCGGCGCGGGCGACATCGTCGTCGCCGCCGGGGAAGTTGACGACGCTGACCACCCGGATCGCGCTGCCCGATTTGTCGAGGGTGCTGCGCGCGAAGCCGACAAACGCCGGCAGCACGCAAACCGCGGCCACCGGTCCGAGCTTGGTCTGACCGCGCCGGCACAGCGCCGCGATCTCGGTTTCGCCGGCGCTTTCGTCAAGGCAGGTCAGATCCAACAGTCGCACCGCCCGCCGCGCCAGGGCGGGGCCGGTGACCGGTCCGCCTTCCTCGAAGCGCTCCACCAGCGCCGCCAGATTGGCGCCCAACTCGATCATCGCCGCGTTCCCCCACCGACCCAGCCGACCCCGGCAGTCTGACCGCTGGCCTTAGGCGATTTCGCGTCCGTTCGCAAGTCTCTCGCTGATTTCTCCGTGCTCATCCGGGGTCAGCGCCGGGGCGGCCAGGGCCGGCCGATCGCGCGCGGCGCCGCCGCGGTTCCGGCCAAGCCCGCCAGCACCAGCACGGTCAGCAGATAGGGCAGGGCCTGGATCGCCTGCACCGGCACGGCGCCGAGCGCGCCCTGGAGCCGCATCTGCAGGGCGTCGGCGCCGGCGAACAGCAGGCAGGCCAGCAGGGTCGGCAGCGGTCGCCAGCGGCCGAAGATCAGCGCCGCCAGCGCCAGATAGCCCTTGCCCGCGGTCATGTCGCGGATGAAGCCGGCGCCATGGCCGATCGAGAGATAGGCCCCGGCCAGACCGGCCAGCGCGCCCGAGATGGCCAGCGCCCTGAAACGCAGGCCGGCAACGCTGATCCCGGCGGCCTCGACCGCGGCCGGATTGTCGCCGACCGCGCGCAGCCGCAGCCCGAAGCGGGTGTGGCCAAGCAGCCACGCCGTCGCCGGTATCGCCGCCGCCGCCAGCCAGATCAGCGCGTTCTGTCCGAGCCACGCCGGCACCCGCGCGGTCGGCGGCAGCAGCGGCGTCTGGCCGCCGAGGCCGAACCAAGCCGAGGCCAGGGTCGCGGTCAGCCCGGTGGCCAGGATGTTGAGCGCCACCCCCGAAACCACCTGATCGCCGCCGCGGCCGACCGAGACCAGCCCGTGGAGCAGCGAAAGCCCGACTCCGGCGGCCAGCGCCGCCGCCAGCCCGGGCCACGGGCTGCCGGTGAGCGCGGCCAGGGTGGCGGCGGCAAAGGCGCCGCTCAGCATCATGCCCTCGAGGCCGAGGGCGATCACTCCGGCCCGTTCCGAATAGAGCCCGGCCAGCGCCGCCAGCACCAGCGGCGCCGCCAGCCTGACGGTGGCACCGGTCAGAGACAGCAGGGCAAAGCCAAACTCGTCCATCCTGTCAGCGCCTCGCCATCGTCGCCGCGGCCAGCACCACCAGCCCCTGAATCACCACCACCAGATCCCGCCCGAGGGCCGGCAGTTCGAAGGCCAGTTCCGCGCCGCCCTGGGCCAGCGCGCCGAACAGCAGCGCCGCCAGCACCACCCCGCCCGGATGATTGCGTCCCATCAGCGCCACCGCAATGCCGACGAAGCCGGCGCCGCCGGTGAAGCCGAGCAGCAGCCGGTGCTGAACACCCAGAATCTCGTTGACCCCGACCATCCCGGCCAGGGCTCCCGAGAGCAGCATCGCCTGAATGGTGATCCGGGCGGGCGACAGGCCGGCATAGCGGGCGGCGTCGGGATTGAGCCCGGCCACGCGGAGGGCATGACCCCAGCGGGTGCGCCAGAGCAGCAGCGCCACCGCGGCCGCCGCCAGCAGGGCCAGCGGAAAGGCCAGCGAGAGCGGTCCGCCGGCCAGCGCCGGCAACCAGGCCGACGTCGCGAAGCTGCGGCTTTCCGGCGCCGGCTGTCCGGGTGCGATCAGAATCTCGGCCAGCAGCCAGGTCAGCAGCGCCGAGGCGATAAAATTGAACATGATGGTGGTGATGACGATGTGGCTGCCGCGCCGGGCCTGCAGCCACGCCGGCACCAGCGCCCAGCCGGCGCCGGAAAGCGCGGCCAGCGCCACTCCGGCCAGGGCGGGCAGCGGTGCCGGCAGGCCATCGAGGGCCAGGGCGGCCAGCCCGGCGCCGAGGCCGCCCAGCATCGCCTGCCCCTCGCCGCCGATATTGAACAGCCCGGCCTGGAAGGCCACCGCCACCGCAAGCCCGGCGAAGATGAAGCTGGTGGCATAATAAAGGGTGTAGCCCAGCGCCTCGCCGGAGCCAAACGCGCCGAGCGCGAGCAGGCGCAGCGCCATCACCGGATCGGCCCCCGCGGCGAGGCAGACCAGCGCCGAGGCCGCCAGCGCCCCCCCGACGCTGATCAGGCCGCCGCGCACCGCCCCCGCCCCGCCCGCCTAGCGCCCGAGCGAGGCCATGTCGATCACGAAGCGGTATTTGACGTCGCTTTTCAGCATCCGCTCATAGGCCGCGTTGATCTCCTGGATCGGGATGATCTCGATGTCCGAAGTAATGGCGTGCTCGGCGCAATAGTCGAGCATCTCCTGGGTTTCCCGGATGCCGCCGATCAGCGAGCCGGCCAGCCGGTGGCGCTGGAAGATCAGGTTGAAGGCCGCGACCGGCAGCGGCTGCTCGGGCGCGCCGACCAGCACCATCGTGGCATCGCGCTTGAGCAGAGGCAGGTAGGCGTTGAGGTCATGGCTGGCCGAGACGGTGTCAAGGATGAAGTCGAAGCTGTTGAGATGGCGGTTCATCTCGTCGCGGTGTTTTGAGACCACGACATGCTGGGCGCCGAGCCGCCGGGCGTCGGCACTCTTGTCGGGAGAGGTGGTGAACAGCACCACCTCGGCGCCGAACGAGGCCGCGAACTTGACCGCCATATGCCCGAGTCCGCCCAGCCCGACCACGCCGACCTTCTGGCCCCTGCCGACCGCCCAATGGCGCAGCGGCGACCACGTCGTGATGCCGGCGCAGAGCAGCGGCGCGGCGGCGGCGAGGTTCAGTTTGGGGCTGACGCTGAGCACGAAGCTCTCGTCAACCACGACGTTGTCCGAATAGCCGCCGTAGGTGATGCCGCCAGTGTGCTTGTCGGGGCTGTTGTAGGTGAAGACGGTGCCGGTGCTGCAGAACTGTTCGAGGCCATCCTTGCAGTTGTCGCAGCTGTGGCAGGCATCGACCATGCAGCCGACGCCGACGGTATCGCCGACCCGGAAGCCCTTCACCGAGCTTCCCACCTTGGTCACCCGCCCGACGATCTCATGCCCCGGCACGCAGGGGTAGATCGTGCCGTGCCACTCGTTGCGGACGTGGTGGAGGTCGGAATGACAGACCCCGCAATAGAGAATGGCGATCTCGACATCGGTCGGCCCCGGCGCCCGGCGCTGCAGGGCGAAGGGACCAAGCGGAGCATCGGCGGAAAACGCGGCGAAAGCCTTGGCTGGGTGCATGGGGGTGCCTCATCAAACGGTGCGATGTCGGAAGCTTATAACACAGGCCCTGATTTCGCATCCCCCTGCTCCATCGCCGGGGAATATCCCTGCGCGACCCTCGGTGCCTCACGAGGTGGTCCGGGCGCGGTTGCTGGCATTGGCCGGGGGGTGGCGGATTTCGCCACCGGTATCGTGAGGCTCGCTGGAGGAAGGCCGCGCTCCGCGACGTGGCGGCCCATCTCGCCTGTCTCGGCCCATTCAACATCCGGGCGTCTCAGGACCTGGCGGCGAACCCTGGCCCAGCCCCTCACACCGTCTCGCGCAGCGTCACGAATTCCTCTGCCGCCGAGGGGTGCAGGCCGATGGTGCGGTCGAAGTCGCGTTTGGTCGCGCCGCAATTGAGGGCAATGGCGAGGCCCTGGACGATTTCGGGGCCGTCGTTGCCGAGCATGTGGCAGCCGAGCACGCGGTCGGTGGCGCGGTCGACCAGCAGCTTGATCATCACCCGCTCCTCGCGCCCGGACAGGGTGTGCTTCATCGGCCGGAAGCCGGTGCGGTAGCGGTCGATCTCGAAGCCCTGGGTCCGGGCCTGCTGCTCGGTCAGGCCGACGGTGCCGATTGCCGGGTTGGTGAAGACGGCGGTCGGGATGTTGGCATAGTTGACCTGAGTCGGGTTGGCGTTGAACAGGGTTTCGGCCAGCGCCCGGCCCTCGGTGATCGCGACCGGGGTCAGGTTGACCCGGTTGGTGACGTCGCCGACGGCGTAGACCGAGGGCACGCTGGTCCGCGACCAGTCGTCGACCAGGATCGCGCCCTGCTCGTCCATCGCGACCCCCGCCGCTTCCAGGCCGAGGCCGGCGCTGTTGGGATGGCGGCCGGCGGCGCAGAGCACCCGGTCGGCCGCGAAGCTCCGGCCGTCGCGCGCGGTCAGGGCGAGGCCGTCGCCGGTTGCCGCGAGGGCGGCGGGCTGGACGCCGGGCGTGATCGTGATGCCCCGGCGGCCGAGTTCGGTCTCGAGGGCGATGCGGATGTCGTCGTCGAAGCCGTTGAGGATGTGCTGGCCGCGAATCACGATCGCGACCTCGGCACCGAGACCGCGGCAGATGCTGGCGAACTCGACCGCAATGTAGCCGCCGCCGATCACCAGCAGCCGTTTGGGCAACTCGGGCATCTGCAGGAGGTCGTCCGAACTCATGGCCAGCCCGATGCCGGGAATCGGCAGGGGGCTGGGCCGGCCGCCGGTGGCGATCAGGATCGTCTTTGCGGTATAGGTCCGGCCGCCGGCCGCGACGGTGTGGCCGTCGACCAGCCGCGCCCGCTCCGCAACCAGAGTGACGCCGGCGGTGCCGAGCATGGTGAGGTAGATCGCATTGAGGCGGTCGATCTCGGCGTCTTTGCGCGCCAGCAGGGTCGGCCAGTCGAAGGCGGGGGCCGGGTCGGCCGACCAGCCGAAGCCCCGCGCATCCTCGAAGGCGTCGCGGAATTGGGCGCCGTACATCAGCAGCTTTTTCGGCACGCAACCGCGGATGACGCAGGTGCCGCCGACCCGGCTGTCCTCGAAGATCGCGACCCGGGCGCCATGACTGGCGGCGCGCCGGCTGGCCGCGACGCCGCCGGAACCGGCGCCGATGGTGATGAGGTCGAAATCAGCGGCGGCGGTCATCGCTTGGGGCTCCAGGGTCAGGGGGCGGAGAGCGCCGCTAACTCTCGGTCATCGAAGCGGTAAGCGCTCGTGCAGAATTCGCAGGTCACGGTGACGATGCCATTCTCGCGCAGCCCGTCCAGCTCGGCCCGGTCCAGCGAACGCAGCACCGAAATCACCTTATCGCGCGAGCACCGGCAGCCCTCGATAAGGTGATTTTCCTCAAACACCCGAATGCCGTCCTCATGGAACAGCCGCCACAGCAACGGCTGGTCGCCCAGGTCCTGGTCGAGCAGCTCGGGTGCGGTCAGGGTGGCCATCAGGACCATGGCCCGGCGCCAATCGTCCTCTTCGCTGCTGCCGGGGTCGGCGCCGGCGGAGGGGCCGTCTCCCGGAAGCCGTTGCAATAGCAGCGCCGTTCCATTCCAAACGCCGTTTTCATGACCGATCGCCACCCGGAGGCCGGTGGCCAGCTGCTCCGACTGCAGGAAATAATGCTGGACGCATTCGGCCAGGGTGCGGCCGCGGAGGGCGACGATGCCCTGATAGCGTTCGGTGTCCGGCCCCTGATCAACGGTAAAGGCCAGCCAGCCCCTGCCCACCAGTGACATCGAGAGCAGGTGCGGATCAGCCGCCATCTTCGCAACGGCGTCGTGATCGAAACGGGCATAGCCCCGAACGACACGCGGGGTGGCGGCGAGGGTGCCGACGATATCGACCACCATCAGCCCGACCGGGCCGTCGCCCTTGATCTGGAGGGTGAAGACGCCGTCATATTTGAGGATCGAGCCCAGCGCCGCCGCCAGCAGCGCGGTTTCGCCGAGCAGCCGGGCCACCGGCTCGGGATAGTCATGGCGGCCCAGCATGCCGCCGAGCAGCGGTCCCAGCCGGACCAGCCGGCCGCGCAGCGGCGTTCGTTCGGTCTGAAACGGCAGGACGCGGTCAGTCAATCAGGCACCAGGTCAGAATTGCCTTCTGGATGTGCAGGCGGTTTTCCGCCTCGTCCCAGACCACCGAGCGCGGACCGTCGAGCACGGCGTCGGTCACTTCCTCACCCCGGTGGGCGGGCAGGCAGTGCATGAACAGCGCGTCGGGCCGGGCCAATGCCATCAGCGCCTCGTCGACCCGGTAGGGCAGCAGCAGATTGATGCGCTCGCTGCGGTCCTGGTGGTTCATCGAAACCCAGGTGTCGGTGACCACGCAGTCGGCCCCGGCGACCGCGCCGGCCGGGCTGGCGGCGAAGCTGACCCGGCCGCCATTGGCGTTGGCCCAGGCGACCAGGGTCTCGGGCGGTTTCAGCGAGTGCGGGCAGGCGAGGCGCAGCTCGAAGCCAAAGCGGGCGGCGGCGTGAATCCAGCTATTGGCGACGTTGTTGCCGTCGCCGCTCCAGGCGACCACCCGGCCCCGGATCGGGCCGCGATGCTCCTCGAAGGTCATGATGTCGGCCATGATCTGGCAGGGATGCGAGCGGTCGGTGAGGCCGTTGATCACCGGCACCGAGCCCTGCTCGGCCAGCTCGGTGAGCTTGGAGACGCTGTCGGTGCGGATCATGATCGCGTCGACGTAGCGCGACAGCACCCGCGCGGTGTCGCCGACGGTTTCGCCGCGGCCAAGCTGGCTGCCTTGGGAATCGAGCAGCACCACCTCGCCGCCCAGCTGGCGCATGCCGACTTCGAACGAGACCCGGGTGCGGGTCGAGGGTTTTTCGAAGATCAGCGCCAGGGTCTTGCCCGCCAGCGGCCTGCCGGACCGGGCGCGGTCGCGCTTCATGGCGAGGCCGCGATCGAGAATCAGCCGCAGCGTCGCGGCGTCGAGCTGGTCGAGATCGAGGAAATGACGAACGGATCCGGTCATGATGCCGTCTCTTCCTTTGCCAGCGCGGCGGCGGTGCGATCCAGAATGGCGATGGCCTCGGCGATCTCGCCGGGGCTGACGATCAGGGGCGGCAGCAGGCGCACGACATTGTCGCTGGCGCCCACGGTCAGCAGGCCCTGCTGCCGCAGGGCCGCAACGACCCTGGTGTTGGCCGGACCGCATTTGAGGCCGCGCATCAGGCCGAGCCCGCGCGCCTCGTCCTCGAACACCGCGGGGTGGCGCAGCGCCAGCGCCGCCAGTTCGCGGCCGAAGAGGGCGCCGGTCTCCCGGACGGTTTCAAGAAAGCCCGGCTCCAGCACGACATCGAGCACCGCGCCGGCCACGGCCATGGCCAGGGGATTGCCGCCGAAGGTCGAGCCGTGGCTGCCGGGGACCATGCCGCGCGCCGCCGCCTCGGTGGCAAGGCAGGCGCCGACGGGAAACCCGCCGCCCAGGCCCTTGGCCAGACACATCACGTCGGGGGTGATGCCGGCCCACTCGTGGGCGAATAGCTTGCCGGTCCGGCCGATGCCGCTCTGCACCTCGTCGAAATAGAGCAGGAGGCCGAACTCGTCGCAGATCTGGCGCAGGCCACGCAGATAGTCCAGGGTCGGGGTGCGGATGCCGCCCTCGCCCTGGACCGGCTCGACGCAGATCGCGGCGGTCTCTTCGGTGATTGCGGACCGCATCTCGTTGAGATTGCCGAACGAGACCTGATCGAAGCCGTCGAGCAGCGGCCCGAAGCCGGTGACCAGCTTTTCCTGCTTGGCCGCCGAGATCGAGGCCAGGGTGCGGCCGTGAAAGCCGCCGGCACAGGTGATCACCCGGTAGCGCTCGGGCTGGTCGCTCTCATGGAAGTATTTGCGGATCACCTTCAGGCCGCACTCCCAGGCCTCGGCGCCCGAGTTGCAGAAGAAGGCGGTGTCGGCGAAGCTGGCGGCAATCAGCCGCGCCGCGACGTTCTCCTGCCCGGCGACCCGGAACAGGTTCGAGGTGTGCCAGACCTTGGCCGCCTGCTCGGTCAAAGCCTTGACCAGCCGCGGGTGGGCGTGACCGAGGGCGGTCACGGCGACGCCGCTGGCGAAGTCGAGATAGCGCCGGCCGGTGGCATCAAAAAGATAGGCACCCTCGCCCCGCTCGAACACGACGTCCGCGCGGGCGTAGGTCGGCATCACCGCGGAAATCACGAGACAGCTCCCCGAGAAAGGCCCGCCGGGACCGGGGGCCGCTGGAAAAGGCGCACCTTACCAAAAGAGAACCGCCGACTGTCAACCGCTTCGGATGCGGGGCAGGGATTCTTATCGAAAGCGCGGCAATTGCGGCGCAGGGATGATTGCTCTGCCGCGCGGGCTGACGCATTCTGTGACCGGGCCGGCAACGGCGGCGGCCAGGGGCGGTGGAGGCGGAGCGATGGCGGTGGTGTGGGCGGAGCGGCTGGCCGGACGACTGGCCGGCATGAAGGCGTCGGAAATCCGGGAGTTGCTCAAGGTGATCGAGCGTCCCGAGATCATCTCCTTTGCCGGCGGCATTCCCGATCCCGCGCTGTTTCCCCATGCCGAGATCGCCGCCGCCTATCAGCGGGTGATGGAGAGCAACGCACTGCGCTCGGTGGCGCTGCAATACTCGGTCAGCGAGGGCTGGCTGCCGCTGCGCGAATTCATCTGCGAGATGCAGAACCGCGGCGCCAAACGCGGGCTCGGCGTCAGCCCCGACACTGTCATGATCACCAGCGGCTCTCAGCAGGGGCTGGAGTTCATCGGCAAGCTTCTGATCGGGGCCGGCGATCTGGTGGCGGTGACCCGCCCGACCTATCTTGGCGCGCTCCAGGCGTTCGCGCCCTACGAGCCGCGCTATCTCTCGGTGCCGGTGGATGACGAGGGCGTGCTGCCGGACGCCCTTGAGGACGCGTTCCGCCAGGGTCCGAAATTCTTCTATCTCGTACCCGACTTCCAGAATCCCAACGGCATCACGACCTCGCTCGCCCGCCGCCGGGCCGTGATCGACCTCGCCGCCCGTTATGGCGTGCCGGTGATCGAGGACGCCGCTTACACCGAGTTGCGCTACGATGGCGAAGCCTTGCCCTCGCTCCTGACCCTCGACGCCGAGCATGCCGGGCCGGGCGCCGGCTTTCGGCCCGGCCATGTCCTTTATGCCGGCACCTTCTCGAAGACGGTGGCCCCGGCGCTCCGGGTCGGCTGGCTGACCGGCCCCGAGGAGGTGATCCACAAACTGGTGCTGATGAAGCAGGCCGCCGATCTCCATTCCTCGACCATCAACCAGATCGTGCTCACCGAAGTGGTACGGGAGATCTGGCCCGAGCTGACCGCGCGCCTCCGTGCCGCCTACCGGGTGCGGCGCGACGCCATGCTGGCCGCGCTTGAGCGCTGGTTTCCGCCCGGCACCCGCTGGACCCGGCCCGCGGGCGGTCTTTTCGTCTGGCTGGAGTTGCCCGAGGGCATCGATGGCACCACGTTGCTTGAACGGGCCATCCGCGAGGTCAACGTCGCCTTTGTCCCCGGTGCCGCGTTTCATGCCGATCGCAGCGGTGCCAATACCTGCCGGCTCAGCTTTTCGATGGTCGGTCCCGGGACCATCGACGAAGGCATCCGGCGGCTGTCGACGCTTTTGCCGCCCTCGCCGTGACCGAGTCTTACTCCTGACAGAGAGTGTGTAATGGCTGATATTCTGGTGGCTGAAGACAATTCCGCGGTGCGCATGGCATATCGCATGCTGCTGAACAATGTCGGCCACACCATCACCGAGGCGGTCGACGGCACCGATGCCGTCGCCAAGCTGAGCGCCGGCCGCTTCGACCTGATCGTCACCGATCTCTGGATGCCCGGCATCGACGGCTTCGGCGTCATCGCCGAGGCCAAGCGCCGGCACCCGGCGACCCCGGTGCTGGCCCTGACCGGCGGGGCCCTCAGCACCGGCGCCCAGGACCCCGGCATCCGCGCCCGCGCCGCCGGCGCGGATCTCGTGATCGAAAAGCCGATGCTCGGCGACGGCCTGCTCGCCCCGATCAACGCCTTGCTGGCCGGGGCGGCGGCGTGACGGGAAGACGTCAAAATCCCGGCCGTCAAGGCGCAACCAGTCGACCGGGCGCTCGGAGCCGGCGTCGGCGAAACTCCTTGACGCTTGTGTCCTCCGGCCGTTAAAAACAAATTCGCGTGGTGATTTGAGCGACCGGCTTGCGGGCCACGCCTTGTAAATAATCCGCTAAAGAGGTCCGGGTCGCCCCGCGGCGCTCCCTCTCGAACGGTCGGGGAGTCCGGGTGGTCTCCATCCGGCAGAAAAGGGGGGGGGGCTGTCGCCATGTTCACCAAAATCGACGAAAAGCATGTCCGCCGCCGGACGCGGCCGTTGCGTCCGCAGTCCCAGCTTGTCCACGGCGCCAGCCTGCGCTCGGGCTTCGACGAGACCAGCGAGGCGATCTTTCAGACCTCTGGCTATCTCTATGACCGCGCCGAGGATGCCGAGGCGGCCTTCGCCACCGACGCCCAGCGCTACGTCTATTCGCGCTTTCGCAATCCCACCGTGGCGATGTTCGAGCAGCGCATGGCGCTCTACGAGGGCGCCGAGAACGCCTTCGCGACCGCCAGCGGCATGGCGGCGGTGTTTGCTGCGGTGATTTCAGGGCTGAAGGCCGGCGACCGGCTGGTGGCGCCGCGGGCGCTTTTTGGCTCCTGCCTCTATATCGTCAAGGATCTGGCGCCCAAATACGGCATCGAGACCGTGATCATCGATGGCGCCGACCCCGGGCAGTGGCGGGATGCGCTCTCGAAGCCGACCCGGCTGGTCTTCCTGGAGACGCCCTCCAACCCGACGCTGGAGGTGATCGACCTCAGAGCGGTGTGTGCGCTCGCCCACGATGCCGGAGCGATCGTGGTCGTCGACAATGTCTTCGCGACGCCGGTGCTTCAAAAACCGCTCAGCCTCGGCGCCGACGTCGTGGTCTATTCCGCGACCAAGCACATCGACGGCCAGGGGCGATGCCTGGGCGGCATCATCCTCTGCTCCGACGCCTTCGCCGAGATCGTCCACCCGTTTCTCCGCCACACCGGGCCGGCGCTCAGCCCGTTCAATGCCTGGGTGCTGCTGAAGGGTCTGGAGACGCTGGAGCTGCGGGTCAGGGCCGGGTGCGCCAATGCCGACCGGGTCGCCCGCTATCTCGCCGGCCACGGCCGGGTGACGCGGACGCTCTATCCCGGGCTGGAGAGCCACCCGCAATACGCCCTGGCCCGGGCCCAGATGTCGGCCGGCGGCACCCTTGTCGCCTTCGACGTCGATGGCGGCAAGGCCGAGGCGTTCAAGGTCATGAACGCGCTGGAGCTGATCCTGATCTCGAACAATCTCGGCGATGCCAAGAGCCTGATCACCCACCCCGGCACCAGCACTCATCAGCGGCTGACCGAGGAGGAGCGGGCGCGGGTCGGCATCTTCCCCGGCACCATCCGGCTTTCGGTCGGGTTGGAGGATGCCGAGGATCTGATCGAGGATCTGGGTCAGGCCCTGGCCGGTTTGTGATAGAAACGGGGGGTCCCACTGGCCCCCTGTTTCGCCATGCCCGTCCTGCCGCTTCAGCCCTGGATGATCCGGCCCGAGAGCCGGCGCGTCATGACCGCCCTTGGCGAGGCCCGCTTCATCGGCGGCTGCGTCCGCGACGCCCTGCTCGGGCTGCCGGTTTCCGACCTCGACATCGCGACGCCCCATCCGCCCGATGAGGTGACCCGGCGGCTGGCCGCGGCCGGCGTGCGGGTGATTCCTACCGGCATCGCCCACGGCACTGTCACGGCGCTCAGCGGCGGCCGGCCTTTCGAGATCACCACCCTGCGCCGCGATCTGGTCTGCGACGGTCGTCACGCCGAGGTCGCCTTCACCGATGACTGGCAGGCCGACGCCTCCCGTCGGGATTTCACCATCAACGCCCTCTCCTGCACTCTCGACGGCGATCTCTTCGACCCCTTCGGCGGCCTCGAAGACCTCGCGGCCCGGCGGCTGCGCTTCATCGGCTGCGCCGAGGATCGCATCCGCGAGGATGTGCTGCGCCTGCTGCGCTATTTCCGCTTCTTCGCCCGCTATGGCGGTGAGGCGGCGGACGCCGGGGCGCTGGCCGCCTGCCGGGCGTTGGCGCCGCTCTTGCCCGGGCTCTCGGGCGAGCGGGTGCGGACCGAACTCTTCCGTCTGCTTACCGGGCCGCGCCCGGCCGAGGTTTGGGCCCTGTTGGCCGGGCTCGGCATCGTGCCCCATCTCCTGCCCGGCGCGACGCAGGGCGAGCGGCTCGCCCGGCTGGTGGCGCTGGACTCCGGGCTTGGGCTCGGGGGGGCGGAGCGGGCGCTGCCCCGGCTGGCTGCCCTGCTCGATGGCCCGGCCGCGGCGCTGCCGGCGGTGGCCGGACGGCTGCGGCTGTCGGGGGCCGAGCGCCGGCGGCTGCTGGCGCTGGCCGCGTCCGCGGCGGCGGTTGATCCAGCGGCGGCGCCGGGCCAGCTGTGCCGGCAACTGGCGGCGCTTGGCGATGAGGCGCTGTTTCTCGATTCGGCCTTGCTGAGCGCGGCGACTTCCGAGTCGTGGCCCGATTGCCTTCATTCGGTGCAGGCGGTGCTTGCCGGCTGGCGGCGCGCGCGCTTTCCCCTCGGCGGTCTCGATGTCCTGGCCGCGGGGGTGGCGCCGGGTCCCGAGGTCGGACGGCTGCTGGCGGCGCTACGCGACTGGTGGGCCGGGCATGAGTTCGGGCCCGGCCGGGCCGAATGTTGCGCCGAACTAAACTACCGCATTGCGAAACAAAGATTTTTGGTGACGGCGGCCGCCGCTGACGGTACAAACTGATGGTGTCGGCGGTGCGCGGGACCGGCCCATAAAAAAGGGCGACCGCACAGACTCGCCGCGCGGTCCGAGTTCAGGGAGGAAGGCCACGCCATTGTGGCCCCGAGGGTCGCCGGCTCTTGTGCCGGACGATCCTTATACACCGAATGGTGGTAGCCATAAGTATCGCTGGCAAGCCTAAAGTATAGGCTTGCCGTTTTTTTATGCGCTCCGGCCAGGGTTTGCCCCGGATGACGGCAGAGCGCAAAATCAAGGCCGGATCAGTAGCCGTCATAACCGGTGAATCCGGCCCGGGTGGCCGCCAGCCAGGGCGGCTCAAGCGCCTCGAGTCGGGTGAACACCGGGCAGTCGGGCTGATGGGCGCCCGGCAGGTAGCCGATGCTCATCAGGAACTCGCCCAGCACCTCGCTGCCGATAAAGGTGAAGCGGCGGCGAAAGAGCGCCAGCCATTCGGTCCGGGAGCGGGGATGGTGGCGGGCGATCCAGGCCGCGAACGAGCCCGATTCGGCCTGGAGCGCCATCAGCCGGCGGGCATTCCCGATCACGGCGTCGATTTTGCGCCGGTTGCGGATGATGCCCGCATCGGCGAGCAGGCGCGCGCGCTCGGCCTCGCCATAGCCGGCGACCCGCTCGATCGCGAAGCCTTCGAAAGCGGCGCGGAAGGCCGCGCGCTTTTTCAGCACGGTCAGCCAGGACAGTCCGGCTTGATTGATCTCAAGGGCGAGACGCTCGAACAGGGCGCTGTCGGAGGCGACCGGAAAGCCGTATTCCAGATCGTGGTAGGGCTGGTGCCAGGGGTGACCGGGGGCGTCCCGGCAATAGACGATAGCCATTCGTCACATATTTCTCAATGATATCAATGTGTTATAGCGTATGTAAAAAGGGTGTAAAAACCGCTAATGGAAGTTGTGCTAAAAATAACCCCCAGTTGCTGACTTTTATCACTTCACGGTGCCTGCTCATGGTCATTACCTTTTTGCGACCGTTCTTCAGGATCGATGATAACGCGGATGCCTATGATCTGTTCATACCACTCAAACGAATCGCAGAAAAGGCTCACGAGGAAGTCGGTGACCGAACGTGAGTATCGAACCGAAGCTCTTGATCCGTAGTAAGGATGAAGCTCCAAAACAAATATATATTACAGTAGATTAGCGTACCTGAAAATGCCGTGTGACTGATCTGTGACCTTCTGGGTTTGTTCTGATTCTTGAGTATACCTTCTGATACGGAATCAGAGAATTTTTGGGTTTTAGGGTCTGAACCCAATCATCATGTTGATTCGTTGGCGATTTTATGGTTCCAAGTCGTTAACGACGCCTTGGAGGGAGCGATGCGAGAGATATTCTGGCTGGGAGATGATGCGTGGGTTGCGATTGAGCCGCACCTTCCGAAGAACCAACCGGGCGCCCGTAGGGTGGACGACCAGCGGATTATCAGCGGCATCATTCACGTTCTCAAGAGCGGTTGTCGTTGGAGAGACTGTCCACCTGAATACGGGCCGCCGACGACGGTCTACAATCGCTTCAACCGTTGGTCGCGCAAGGATTATTGGCGAAAGATACTTGCCGCACTGGCGGCCGGCCAATGGATCACCGCCGCCGTGGCGATGGACGGCAGCTACGTGAAAGCGCACCGTTGCGCGCATGGCGGAAAAGGGGGGCAAAAAATCAGGCCATCGGGCTTTCAAGAGGCGGGCAGACAACAAAAATCCACGCCCTCAGCGACACACTCGGTCGCCCGATCGTCCTCAAAGTAACGGCTGGGAACGTATCGGACATCACGATGGCCGAGGCTCTTCTGGCAGAGGTCGAAGGCTACCGCTACGTTCTGGCCGACAAAGGTTATGACTCCGATAAGTTGCGAAAATCCATTCGCGACAAGGGAGCCAAGCCCGTCATCCCTGGCCGGAAATCACGCAAGCGGAAGGTGCGCTTCGATAAAAGACGCTATAAATTCAGGTGGATGGCCGAGGCCGTGTTCTGTCGGCTCAAGGATTTTCGCCGGGTCGCAACCCGCTACGACAAGCTCTCCAGAAACTATCTGTCATCCATAACCATCGCAACCATCGTGGCGTACTGGGTGTGATTGAGTCTGGAGCCTAGGATCGTTCGAGAGGGTGTGGAAACGGTTGAAGACGTTGACGAGCGATTCGAAGGGAAGGCGGATCGATGAGTGTTCATATTGGTGAGAAAAACAGTGTCGTTGCCACAGTGACTGAGGGAGCTTGGCTGATGGGATCGGAATACAGGTAGGCAGGTGCCGCCACATACCTTTCGCCGTTCCTCAGGCGTTTAAGCGTCGCCCGTTGCTCCGGAGACAATGTGGCTGCGATCCTGGCGAACGTGGTGGCATAAATGTAAGCAAGTTCGCCATCCAGTTCACCGTACTGACGGCCAAGGGCCAGGACCTTGTTCAGGTCTGCAGTCCCACCGTTCATGAACCGCCGCAGTTCCGTTGAAATCGCACGCCGAACCTCGACAATCCCAGCCAACGGCTTGCGCTGACGGTCAATGATATCGGTCATCAGGCGGCGTTGTTCCTGGTTCAGTTGTTGAAGAAACTGTTCTCCCAGGTCGCCTGTCAATGCCGTGCTGATATCATAGTCCCGCTTGCCCATAGCAGGCATATCTTTGAGGAAAAAACCTCCGAAGTATGTCCCATGACGCTCTGGGCAGAAATAGGTGTCAGCTTCAAGCGATCCCGCATACCAACTGAAGAATTCACTGCCGAGCGTCATGTAGGCGACATTCACGAGATGGTCAGTCCCGCGTGGAAGCTTGTATCGTTCCATGTCAACGGCCGGCCAGCTATTGAAATCTCCAAAGTGCATTCGAGCCAGTGCAGACTTTTGACTGCCAGTAAGCGAAGAGGCTATTCGGCCAAATATCGTGGCCCTTTGGTAAGCAAGCGTAGCGTCTGCCGTGAACATGTCTCCTGCGTAGCGTTTGACCGCTTCAAGATTCAGCCCAGAACTACCCGTCGGTATCTTCCCATCAAGCTGAGCATGGAACGCGGAGATTAATGGAAGCCGCTTGAATGCAAGTTCCTTCAATTGCGTAGCTTCGGCCGCTGCTTCGTTGCGGAATAGCTCAAGCTGGCCGGCATCCAATATGCTGAGGACATTACCAGCCACGCGGTCGAGGAACTGTGGATTGTGCCCTTTCCCTGCGGCATCGATATCCCGCATGTATTGAAATCCAAAGAAATCACTTACTTTTCCAGGGGGTATAAAGGTTGAGGCGCCAAAGCTACCGGTTATAAAAGCAAGCCCATTAAATGCAATCGTATGAAGCTGTGCGTTATCAGATACTGCCTGTTCAAGGCTATATCCATGCCCGCCACCTTGCGGTGCCTTCCTATTTGATTGTTGCCGTTGATCATTTGACGACGTTGATGGAGACGATCTGCGATCATCAGCACCTGAAGTTTTACCCTGCATCCGATCTAAACGGCCGTTCGATGGTCGGTCGGGACGGGCAACCAGACCGTCTGGCGAGTTCACGCAGGTTGCTGATACCATTCCCTCCGGAGTCGAATGCTGAACGACATCTCCATCCGTTTTTCCCCGACAGTCCTCGAACGCTTGTGGTGGAGGGCGCTTTCCAGACTGGGGGCCAGTGTGAGGTGGTTCGTACTGGGCATAACCGGATTGAGCCAGTACGAGCGTCATCGCTGCCAGCGTCGGTGCCGCGATACGGCAAATCCGGCCAATCAGCATAATGACCTCCCAGTGTGTTCGTGCAACGAATGATACACCTGACGAACCTATGGTGCCCAGGTCTTCTCCCTGAAAAAACCCTGTAACCGTGGCAGTGTGACCTGCCCAGCCATTCGGCCCCTTCACAAACCTTGAACGCGGGAAGTCCATGATGTCGATCGCCCTGGTTGCCCCTCCTGGGCGCTGAAAGGCGTCATAAACCCATGCCTTGCCCTTGTATGAAACGCCCGAGTTTCATATCGCACTCCTTCACATGATCAATCAGCCAGTGCTTCAAAAATTCAAGGGTGTCAGCTGTTACTGCATTTGGTGTCACCTCAAACTCATAAACGAGTGCATCAAGCCCCTTGATCAGATCGGCATGTTCTTGGACATGCTCATCAGACCCAGGGTAGTGGTGTCGCCGCATAATCTGCTCCTCATGTCCAAAATGATATCCAATGTAATCTGATAATTCAGACAGGATTTCAGAAATCACATCATTGCCATGATCTTCGCGAGCGGCATCACCAAGTTTATTGATAATGCCAATGAGGCATTTATGATCGGGGTCTATCTTTTCACTGCCAACTGAAAGCGAGACATCCCATTCTATTAACATTCTGTATCTCCGGATGAGGTTCTCTGAGAGTTCGGTTGGTGGACATGACTTTTCCAGCCATCCCCCATACGAGTTTTCTGCTGTTCGGGTAGCTCATGATGTCGATCGCCCTGGTTGATCCTCCTGGATGCCTGAAGCACCTTACTGCTGTCCCAACAAATGGGCGGCAAGTTTTTTATCTGATATCATAACATGCTGAAAAAACCACTCATTTAGGAATGTAATGATATTTTTTTCTGCCATTGGCGCGTTGCTCTCAAGCAAATATGTCATCTTTGTTAGTTGATCAAAAAGATACCAATGAGCCTTCCGATGGCAATCAGCTTCTGGATACTTTGACGAAATCATAATATGCTCTTCACGTGTAAAATGTTCCCCAAGACAATCAATGATCTGACAATATTTATTAACTAATAAGCCGCGATTTGCGCAATTGCTTACTGTGTCGTTGAGTTCGTTTACCAAGGCGACAATGTGCTCGTGATCACTGTCAAGCAGCAGGTGCCCGATCATCATTTCTTCAGACCACGGAATGCGCATTGATAAGCCTCGTTATTATTAGGCACCTTAAACTGATGAAAAATCAATGGTACGTGATGTGCGGAACCTCGCGGTCAGCATGATCGCCCCCGTGACCGCTCCATCAATGGTGTCCCGATCACATGGGGGCAAGCATACAGGGGCCAGAGGACTTACTTCTTCGCGACCTTGACCACGGCGGCCTTGATCTCGTCGAGCCCTTCGGTGACCCGCTTGCTGATGACGTTGCCGGCCTCGGTGTTGGACTTGGTGACGATATCAGCCAGTTCCTTCATGTTCGCCAGAGCGGCCTGGAAAGCAGTTTGCACCACCTCGGCCTGCTTGGCGACCTTAGCTTCGGGAGCGCCAGGAACCATGATATCGCTGGCGACAGTGCGGGCTTCTTCCATCGACGCCTGGAGGATTTCAGCCTGACGCTTCATGACCGCCTGGATGCCGGCGATCACGAGCTGATTTGCTTCGGTCAGGGCTTCAATGTTCTTCTTCTGGGCGGCGATCATCGGCTCGAAATCAACGCCAGGCACCTTGAAATCGGTGAGCATTTTGGTGATGTCAGTCTGGAACATCGGGAAGGCGGTGAGCTTGGACATTGCGAGGCTTCCTTATGACAATAGTCGGTGACGGGCGTGGAAGATCGAAAAAATGCTGAGAACGGCTCCCCCAGCATTTTCAGGTTCAGTTCAGATTATAAAGTGTCAATGATGCAAATCTTCCGACGGCTTCGCACAACGACATGTCTTGAAGCCGAAGGGTAAGTAGGCTGGGCACCAACCGACCAATGCAGTTGCAAGCGGCACAACTCCAATCCAGCCCCAAACCGGCAGCATGCCGCCTAGGGTTGCTCCGATCAAAGCCAATCCAGCGATGATCCGCAGGATACGGTCTATTCCACCAACATTTTGTGACATGTGACACCTCCAGGTTCAATGGGTACAGTTATGCTTTAGCGTGCAGTAGGCGGCAGTAGTCGCATTGAACTGTAAATCATCATCTCTATGCGAGTTTCACCGCCCATTTATTGGTCGCCTCACTCTTGTCGGCCATTCCAAATCAAAGGGCAGCCATATCAGCAAATAAGGCCCCTTTACTTCGAAAGATTTCTGCCCACATAGCCGCCCAGAAAGCCGGAACCAGCAAGGACTATGGGACGCAAGAGGCCTGCGCCGAGAGGAAATCCGCGCATGCCACCCATGCCACTCATTCTGCCCATCTGTGGAGCATAACCACTAACCAAGCGTACGGCCATGTTCCCACCGAGAATATAATCTCCAAGTAGTACGCCGGTTACGACGCCAGCGGCAGTGAACAGGGCGCTACCAATTGTGACTGGGCCTGATGACGCTTGGGGTTGCGAATCATTAGCTTGTACTTGAGCAAAGGCTGGCGATGATATTATCATCATCGCAGAAAGAAGCAGTGCATATCTCATTTTGCAGTCCTTCATTGTTGTGACTAGAGGTGGCAGTTTGTTACTAGCTTTTCGGAGATGGTAATGGGCTATTCGACAATTCTGCACAACTGCGCTCTCGTCCTGCTAGGTAATTTTTCTGCGCGACGGTGATGTCATTCACCTTGGCATCATTCGGCATCTCCCCAAGCTCTCCAGCGATTGATAGGGTGATTGCTTCTTCGAATGCCTCAACCGTAGCGATGGTTTGTGCAGAGATCGGCAGCCCGAAAACGCCGAACACGATGCTATACAAAACAACATGGGCAGCAACCCAGTCTGCTCCGAAATCTCGTACAGTTCTGATGCCCGTTAGGGGAACCACAATGAATGGCCCGGCTGGAACACCTATTGTACACAGCGCCAGACCGTAATCGATCGGGGCCGTAACCAGCCCCTCTTCAGTTGCTCGATCAACGAAACCTAACCAACCTCGCGAGGCATTGATGAACATCCGGTGCATAGCCACCCCGGCATCATCAGTTCTCCCAGCGATGAGGTGAGCCCCGGCGTTTAGTGGCTCGCTCACCCATGTAACCGCAAAGTTGTGCATTCCATGCGTGACCGCTAGGGGAAGTTCAGGGAATACGCTGCCAACGCCTGATAAAGTGTCGGAAACCCCGGCATTGAATGAGAACATTCCGTTGTTAAACCAATCAAGCAACGAATCATCTGCCTTTGCTGAAGAAGCCGGCGTAATCATGAAAAGCACAGAGAGCAAGAATGCAATTATTATAGAGCGATCTATCATTGAAGTACTCCGCCGTATTCTATTAAATCTCAACCATGTCATGCCGCATGCCTGCATAATGCCAATCAGATGGCGATTGCTAGGGCTTTATTTCTTCGCGAGAGCGGAAAACTGGTCATAAGACTCTAGTGCCTGGGCACCGTAGATTGCAGAGGGGCCGCCTCCCATGTAGACCGCCATCGAGATTACTTCAAGAACCTCTGCCCGAGTTCCGCCCAACTGAACGATTTCTTTAGCGTGGAATGCAAGGCACCCATCACAACGGGCGCCGATGCCTAGTGCCAACGCGATCAACTCCTTGGTTTTTGTGTCGAGAGCGCCCGGCGCAGTAGCAGCTTTGGCCAGGGCCCCAAATCCAGCCCATGTTTCGGGACTGCTTTTGCGCGCTTCGCCCATCAGCGGCGACAACTCCTTAGCAATTTTCACCCAATCCTTATGCATCATAAGCTTCCTTTTCGATATCAGCGTCCGGACGGGCAAGCCCTTCTGGACAGAGCAACTCGTCGAGATGACCAGGATCACCCTTCCTGACGCTACCTCGGCGATGCTATGCAGCAAAATCGTTCAGCGCCCAAAATCATACATCTTGAATACCGGCATTGGCAATGCCATCTTCACATTGCAGGCAACGAAGCGAGATTTTTCCGATGAGATTGACCCAGTTTTCCAATTACGCCATACGCACTCTGATCTATGCGGGCCTGAAGGGCCATCATCCCAGTGGTGTGCCAGAAATATCGCGGGCCTATGGCATATCCCAAAACCACCTGAATAAGGTAGCGGCGGAGTTGTGTCATCTTGGGTACTTACAAATGACACGCGGACGGACTGGCGGAGTTCAGCTGGGGATGGCCCCTGAAATGATTAGGATTGGTGACGTTATACGCCACACTGAGAGTACCGTATCATTTGTTGAGTGCTTTGACCCCGAAACTAATACCTGCCCACTTCGGGCGGAATGCAAATTTCGAATTGCCCTGCAAAGTGCGCTTGGCGCCTTCTTTGCTGAACTTGATCGCCACACGCTTGCTGATTTCATAGAAGATAGCGAAAAGCTTGGTGCTTGTCTTGGGGTGACTATCTCAAAGACATCCGAAGTCAGGCCCAGTCTTGAGTCAATCGATTGTCAATGTGCGCCAGACATCTCGGAAAATACTGACGCGATGCTCACAGCCTGATCGGTGTCGATTGGCGCGGCCAGTGGTTTTACAAGGAGGGCGTCACATGCTGATCCCAGCTGTTGCAATACGCGGAGGCATTACACTGCTTTCTGAGATCATACAGATCGTATCTGGTGTGGTCATG
>JBAXPR010000026.1:0-34434 GCA_037132135.1 Rhodospirillaceae bacterium
GGGCCAGCACCGAGCCGTCGACATATTCGACGAAGCTGTGCACCACCGACTGCGGGTGGACCAGCACGTCGATCTTCGCCTCGGGCATGTCGAAGAGAAAGGCGGCCTCGATGATTTCGAGGCCCTTGTTCATCATCGTCGCCGAATCGATGGAGATCTTGGCACCCATATCCCAGGTCGGGTGCGCCACCGCCTGCTCGGGCGTGACGGCGGCCATCGCCGCCCGCTCCAGGGTGCGGAACGGCCCGCCCGAGGCGGTCAGGATCAACCGCTCGATGCCCTCGCGGCGCTGGAAATCGAAACACTGGAAGATCGCCGAATGCTCGCTGTCCACCGGCAGGAGGGTCGCGCCATGGTCGCGCACCAGCGCCATCATCAGCGGGCCGGCACAAACCAGACATTCCTTGTTGGCGAAGGCGACGGTGGCGCCGCGCCGGGCCGCGGCCAGGGTCGGCTCCATGCCGGCGGCGCCGACGATCGCCGACATCACCCATTCGGCGGGCATCCCGGCGGCCTCGATCACCGCCGCGGCGCCGGCCGCGGCCTCGACCCCCGAACCGGCCAGGGCGTCCCTGAGATCGCCATAAAGGCTGTCCTCGGCGATCACCGCCCGCCGGGCGCCCAACTGCCGGGCCTGCTCGGCCAGCACCTTGACATTGCGCCGCGCGGTCAGCGCCTCGACCGCGTATTTGTCCGGCTCCAGGGCGATCAGGCCCACGGTGTTCGCGCCCACCGATCCGGTGGAACCCAGCACCGTCACCCGCCGCTTCGAACCCGTCTCTTTTTCAGCCACCGTCTCGTCCCCGCTCTTCCGTGAATCGCCGTAACGCCTCACCACCAAGCGAGGCGCGCCCCGATCAGCCAGTGAAACAGCGCCAGCACCGGGGCCGCCGCCAGCAGGCCGTCGATCCGGTCCAGCAGACCGCCATGACCGGGAATGATGCCGCCGCTGTCCTTGACCCGATAGCGGCGCTTGACCGCCGACTCAAAGAGATCGCCGACATTGCTCATCACCGCCAGCACCACCGCCACCAGGGCCGCGATCACCGGCGAGCGGGCGTCCAGCGCCACCGCCACCGCCCCCACCGTCAGCCCGGCCGAGGCGATGCCGCCCCAAAAGCCGGCCCAGGTCTTGGCCGGGCTGATCGTGGGAGCGAGCCGCGGCCCGCCGATGATCCGCCCGACCACGAACGCGCCGGTATCGTTGGCCCAGACCGAGAGCAGCAGGATATAGATCAGCAGCGTGCCGGCCCGGGGGTCGTGGCGCAGCCAGATCAGGGCGACGCAGCTGACCGCAACATAGGGAATGCCGAAGGCGGCCCACCAGCGGTCGGAACCGCGCAGCCGGCCGCTGCCCGCCCCCTGCGCCAGTCCCGCGACCAGGGTCAGCGCCATCGCCGCCGAGAGCGCGGTCGCCGGCCCGATCAGCAGACTGAGCGCCACCACCACCAGGACGGCGGTGCACGAGATGGCGAACGAGCGGCCGAGCGGCCCGGGTGCGATCATGCGCACCCATTCCCGCACCGCCAGCAGCGCCGCCAGCACGATCATGGCCCGGTAGGACCAGCCGCCAAGATACACGACGCCCAGGACCAGCGGCCCGAGCACCAGTGCGGAGAGCGCGCGCATGCGCAGATTGATGAGTCTATCTTTTTCCAACAGATGCGCCATACCGGCGTTCACGCCGATGAAACTCTTTGATGGCATCGTCAAGATCGTGCCGGGTGAAATCGGGCCAAAGAGTGTCGATGAAAACCAATTCGGCGTAAGCCGACTGCCAGAGCAGGAAATTGCTGAGCCGCTGCTCGCCGCTGGTCCGGATCACGAGGTCCGGGTCGGGCACGCCCGCAGTAAACAGGGATGCCGAAACCAAGCCTTCGTCGATCTCCCCGGGCCGGAGGTCTCCCTCTGCCACCCGAGCGGCCAGCCGGCGTACGGTCTGAACGATCTCCTGGCGCGAACCGTAGCTGAGTGCAAGGATCAAGGTCAACGCCGAGTTGCCGGCGGTGGTCGATTCCCCGTTGTCGATCAGCTGATTGATATCGGGCGACAGCCGGCTGCGGTCGCCGATCACGCGCAGCCGGACCCCCTGCTTGTGCAACTCGGCGATTTCACTGCGCAGGTAATAGCGCAGCAGCGACATCAGGTCCGAAACCTCGCTGTCGGGGCGGGACCAGTTTTCCGAGGAAAAGCTGAAGAGGGTGATGGTGCCGATGCCGAGGGCGATCGCGGCCTCGACGGTGCGGCGCACCGCTTCGGCACCCTTGCGGTGACCGGCGATCCGCGGCAGGCCGCGCGCCTTGGCCCAGCGCCCGTTGCCATCCATGATGATGGCGACGTGGGCCGGCGCACACCGTCCGTTGCTGTCACCCTCAGTCGGCATGGCCTCAGACCTGCATGATTTCCTTTTCCTTGGCCGCCAGCGCCTCATCGATCTTCTTGATGTGGGCGTCGGTCACGGCCTGGATCTTCTCGGCCTTGGTCTTGTGTTCGTCTTCACTGATGTCTCCGGCCTTTTCCGCCTTCTTGAGGGCGTCCATGCCGTCGCGCCGGACGTTGCGCACCGCCACCTTGGCCTGTTCGGCGTATTTGTGCGCGACCTTGGTCAGTTCCTTGCGCCGCTCCTGGCTGAGGTCGGGCACCGGGATGCGGATCGTCTGGCCCTCGGTCTGGGGATTGAGGCCAAGACCGGACTCGCGGATCGCCTTCTCGGTGACCTTGACCATGCCGCGGTCCCAGACCTGGACCGTGATCAGCCGCGGTTCGGGCACGCCGATGGTGCCGACCTGATTGAGAGGCAGGTGGCTGCCATAGGCATCCACCGTGATCGGCTCCAGCAGACTGGCCGAAGCGCGGCCGGTGCGCAAACCGGCAAATTCCTTGCGCAGGGACTCAAGCGCGCCGTCCATGCGGCGGTTGACGTCGGAACCTTCGGGATCGGCCACCTTACCCCTCTTCCGTAATGATGGTGTACCGGCCGCGCCCCGCCACCACCTCGGCGAAGGCGCCGGCCGCGTGGATGGAAAATACCAGTATGGGAATCCGGTTGTCGCGCGCGAGCGAAATCGCCGAGGCGTCCATCACCTTGAGATCCCTGGCCAGAACCTCCTGGTAGCCTAGGCGCTCGTAGCGCACGGCATCCTTAACCTTCTTGGGATCGGCGGTATAAACACCGTCGACCTGGGTGCCCTTCAGCAGCGCGTCGCAGCCCATCTCCGAGGCCCGCAGCGCCGCCGCGGTGTCGGTGGTGAAGAACGGGTTGCCGGTGCCGGCGGCGAAAATCACCACCCGGCCCTTCTCCATGTGCCGGACCGCCCGGCGCCGGATGTAGGGCTCGCAGACCGTGGCCATCGGGATCGCCGATTGCACACGGGTCTGCACCCCGATCCGTTCCAGCGCGTTCTGCATGGCGAGGGCGTTGATCACGGTGGCCAGCATGCCCATGTAGTCGGCCGAAGCACGCTCCATGCCGCCGGCGGCGCCCGAGACGCCGCGGAAGATATTGCCGCCGCCGATCACCAGACAGACCTGGGCGCCGGTTTCCCGCACCGCTTTCACTTCGCCGGCGATGCGGGTGACGGTATCGGACTCCAGCCCGTACTCGCCCTTGCCCATCAGCGCCTCGCCCGAAATCTTGAGCAGGACGCGCCGATAGCGCGGAGCCGAGTCGTCGTCGCCCTTGGTCAGCCGGATCGCCATCGCGCCGTTCTCCCGCTCAGCTGTTGCCGTTCAACCGTTGCCCGCGGGAGCGGCGATGCCGGCGGCCGCGGCCACCTCGGCGGCAAAGTCGCCCTGCTCCTTCTCGATGCCTTCGCCGAGGGCGAAGCGCACAAAGCCGGTGACGGCAACCGGCGCGCCCACGGTCTTGGCGGCATTCTCGATCACCTTGGTGATTTTCGACTCGCCGTCGATGACGTAGGTTTGCTCGGTCAGCACCACTTCCTCGTAGTACTTGCGCAGACCGCCTTCGACCATCTTGGCGATGATCGCTTCCGGCTTGCCGCTGGTCCGGGCCTTGTCGGCCAGGATGGCGCGCTCGCGGTCGACCTTCGCCGGGTCCAGCTCGGAGACGCTGACCGCCTCGGGACGGGCAGCGGCGATGTGCATCGCCAGCTGCTTGCCGAGTTCGGCCAGCTTGGCCGGATCGCCAGCCGACTCGAGGGCGACCAGCACGCCGATCTTGCCGAGACCGGGGGCCAGCGAGGTGTGGACGTAGCTGGCAACCACCCCCGCCGAAACCGCGAGACGGGCCGAGCGGCGCAGGTTCATGTTTTCGCCGATGGTGGCGATCAGGGTGGTGATGGCGTGACTGACGTCGTTGCCGGTTCCGGGCCAGGGGGCCTTTTTCAACTCCTCGACGTCACCGCTGCCGGCCAGCGCCAGCGCCGCCAGCGTCGCCGCCGTGGCCTGGAACTTGTCGTTGCGGGCCACGAAGTCGGTTTCGGCGTTGAGTTCGATCACGGCGCCGGAGTTCGGGCCGGTCGCCACCGCGACCAGCCCCTCGGAGGCGACCCGGCTGGCCTTGCGCGCGGCGGCGGCGAGGCCCTTTTTCCGCAGCCAGTCGATGGCGGCCTCGGTATCGCCGCCGTTTTCGGTCAGCGCCTTCTTGCAGTCCATCATGCCCGCGCCGGTCTTCTCGCGCAGGTCCTTGACGAGGGAGGCAGTGATTTCAGCCATAAGGTCTTATCTCTTCCAATCGGTTGGACCCAGGAGGTGCGACTCAGGCCGCCGCCCCCGCCGCCTCTTCGGCCTCCGGCACGGCTTCGGCCGGGGCCTCGGCGCGGGCGCCGACGTCGATGCCGGCCGCGGCCATCTCGGCCTGCAGGCCGTCGAGCACCGAGCCCGAGAGCAGCTCGCAATAGAGATCGATGGCGCGCAGCGCGTCGTCGTTGCCGGGAATCGGGAAGGCGACGCCGTCCGGGTCGGAGTTGCTGTCGATCACCGCGACCACCGGAATGCCCAGCTTGTTGGCTTCCTTGACCGCGATCGATTCCTTGTTGGTGTCGATGATCACCAGGATGTCGGGCAGGCCGCCCATTTCCTTGATGCCGCCGAGTGCCCGCTCGAGCTTGTCGCGCTCGCGGGTCAGCTGCAGGGTTTCCTTCTTGGTCAGGCCGGTGTTGGCCTCGACCAGCCGCTCTTCCATTTCGCGCAGCCGCTTGATCGACTGCGAAATCGTCTTCCAGTTGGTCAGCATGCCGCCGAGCCAGCGGTGATTGACGTAGTACTGGCCGCAGCGGCTGGCCGCTTCGGCGATCCGCTCCTGGGCCTGGCGCTTGGTGCCGACGAACAGCACCCGGCCGCCGCCGGCAACGACGTCGCGCACCGCGACCATCGCCCGGTGCAGCAACGGCACCGACTGCTCAAGATCGATAATGTGCACGCCGTTGCGCACGCCGAACAGGAACGGCTGCATCTTCGGGTTGCGACGCCGGGTGTGGTGACCAAAGTGAACGCCGGCCTCGAGCAGGCGGCGCATGGTGAACACTGGCAGAGCCATGATCTGGTTTCTTTCCGGTTGGTCCGCCGCGGGCACGTTCCGTTCGGGAGAACGAAACACCGGAGCGGGCCGTACCAACGGTCCGCAAGCCCGCGTGAGGGGTTGACGATGACGGTCTAGATAGACTGCCGCCGCCGGTTTGGCAACAGTTCTGGACGCTCCCGCACCGCCTTCGGCTCAGAACTCGCTCCAGTCTTCGCTGCCGGCCGGACCGGCGTGCCGCAGCACCCCGGCGGTGCGCCCGGTCGCCGGTCGGGCCGCCGGAGACCGGGCCAAGGTGGCGGGAGCGGGGGGCGCCGAAACCGGGGGTGAAGCGCCGGTCCGGCCGGGTCGGGCGCCCGCCGGCGCGGCGGCACCGGCCGCCTGGGCAGCCCGGGTGCGGGACGGCGCCGGCCGGGCTTCGGCGACGGCAGCGTCATCGCTCCGTTCGGCTTCGAGGGCGCGCAGCTCGCCGGCCAGATCGTCGATCAGCCGCGTCACCTCGGCTGAGGCGGCGTCCATTTCGTCGAGGGCGCGGGCACAGCCGGCGCGGTCGCCGCCCGCGTGAAGGGTGAGGGCGCGCCGGCCGGCCTCGTGGACCCTGGCATGGGGCCGTTCCAGCGCCCGGTAGCTCGGATTGGTCGCGATGGCCGGGCCATGCGGGCGGCCGTACCACTGACCGAGCCGGCAGCCCTGATGATCGGCGAGGGTGGCGGGATCAACGCTGGCCCGGCCGGTGCAACCGTCGCGAACCTTGGCCGTGAAGCCGACATGGTCGATCCTGGTGCCTTCGATCAGCGCGATGTCGCGGCGGAGGCCACCGGCACTCCGGCTCTGCGCGGTCAGGAAGAACGCCATCAGCACGGCGAGATTGCCCGCCTCCCGTTGCATCGACACCGCGGCGGCGCTGGTCTCTTCGGCCAGGGTGGCGTTGCGCTGGGTCATGCCGTCCATCTGCGCCACGGCCTGATTGATCTCGTCGAGGGCGGTCGATTGCTCCGAGGCGCCGCTGGCGATCTCGGCGACGCGGACGGCGATGGTCTCGACCGACTGCACCATGCCCTTGAACGACAGGCTGGCGGTGCGCACCATCTCGACTCCGGCCCGGACCTCGGCGTCGCTGCCCATGATCAGCGACTTGATCTCCTTCGAGGCTTCGGCCGAACTCTGGGCCAACAGCCGCACCTCCTGGGCAACCACCGCGAAACCGCGGCCGGCTTCGCCCGCCCGGGCCGCCTCGACGGCGGCGTTGAGCGACAGAAGGTTGGTCTGGAAGGCGATCTCGTCGATCACTCCGATGATGTCGGTGATGCGGTGGGACGCGGCGGCGATCCGCTTCATGGCCTCGATCGCCGAGTCGGAGACCGCCGAGCCGTGCACGCCCGCCTCACGGCTTTCGTGGGCCAGCCGGGCCGCGTCGCGGGCCTGGGCCACCGCGGCCTTGACCGTGGCGCCGAGTTCGGTCAGTGCCGCCGCGGTTTGCTCCAGCCCGGCCGCCTGCTGCTCGGTGCGCTCCGAAAGGTCGAGGCCGGCGCTGGCCACCTCGCGGGCGGTGGTGGCCACGGTCCGGGTCGCCTGATCGATGCGGCCGACCACGCTGGCCAGCTTGTCGATGGTGGCGTTGAGATCGTCCCGGAGCTTCTGAAAGGCGCCGCCATAATCGCGGTCGACCTTGCAGGTGAGATCGCCCTCGGCCAGCCCGGCGGCGACCCGCTCGAGATCCGAGAGCACCGCGTCCACCGTCGCCTTGCCGGCGGCGGCCTCGCCCAAAAGACCGGTGAGCTGGCGTACCATGCCGCGGATCGCGCCCTCGGTCATCCAGGCCGAGAGCACGAACAGCAGGGCGAAGCCGCCGAGCAGCGCCGCAACCACGGTCTTTGAGACCAGGGTCAGATGAAAGGCGGTCTTGATCGAGGCGTCGGCGCCGTCCTCGTTGAACCGGGTGATCACGGCAAGGGCGGCAAACGCGGCGTCGCGGGCCGGGGCGCCGGCGCCGAGCCGGCTCAGCACCTCGTCGCGCTCGCGACCCTCGCGGGCGGCGGCGGCGGCCTCCTTCAAAAACGGCAGATAGGCTCCGAGCTTCTTCATGAAGTCGGTGAAGTTGGCGCGGTCCTGGGGCTTCCGCGCCGTCGCCTCGTAGGTCTGCTCGCCCTGCCGGATCAGCGGCTCGGCCTTGAGCAACCACTGATCGAGGGCCTGGGCTTCGGCCGGACTGACGGCCACGGCGCGCTGCAGGATGGCCATCTGATACGTCAGCAGCAACGACTCCAGCGCCTTTGAGGCGCTGATGCCGGGAATCCAGTCGGTGTCGAGTTCGGTGACCTCGGTATCGAGAACGAGGCCCTGCCGGACCACGAAGCCGCCAAAGCCGGCGACCGCGATCATCAGACCGAGAAAGGCGCTGCGCAGCCGGACCTTGATCGGTTTCATCGCCTGGGCGACATCGAGCACCCGCGCACTTCTGGCTTTCATCGGCTGAACTCCTCGGTCGGGGGCCTAGAGACGGCGCCGGTCAGGACCGGCCGCCCGGCCCTTGCCGTCGTCGCCGTGCTCACGGAACGGCGCCATCAGCGTGGCCAGATGGCTGGCCTGCTCGGCCAATGACTGCGAGGCCGCCGAGCTTTGCTCGACCAGCGCCGCGTTTTTCTGGGTGTTGCCGTCGAACTCGCCGAGCGCCTTGTTGATTTCGCGGATCGAGTCGGCCTGTTCGCGGCTGGCGGCGGCGATCTCGGGCATCAGTTCGGCGACCTTGCGCACCGACCCGACGATCTCCTGCAAGGCAAGACCGGTGGCCCCGGCCGCCTCGACCCCGCGCATGACCTCGATCTGGCTCTCGCCGACCAGTTCCCGGATCTGCTGGGAGGCCTGGCGCGAGCGCTCGGCCAGAGAGCGCACCTCCTGGGCGACCACGGCGAAGCCTCGGCCGGCCTCGCCGGCCCGGGCCGCCTCGACGGCGGCATTAAGCGCCAGCAGCTTGGTCTGGAAGGCGATCTCCTGCATCACCTGGATGATCTCGGTGATGCGGTTCGACGAGCCTTTGATGCCGTCCATCGCCCCGACCATCTGATCCATGCACACGGCGCCGCGTTCGGCCAGCTCCTGGGAGGCGTGGGACATCTGGCGGGCGTTGATGGCGCTGCCGGCGTTCTGGCCGACGGTGGTCGCGATGTGGTTCATGGTGGCCAGCACCTCTTCGAGGCTGGTCGCCTGGGACTCGGTGCGATGGGCCAGATCGTCGTTGCCGAGCGCGATCTCGCGCGCCGCGGCATCGATGGTGTCGACCGCGGTCACCACCTGGGCGGCGGTGTCGCTGAGACGCCGGTGGAGCTGACGCTCGGCCTCCTGGGCGGCGTCGCGCTCCCGGAGCTGACTGCGAAAACCGTCCAGCATGCGGGCCATCGCCCCGATCTCGTCCTTGCGCCCGGTTTCCGGCACCGCACTGTCGTAATCGCCGTCCCTCATGGTGGTCATCGCTGCCATCAGGCGGCTCAGCGGCCGGGTCAGGGTGAACACCACGAGCAGCGCCGCAAGACCGCCGACCAGCACGATGCCGGCCAGCGCGATGGTCAGGGTCTTGGTTGCGGCGCCGCGGGCGCTGGCCGAAGCGGCGGCCGCGCGCGCCTCCATGTCGCCCTTGGTCTTGGCGATGAAGGTCACCATGCGGTCGCGCAGCTGATCGAGTCCGGGGTCGAGGCGGTCGGCAATCGCGGTCAACATCTCGCTCTGGGCGGCATGCGCCCGTGCCAGCGCCTCGATCTCCCGGTAAGCGGCGAGAATCGGCACAAGATCGCGCTCCATGATCGCGATCTCGCCGGCGCCGCGGGCAAAGCCGGCCCGGGCCTGGGCCAGCATGGTACCGAGTTCGCCGGTGGCCTTGACCGAAAAGGCCATGATCTCGCTGCGCGCCCGCTCGTCGGTATTGGAGGCCAGCTTGTAGGCGCTGCGACCGATGCTGATCAGGCGCCGGCCGGCGCGCGAGACCTCGATCAGCGCCGAGGTGTCGCGGGACAGCAGCTCGGAATAGGTGTCGTCGATGTCGTCCATCCGGGTGAGAGCGTCGGTGGTGGTGAACAGCGTCAGCCCCGCCATGGCCACCAGCACCAGCATGACCCGGGTCATGATTCCGAGGTTGGACAGCGTCATCGGATGGTCTTTCTTGCTCGGAGAGGATGGACGGCGGCGGAGCGGCGGCTCACTTCAGCGGACCCAGCACCTTTTCGATGCGCTGACGCAGGGTGGCGGCGCTGATCGGCTTGACGATGTAATTGTTCACCCCGGCCTGCAGCACCGACTGCACGGTCTCGGCGTCGGCGTTGCCGGTGACCATGATGAAGGGCAGCTTCCGGGTCAGCGGGTTGCCGCGCACCGCCCTGAGCAGATCGAGACCGCTGCCATTGTCCATGTTGAAGTCCGAGAGCACCAGATCATACTTCTGGTCCTTCATCATCGCGATCGCGCTTTTCGCCGAGTCGGCCTGAAAGACCCGGTTGATGCCGAGAGTCTTGAGATGGCCCTGAACAATCCAGCGCATGGTTTCCTGATCATCGACCACGAGCACGCGCAGCGAGGCGGGTGAGGGCATGGCGTCATCCTCCCGATTTTGATCCGGGCGATCCCGGTTCATTGAAAATGGCGGCGGTGATCCGGGGCAACGGCAGCACCAGCCGGGCGGCATTCAGTTCCTGGGCCGCACGCGGCATGCCGAATACCGTGGAGGTCTGCTCATCCTGAGCAATGGTCACCGCCCCGGCCTCCTTCATGCGCAGCAGGCCCTCGGCGCCGTCGCGGCCCATGCCGGTGAGCAGCAGCCCCACCGCCTTCGGCCGCGCCTCGGCGACCGAGCGGAAGAGGACATCGACCGAGGGCCGGTGGCCCGAGACCGGCGGCCCGTCGGAAAGCCGGGTCTCAAGCCCGCCGCCCTTGGCCCGCACCACCAGGAGATGCTGGTTGCCCGGAGCGATCAGCACCCGGCCGGGGGTGAGGCGCTGGCCCTCGGCGGCCTCATCGACAGCAAAGGGCAGGCTGGCCCGGAGCCGGGCGGCGAAGCGCGGCACGAAGGCCTCGGGCATGTGCTGGACGATGACCACGGCCGGAATGGTCTCGGGGAAGGTCGAGAGCAGTTCGGTGATGGTCTCGACGCCGCCGGTCGACGCACCGATGGCGATCAGCTCGGCCGAACAGCCGGAGCGCGCGGCGGCCAGGGCCGGCGGCGGCGGTGCCCGGCGCGGCCCGGTCAGACGGATATGGGCGCGGGCCGCGGCCTTGATCTTGGTGACGATCTCTTCGCGCAGCGCCGGCAGCGCAGTCGCGAGGTCCTTCAGCGGTTTGGCCACGAAGTCGATCGCGCCCAGCTCCAGCGCGCGCAAGGTGATGTCGGCGCCGGCCCGGGTCAGGGTCGAGATCATCAACACCGGCATCGGGCGCAGCCGCATCAGCTTTTCCAGGAACTCGACGCCGTTCATGCGCGGCATCTCGACATCGAGGGTCAGCACATCGGGCGACAGCAGCTTGATCTTGTCGCGGGCGATGATCGGGTCGACCGCGGTGCCCACCACCTCCAGTTCGGGATCGCTGGCGCAGATCTCGGTCAGCAGCTGACGGACGATCGCCGAGTCGTCGACGATCAGCACCCGGATGCGGCGGGATGCGGCGGTGGTCGTCATGGCTCAGGCTCCCCCATCCTCGGACGCCGTCGTCAGGCAGACCGCGGCGACGCTGATCACGCCGAGCACACTGTCGCCGATCTCAATCACGCTTTCGATCTCGGCGGCGTCGGTTTCGCCGGCAGCCAGCGGCGTCACCGCCGGCACCGCCCGGATGTCGGAAACATCGTCGACCAGCAGCCCGACCACCTGCTCCGAGGGGGTCTGGACCAGGGTGATGACATGCTGGGTCGAGGGCTCGGTCGGGCCGTGGCCGAGCCGGGCGCCGACATCGAACACCGGCACGATCTCGCCGCGGATGTTGATGATCCCCAGCACGTAGGACGGGGAATGGGGCAGCGGCGTCGGCTCGATCCAGGTCCGGAACTCGATCACGGCACCGATCGGCAGGGCGTAGGAGCGGCCATGGACGTCGAGGGTGACGAACTGGAGCATGTCGATGGTGTCGAGGGCGCCCGGCACCGGGACCGCGGGCGCGGCCGGCCGGCCGGCGACCGGCGCGCTCTGGGGCGTGAAGGCTTGGAACAGGGAGGCCATGGCCGGGATCACCTCGCGGGCGGCCTCAGCCGGCGGCGGCCACCGACCGCCGGGCTGAGGGAGGAATAATCGACGATCAGCGCCGCCCGGCCGTCGCCGAGGATGGTGGCGGCGGCGACTCCCGGCACCTTGCGGTAATTGCGCTCCAGACTCTTCACCACCACCGGTTCCTGCCCGACCACATCATCGACCTGAAGGGCCGCGACCTGACCGCGCCTGAGTTCGGCGATCACGAGGATGCCCCGGGCGGCGTCGGCCACCGCGCCCGGCACGCCGAACTCTTCCGAGAGCGCGATGATCGGCAGCATACCGCCCCGGAGATGCAGGAAGCGGCCGCGGCCCGGCACCTCGACCAGCTGGCCGGGCAAGGGCTGCACGCTCTCGATGATGTTGCCGATCGGCAGCAGATAGCGCTGGCGCCCGACCTCGGCGACCAGAACATCGACGATGGCCAGCGACAGCGGCAGCACCAGGGTAAAGCGGCAGCCTTCGCCCGGGGTCGATTCCACCACCAGCTGGCCGCCGAGATCCGTGATCGTCTGGCGCACCACATCCATGCCGACGCCCCGGCCCGAAACCTCGGTCACCTGTTCGGCGGTCGAGAAGCCGGGCAGGAAGATCAGATTGTCGATCTCGCTGTCGCTCAGCTCGGCGCCGGGCTCGATCAGGCCGCGCTGGAGCGCCTTGTTGCGCACCGCCGTGCGGTTGATGCCGGCGCCGTCATCCTCGATCGCGATGAAGACCTGACTGCCGAGCTGGCGGGCCGAGAGCACGATCGTGCCCTCGGGCGGCTTGCCCCGGGCAAGACGGACCTCCCGGGTCTCGATGCCGTGATCGACCGAGTTGCGCAGGAGATGGGTCAGGGGTTCGGCCAGCCGGTCGACCACCGTCTTGTCGATCTCGGTGTCGTCGCCGGCCATGGCAAGACGGATTTTCTTGGCCGTCGCCCGCTCCAGCTCGCGCGCCACCGGGATCAGGCGAGAGAACGCCACCTTCAGCGGCTGGGCGCGCACCGCGAGCGCGATGTCCTGGAGATCGCGGATATACTGCGACATATCCTTGATGGCGCGAAACAGGCCGGGCCGCTCGGTTTCGGCAATCTCGCCCGCCTGGCGCTGCAGCACCGCCTGGGCGATCACCAGCTCGCCAACCATGTTGCCCAGCCGCTCCAGCTTGGCGACATCGACCCGCACCGTTGGCACCCGGCGGTCTTCCTTGGCCGGTGCCGCCGGGGGCTTGGCCTGAGCCGGGCCGGCGGCGGCGGCCGGCGGCGCGGCGGCGGTGGCCACGGCGCGGGTGCCGGCGGCGGCGGCCGGCGGCTGCGCAGCCCGGCCGTCCCCGTCCTCGACACTCTCATCGACCCTGGTGACCTCTTCGACCTCGACGGTGGCCACGTCGTCGAGGTAATCGAGAATGTCCTGAAGCGCCGCGCGGTCGCTGCCGGTTTCCAGTTCCACCGTCCAGCGGAAATAGGGCACCTCGATGTCGATCTCGGCCAGAGAGGGCAGATGGCTGAGATCGATCGTGGTGGTGACCGCGCCCAGCTCGGCGATGGTGCGCAACAACAGCAGGGGGTCGGCCCCGGCCTCGAACATGTGGGGGGCCGGCACCACCCGCAGCAGAAAGCGGCGATCGCCGGAGGCCGGCTCGTCGTCGGCCACGGCGTCGGCCGGAGCATCGGCCGGGGCGGTCGCGAAGGGATCGGGCGCATCGCCGCCGACGCCCTCCAGCTGGCGGAGATCGGCGAGGAAGCCGTGCCAGTCGAGCGTCGCCGCGCCTTCGCCCCGGGCCGCGCCGACCAGCTGGGCCAGCATGTCAAACCCCAGGGTCAGACGGCCGTAAGTCTCCTCGTCGAGGCCGCGGCTGCCTTTGCGCAGGGTATCCATAAAGGTTTCAAAGACATGGGCGAATTCAGCCAGATCTTCGATGCCGAAGGCGCGGGCGCCGCCCTTGATCGAATGGACGGCGCGAAAAAGGCCGTTCAGCGCCTCACCGCCGTCGCCGCCACCGTCGAGGGCGTCGAGCCGTTCGTTCGCGGACGAAAGATAGTCGTCGCACTCCCCGAAGAACAGTTGCTTCAGCGCTGCCAGATCCATGGGTCCGTCAACCACGCTCGTTCGGGGAAAAGCCGGCTCGCACTGCTCCGCACCCGCGCCCCCGCTGTTGACAGGATGCGGGCGCCTCTGCGATCAGTCGTCCATGTGATGAAGCAGTCGGGAGCCGGATTCAAGGCTCTTGCGCTGGGCAACCGGGCGGGGCGCCATGGTGATGGTCGAAGAGGGCACGGAAGACGGCAATGGCGCCGGTGCGGCCACGGGTCCGCTTTGGCACACGGTATCCCTGCCGGTGGTGGTTGAATCCAACCAGATGCCCCCGGTGCGCGACGAGTTGCTGGGCTGCCTCCAGCAGGGCGAGGCGGTCCGAATCGACGCCCGCGAGGTCTGCCGGATTTCTACCGCCGCGATCCAGGTGCTGGTCGCCGCCGCCCGCACCTTCAGCGATTGCGGGGTCAAGCTCTACTACGCCGATCCCTCGGATGAATTCATCGAGGCGTTCTCCGACCTCGGGCTTTACACCCATCTGGCCGACTTCATCGATATCTCCCAGTCCGCCTAGCGGGCCGCGGCGCGCTTCCCATATCAGAAGGATCGATCGAGGGATCGGGTGCCACCCCGGGGATGAGCCATGATCAGAGCGCCGACCGCACTGCTCGCCTTGGCGCTCGCCGTGCTGCTGCCGGTGAGCGCGGCGGCCGTCGACCCCCGGCATATCGGGGAAAGCCGGCCCCAGAGCCAGCGGGCGACCGCCGCGCCCCAGTCGAAACCCAAGACCAAACCCAAAGCGGACGAAAACAAAAATTGCCAGTGGGGTCACGATGTCGTGATCGAGATCGAATACAAGCGTTTCACGGTCAGCCAGGACGAGTTGAAAAAGGTGATATCCGGCCTCGAAAGCACGATCAACGGCTATACGATCTTTGCCAATCCGAAGCGGCTTGTGCTCTATATCCGCTCTCCCGAGGGCTACTGGTTTTCCTCCAGCCTGATGCGCATCGGCAGTCTCGACGAGGGCTGCCTGTTCTATTATGTCGGCACTCCGATCCAGCTGCCCGACGAGCCGCCGCTCTGAGCCGGGTTGCCATCAGCGGCACCGGATCTTACGGCCTCCGCCAGTCGTCCTTGAGCAGGGCAAACAGCAGATGGTCGCGCCAGCTGCCCTCGATACGCAGATAGCCGCGCGCCTCACCCTCGCAGGTGAACCCGAGTTTGCCGAGCAGGCGCCGGCTAGCCTGATTGCCGGGCAGGCACGAGGCTTCGATGCGGTGAAGGTCGAGTTCGCCGAAGGCATGGTCGAGGACCAGACCGACGGCTTCGGTGGTGTAACCCCGGCGGGCGTAGGGCTCGCCGATCCAGTAGCCGAGGGTGGCGGTCTGGGCGACGCCGCGCCGGATGTTGCCGAGCCCGAGGCCGCCGACCAGACTGTCGCCCGCCCGCTCGAAGGTCAGGAAGCTGTAGGTGAGATCGTCACGCCACTCGGCACTCTGGCGCCGCACCCGCCGGCTGAACGAGGCCCGGGTCAGGGTATCGGCCGGCCAGGCCGGCTCCCAGGGAGTTAGAAAGGCGCGGCTGCGCGCCCGCAGCGCCGCCCAGGCCGCCCAGTCGCGAAACTCCGGCGGCCGCAGGCTGAGCCGCGGCCCCTCCAGACGCACCGCCGCGCCGGCAAAAAGCCCGGCGCTGAGGAAGCGGATCATCAACGACATCCACCCCCCCTGCCGCCGCCGGCTGCCGCCGCGGCCCGCTCACTCCAGCCGGGCGGCGATCCGGTCATAGGATTCCAGGTCCTCGAGCGGCCCCAGCGCCGCCACTGTCGGCCGCTCCCGGCGTAGTCGCGCGGCAACCCGGCGCACCGTTTCGATGTCGACGGCGTCAATCTTGCGCACCACCTCATCGGTCAGCACCGGCCGGCCATAGACCAGCAATTGCTGGCCGAGATGCTCGCAGCGCGACATCGTGCTTTCCAGCGCCATCAGGGTGCCGGCCTTCAGCTGAGCCCGCGCCCGCGCCAGTTCACTCTCTGTGACGTCTTCTGAGACACGGCATATCTCGTGACACAGGATCGGCACCAGTTCGCGGGCCTGATCGGGACTGGTGCCGGCATAGACGCCGAACAGGCCGCCATCCTGATAGGTCCCGGCAAAGCTGTAGATCGAATAGACGAGACCGCGCTTTTCCCGCACTTCCTGGAACAGCCGGGACGACATGCCGCCACCGAGCAGGGTCGACAGCACCGAGTGGGCATAGTAGTCGGGATCGTGAACGCTGATGCCGTTGAAACCGATGATCAGATGCAATTGCTCGAGTTCGCGGTCCTCACGGAAATCGCCGCCCCGGTATTGTGCGGCTTCGATCCGGTGGTCAGCCCGGTTGGGCAGGGAGCGGAAGATCGCCTCGGCCTGTTCGACCAACCGGTCGTGGTCGATCCGGCCGGCGGCCGAGACCACGATGCCGGGCGCGCCATAGTGGCGGCTGAGATATTCCACCAGCGCCGGCCGCTCCAGCCCGCCGACCGTGGCCGCCGAACCCAGCACCGGCCGCCCCAGCGCCTGGTCGGGATAGGCGGTGGTCTGAAAATAGTCGAACACGATGTCGTCCGGGGTGTCGATGGCCTGCCCGATCTCCTGCAGCACCACCGCGCGCTCGCGCCCCAGCTCCTCCTCGTCGAGCACCGAATGCTGGAGCATGTCGGCGACGATTTCGAGCGCCAGCGGCGCGTCCTCGGCCAGCACCTTGGCGTAATAGGCGGTATGCTCGCGGGTGGTGTAGGCGTTGAGGTGGCCGCCGACATTCTCGATCTGCTCCGAGATCGCGAAGGCGCTGCGGGCCTCGGTGCCCTTGAACATCATGTGCTCGCACAGATGGGCGACACCGTTGATTTCGGCCCGCTCGTTGCGGGTGCCGACTCCGACCCAGCAGCCGAGAGACACCGTCTCGACCCCGTCCATGCTGTCGCTGGCGACGCGCAGGCCGTTGGACAGCGTGGTGACCCGGACGCTGCTCACGTCACCGGCCCTCACAGCGCGTGCCCCGCGCCCAGACGGGCGTGGCGGCGTACGAAGTCCTGAAGGGCAGTGAGATCGGCAGGCAGCACGGCCAGCCGTTCCGGCCGTTGTTCGAGGTCGGCGAGCCGGCCGGGCAGCGCCGGATGGACGCCGCAGGCTTTGACCACCGCCTCGGGAAACTTGGCGGCATGGGCGCAGGCGAGCGCCACCAGCGGCACCGACTGCGGCACCGCGCCCTCGGCGCGCGCCGCCGCCGCGGCATGGACGCCGACTGCGGTGTGGGGATCGATCACGACGCCGCTCTCACGCCAGACGCGGGCGATGGCGGCGCGGGTCTGCTCGTCGTCGGCCCGGTAGGCCGCAAACAGCGCCCGCGCGGTCTCCAACGCGCTCGGCGCAACGGAGAAACTGCCCGAAGTGCGGAACCGGCCCATGGCCTCGGTCAGCGGAGCGCTGTCGCGCTGGTGCAGATCGAACAGCAACCGCTCGAAATTGCTGGAAATCTGGATGTCCATGCTCGGGCTGAGGGTCGGCGTCACCCCGGCCGCGGCCATGACTCCGGACGTGAAGAAGCGGGTCAGGATGTCGTTGCTGTTGGAGCCGACCACCAGCCGCTCGATCGGCACGCCCATTGCCCGGGCGCCGTAGGCGGCATAGATGTTGCCGAAATTGCCGGTGGGAACGCTGAAGGCCACGGCGCGGTCGGGGGCGCCGAGGGCAACGGCGGCGCCGACATAATAGACGATCTGGGCCATGATCCGGGCCCAGTTGATCGAGTTGACCGCCGACAGCTGCAGGCCGTCGCGAAAGCCCTCGTCGTTGAACATCGCCTTGACCAGATCCTGGCAGTCGTCGAAGGTGCCCTCGACCGCGATGTTGAAAACGTTGGGCGCCAGCACCGAAGTCATCTGCCGGCGCTGGATCGCCGAGGTCCGCCCCAGCGGATGGAGCATGAAGATGTCGAGATGGTCGCGGTCGCGGCAGGCCTCGATCGCCGCCGAACCGGTATCGCCCGAGGTCGCGCCGACCACGGTGACGCGCCGGCCGCTGCGGGCCAGCACATGATCGAACAGCCGCCCGAGTAATTGCAGCGCCACGTCCTTGAAGGCCAGGGTCGGGCCGTGGAACAGCTCCATCAGCCACAGCCCCTGGTCAAGCTGAACCAGCGGCGTCACCGCGGCATGATTGAAGCCGGCATAGGCTTCGGCGACCAGAGCGCGGAAGGCGCCGGGCTCAATGGCACCGCCGAGGAAGGGCAGCATCACCCGCGCCGCCAGCTCGGCATAAGGCAGCCCGGCCAACCCCCGCAGCTCGTCGGCGGTGAAGGTCGGCCAGCTTTCCGGAACATAAAGGCCGCCGTCGCGGGCGAGACCCGTGAGCAGGGTCTCCTCGAAGCCCAACACCGGAGCGGCGCCACGTGTACTGATATATCGCACTGGGTTGCCGATGGTCGTGAAAGAGGTCGGTCACCCTATCGGGCGCAGCCGGCGCCGACAAGGCCGAGCCCGCCCGAAGCCCCCCCGCCCGCCACCGGTTGCGACCAAACTGTGACAAAAAAGCGCATACGGAAAACCCGTAGTCCGGCGCGAACTGCGGCTCCGCATCGCCAGGGACTCGTCCCCTCAGCCCGCCGCCGTTTTCAGCGCGTCGCGGGCCGCCGTCAGTTCGGCGTAAAGCTCGTGGGTCCGGGCCGCGACGTCGGGAATCTTCTGCCAGCCGAGCGGCAGCTCCTCAGACAGGTCGTGCAGATCCATCTTGGCCTGGGTGGCCCGGGCGTTGAGCGACTTGATCCGCGCTTTGAGGGCGTCGATATCGGCCATCGGGGGCATCTCCTCCCGGTTGAGAACGCCCCCTTATAGCAGAAAGCCCTAATACATGAACATCGGCTTGCCAAGCGGGTCGCGGATGCGCGGGCGATAGTTGTCGGGGTCGTAAAGAGCGCCGACATCGACCCGCTTCTGGCCGCTCACGCAGCTGTCGGCCGGCACGGTGGTATAGACGCCGTTGCACAGCGCCGCCATCACGCCGGCCCGGCCGAGTTCGAGCTGGCGGACCGCGACGTTGGCGAAGGAGTTGGCCACCATGCGGTCCAGGGAATCGGGGGCGCCGGCCCGCATCAGATAGGCCAGTTGCTGATTGATGATGTCGATGCCGGTGATCTTTTTCAACGCCTCGCCGGTGGCCTGACCGATGCCGCCCAGCTTTTTGTGGCCATAGGCGTCTTCGAGACCGGACTCGATGACCTCGCCGCCCTTCATCGCCGCGCCTTCGGAGATCACGACGATGGCGTAGTTGCTCGGGTTGCGCTGGCGGTCCTCGATCAGCAGCCCGGCGAGATGATGGACATCGAACGGCACCTCGCTGATCACCGCCCGGTCGGCGTCGGCGAGATAGGCCGAGACCAGTGCCGTCTCGCCACTGTTGCGGCCGAAGAGTTCGATCACGGCCAGGCGCTCGTGGCTGCCGGTCGGGGTGCGCAGCGCGTGGATGAATTCGACGCTGCGGGTCACCGCGGTGGAAAAGCCGATGCAATAATCGGTGCCATGGACATCGTTGTCCATGGTCTTGGGAATCGAGACCACCCTCACCCCCTCCTGGTGCATGCGCACGCCATAGGAAAGGGTATCGTCGCCGCCGATCGGGATCAGGGTGTCGACCCCGAGCCGCTCCAGCACCTTGAGCACATGGGGGGTGCAGTCGACCGGCTTGCCCGCGGCGGTCACGGTGTCGCGGACGAACGACGGCACCGCCGCGGCCTTGACCTTGCCCGGGTTGGTGCGCGAGGTGTGCAGGAAGGTGCCGCCGGCGCGGTCGATGGTGCGGACGCGGCCGGCATCGAGCGCGATCACCTGCTGCGCGTTTTCCGCCTCCGAGCGGTCGAGGTCATATTCGAGCAGGCCGGCCCAGCCGCGCCGGATGCCAACCACCTGCCAGCCATTCTCCGCCGCCCGCGAGACCACGGTCTTGATGCAGGGATTGAGACCCGGGACGTCGCCGCCGCCGGTCAGGATACCGATACGCATGAGCCCACCTCCCTATCGGCCGTTCGCGGCCCGACGCCTAAAATCGGCGGCGGCGACGAAAAACTCAATAGGGTTATACCCGGAGGGAGGACCCGGGGGGCCTCCCCTCCCGGCGCCCTACTTGCCCTGGGCGTTGCGGCTGCCGCCCGGCAGGGTGACGACCAGACCGTCGAGTTCCTCGGTCATGCGGATCTGGCAGCCGAGGCGGGAGGTCTTGGAGAGGCCGAAAGCGAGGTCGAGCATATCCTCCTCCTCCTCGGTGGCCTCGGTCAGCAGCTCGTACCAGTCGGGCGCGACGATGACGTGGCAGGTCGAACAGGCCAGCGAGCCCTCGCAGGCGCCCTCGAGGTCGATATCATGGCGATGGGCGATCTCCATCACCGACAGGCCGAGCGGGGCATCGACGATCTGACGGTCGCCATCGGGAGAGATGAAGGTCATCTTGGGCATGGGAACGCGCTCCGGGTGGTCAGGGTTCGTATTTCTTGGGCGGACACAGGGACTGGCGGCGCCGACGGGCCTCGGCGGCCAGCGGCTCCAGGCGATCGAGATGAGCCAGGGCCAGCCGGGCCTCGCCGGTGCGCCCGGCCCGGAACGCCGTGGACAGGGAGTGGATGCAGCCCTCAATCGCGCCGACGGCGCGGGCGCCCAGGCGGTCAAGGCTCGAGGCGTCGGTGGCGTCGGCGATCGCCCGCGCCAAATCGTCAAGCTCGTCGTGGCTGACGCCATTGTGGTTGGCGGCCGGCAGTTCGCCGACCACCGCCGGCTCATCGCCGCGCGCCACCGCGTCGGCATCGAGCAACTCCAAGAGATAGCGCGCCCGGGTCACCGGATTCTTGAGCGTCTCGAAGGCCACGGCCATCAGATCGATATAGTGGCGGGCCAGAGCACCAGCCTTCGGGGTCTTCACCGCCACCCGCTCGGGGTCGAGGGTGCGCCGGGCCGAGGCATAGTGGCGATCGAGGGTTTCGAGATCGAGGTCGAAGCGCTGTTCGAGGCCAAGCAGCGCGAAATGGTTGGTCTCGTGCAGGGGCTGCAGCGCCCCGCACTGGGGACAGCGCAGCGCCTGCGCCGAAACCGGCCGCTGACACAACCAGCAGGTATGCATATCGCCTTCGATGGCGAAACCATGCCAGCTTCCGGCACCGCGTTGCGTCGGGCTCATGGGGATCGATCACTTGAGGGGGCAGCGGCGCCCGATCAGGCACCGCACCGCTGGGTGATACAGGGAAGCGGCCCCGGAGGCAACCGCGACCACCGCCCGACGGACGACGCCGCCACCCCTGGCGCCGGTCGGACCGGCCGGATCAGACCCCGGCCGAGCCGAAACCGGCCCGATCAGGAGAAGAAGGCCAGCAGCGACTTCAGGGCATCGACCACCGATTGCGAGCAGCTCGACAAGGCGGTCAGGCTGTCGCTGCCGGCCTGCCCCAGAGCCCCGGCCCAGAGATCGTCCCAGATCGAGCCGACCGAAGCCGAGCAGGCCTGGGCGCTCTTGCTCGCGGCGGCCCCGGCCTTGCCGGCGGCGGTCCCCAGCGAGTCCACCGCGGTGCCGACCTTGGCCATGGCGTTGCCGGCGGCGGTGCCGAGCTGATTGACCTGTTCGGCGGTGCCGGTGGCCTTGACCACGACATCCTTCATCGCCTTGGCCGCGGCGCCGAGCTGGCCGGCGGCATCGTTGGCCACCGCGCTCGCCTTGCTCGCGGCGGTGGTGGCGGCGGCGCCGGCCTGCTTGGCGGCATCGACCGCCGCCGCACTGGCCTTGCTCGCGGCATCGGCGGCCACCGCACCGGCCTGCTTGGCCGCGTCGGCGGCGGCGGCACCGAGCTTGCCGGCGACCTCTCCGGCCTTGACGCCGAGCTGTTCCACGGTGCCGGCGGGCGCGGGCGGAGGGGGCGTCACGGTGGTGGGATCGCCGGCCAACTGAAGATATGCGGGCATGACACGTCTCCTGCCAATAAATCTGCTGTGCGGCCACAGCTTTGCCACGGCCGCCTGATGTCTTACCTATTTCCTAACACGAGCCGGCGCACGCATCGCAACAAAAATCGCCGTGCGGTCGTTCCCTTATCTGGCATCCAGGGCCGCTTCGGGCAGTTCCATGAGCCGCGGCGCGTCGGTCCAGAGCAGCAGACAGCGAACCCGCTGACCGGGATAGATCAGGCGGATCGCCGCGCGATAGGCGGACATCTGGTTAAGATAGGCCGGGGCCACCCCGGCCACGGTCTCGGGCGGCGGCCGGTTGGTCTTGTAATCGACGATCCAGACCTCGCCGGGCCGCACCAGCAGGCGGTCGATCTGGCCCGAGAGCACCCGGCCGGCCACCGTGCCCACCACCGGCACCTCGGCCCGGCTGCCCGGGCCAAACAGCGGCGCGTATTCGGGATGATCGAGCACCGCCAGCGCCTCGGCGATCAGCGCCTCGCAACCAGCGGCGTCGAGCCCGTGGCCGGGGCGGGAGAGAAAACGCCGGGCGGCGGCGGCGCGGACCTCGGGGCTGAGTTCGGGCAGGGTTTCGAACAGCCGGTGCAGCAGCAGGCCGCGCCGAAAGCGCCGGCCGTCGTCGCTGCCCAGCGGCGAGCGCACCGCCGGTTCGTCCTCGTCGGGACGCGACGGCGTCAGCGGCCGGGAGGGTTCCGGCTCGGGCGGGGCCGCGGCCCGCGCCCAGGGCGGCAACGGCGCGGCGACCAGCCGGGGGGGGGCCGCCGCGACCGTGCCGGCGGGCGCGGTTTGGGGTTCGAGCAGGCGCAGGCCCTCGCCACCCCAGGGGCCGGGAAACGCGAAGGGCCGCGCCAGCGACTCGGCCTGCAGCGCGGCGACGGTCAGGTTGTACCAGCTGCCCGGGGCCGGCTCGGGCCGGCCCCGGGTCAGCCAGCCGCAGAGATAAAGCCGGTCCTCGGCGCGGGTCAGGGCGACATAGAGCAGACGGCGGTATTCCTGGTCACGGCGATGATCGGCGGCGGCGCGGGCCGCGGCGCACAGCGATTCCTCCTGGGCGCGCCGGGGCGCGTAGAGCGGCACGGTCCGGCCCTCCTCGGGCCAGAGGATGCGGGCGCTCTGCACCGGCGTACCAGTGGTGTCGGGCAGGAACACGATCGGCGCCTGCAAGCCCTTGGCGCCGTGAACGGTCATGATCCGGACCACGCCGCCCTCGGGGCCGCCCTGTTCCTGCTCGCGCTTGATCTCGGCCTCGGCCGAGATCAGCCAGTGGAGAAAGGCCTGAAGCGACGGCGCGTGGCCGCGCTGAAAGGCCAGGGTGGTGTTGAGGAATTCGTCGAGCGGATCCCGCGCCTCGGCGCCCAGCCGGCCGAGCAGGGCGCCGAGGCCGCTGACCGGATCGCCGGGACAGGGCCGGTGGAGCACGCCGGCAAAAAACTCATAGGGCGGCGTGAAGTCGGCGGCGGCGAGCAGCGCCTCCAGCCAGCGATGGGCGCGGCCGAAGCGGGAGTCCGGACCCGCGGCGCCGGCGCGCAGGGTCAGCGCCGACCACAAACTGCCCGGCCGCTGGAAGGCCAGCAGGTAAAGCTCGTCCTCGTCGAGTCCGATCAGCGGCCCCTTCAGCACCTCGGCCAGCCTGAGATCGTCCTCGCGCAGCAACAGGAAGCCGGCCAGCGCCATCAGGTCCATCACGCTGAGCTGGCCGGTCAGCACCATACGGTCGACCCCGGCCACCGGCACGCCGCGCTCTTTTAGCGCCCGCACCAACTCGGCGACAAAGCCGGTGCGCCGCCGGACCAGCACCATGATGTCGCCCGGCCGCACCGGCCGGCCCCTGGACTCCAGGATCTCGCCGTCATCGAGCCAGCCCCGGATGGTGACGGCGAGGTGGGCGGCCAGACGGGACGCCGGCTGATCGGCGGCCTCGCGGGTCAGCGGCGGCTGCCAGGGCGCCGGCGCCACCGTCTCCCCGGGCCGCACCACCGGCCACAGCTCGACCCGTCCGCCCTGGCCCCGCCGGAAGGAGTAATGGCGGATCGCGACCCCCGACTCGAAGACGACACCATCGCGGGCCTCTTCGCGGGCAAACACGCCATCAACCGCGCGCAGCACCGCCGCGGTCGAGCGGAACGAAATGTCGAGTCGCACCTCCCGCCACAGTCGCCCCGCCGCTTCAACCCGGCTGCGAAAATGAGCCCGCAGGCGGGCAAACTCGCGCGGGTCGGCCCGCTGAAAGGAAAAGATCGACTGCTTCTCGTCGCCGACCGCGAACACCGTACGCACCGGCTGCGGCGGGCCGGGCCGGGCACCCTCGCCGGCGAAGAATTCCTCAGCCAGCCGCTCGATCACCTGCCATTGCTCGGGGTTGGTATCCTGGGCCTCGTCGATCAGGATGTGGTCGAGACCGCCGTCGAGCTTGAACAGCACCCAGGGCGCCACGCCGTCGCGCTCCAGAAGGTCGCGGGCGGCCAGGATCAGATCGTCGTAATCGAGCAGCGCCCGGGAACCCTTGAGCCGGCCATAAGCCGCGAGCAGCGCCTCGGCGAAGATCAGCAGCGCGCCGCTGGCCTCGGCGATCCCGGCTGCCTTGCGCCGGGCCAGCACCGCCTGCAGCCGTGCCGCCTCCTGCTCGAGAATATCCCGAGCAGCCGCATCATATGCGACGGCCTTCTTTGTGATCAGGGTCGCCCGAATACTCTCCTTGTCGGTGAAGAAGACGTCGACATAGTCCGTAAAGCCGACCTGGCGCGCCTCGGCATCGGCGGCGAGCCAGCCGGCCAGCGCCGCGCCGCGCCCCTGATCGGCGGCCGAGCCGGCGGCCAGCGCCCGGCACGCCCGGCGCAGGCCATCCGGATCGAAGGCCGCATCAGCGCAGGCGGCGGCGGTGATCGTCGCCGCGGTCTCAGCCACGGTCACCCCGAGCAGCCGGCGCACCGCCTCCAGAGTCGGCTCCAGCCCGCCGTGGTGATCGAGAATCCGCCGCAGTCGGCCCCGCTCTCCGGCCAGTTCAGCCATCAGCCCGCCCAGCCCGTCCTCGTGGAGGTCGGCGGTCAGCCGCGCCAGCGCCCGGCCCAGCGGACTCGCGGGCCGATGCCGGGCCTCGGTCAGCACGGCGCTGCGCGCCTGTCCCAGCAGTTCGGTCGCGGTCGCCTCGTCCATGACCTCGAAATGGGGCGCAAGCCCAGCCTCGAGGGGAAAGCGGCGCAGCAGCGACTGGCAGAAGGCGTGGATGGTCTGAAGCTTCATGCCGCCCGGGCAGTCGATCACCCGGGCGAACAGGCGCCGGGCTTCGCGGCAGGTTTCGGCGCCCGGACGGGCGCCGGTGAGCGCCGCCAGCGCGTCTTCGAGCACGCCGTCCCCGGCGGTCGCCCAGTCACCGAGGGTGCGGTTGATCCGGATGGCCATTTCGGCCGCCGCAGCCTTGGTGAAGGTCAGGCAGAGGATGCGCGCCGGCGGCGTGCCGGCCAGCATCTGGCGCAGCACCCGGTCGGTTAGAACTTTGGTCTTGCCCGAGCCGGCCGAAGCGGCAACCCAGACCGAGGCCGCCGCGTCCGAGGCCTCGCGCTGCCTGAGGTTGGGATCGGGAGCGGTGACGGCGGTGACGGCGGCGGGCATCCCGCGCTCTTTCCTGGGTTCGAAGCGGCGGCCACTATGCCACCGCCGCCCGGCCGCGGCAATCGGGCGCCGCGACCGCTCCGACTTGACTCCGGCGATTATTTAACACATCGATAACCACCTGGGACGATGTCCCACGATCGGAGATCGAGCGTCATCGTTTTCGCCGTCGTCAGGTTTCGCCGAGCCATGCCCGACCCCGTCGCCCCGCGCCCGACCACCGCACCGCTCCGGCCCGGGCCGCCACGGCCCCGCGCCACGATTCTGATCGTCGACGACGGCCCGGCGAACATCGAGCTGCTGAAGGCGATCCTGATCCGCGATTACGAGATTGTGGCCACGGTCGACGGCCGCGACGGCTTGGCGCTGGCGCTCGACCGGCGCCCCGACCTGATCCTGCTCGACGTCATGATGCCGGACATGGACGGCTATCAGCTGTGCGCCCGACTCAAGGCCGATGCCCGGACCCGCGACATTCCGGTGATCTTCGTCTCTGGCCGCACCGAGGAGGAGGACGAGACCAAGGGTCTTGAGGCCGGCGCCATCGACTATATCGGCAAGCCGATCGTGCCCGCGATCGTGCGGGCCCGGGTGCGCAACCACCTGGAACGCCGCCGCGCCGAGGCGGCCTTGCGCCGCGCCCATGACGAGCTGGAAGAGCGGGTCGCCGAACGCACCCGCGCCCTGACCGACGAGATCGCCGAGCGCAAGCGCATCGAGCACGAACTGCTGATGGCCAAGAATCAGGCCGAGCGGGCGAGCCGGGCCAAGACCGAGTTCCTCTCTCACATGAGTCACGAACTGCGGACGCCGCTCAACGCCATCATCGGCTTTTCCGAGTTCATGGGCGCCGAAACCCGCGGTCCGGTCGGCTCGCCGATCTATCTCGACTATCTCGGCAACATCACCGCCAGCGGTCATCACCTGCTGGCGGTGATCGACGATATCCTGGAACTGGCCCAGCTGGAAACCGGCCGCCTGCCCCTGCTCGAGGAGCGGATCCGGCTCGACGAGGCGGTCGACGGGGCGATCGAGGGGGTCCGCACCACCCGCCGGCCGCCTTGGGCCAGCATCGTCAACACCGTTGGCACCGGGGCGCCGCTGCTCTGGGCCGACCGGCGGGCGCTGGCCCAGATGCTGCGCCACCTGCTCGACAACGCGGTCAAGTTCACCCCCCACAGCGGTACGATCACGGTCTCGTGGACCCGGACCCGCGACGGCGGCCTTGAGATCGACATCGCCGACAGCGGTGCCGGCATCTCGCCCGACCGCCTCGGCCGCCTCTTCGAGCCGTTCCAGCCCGGCAACACCATGGTCGCCCGCTATAACCGCGGCGTCGGCCTCGGCCTGCCGATCAGCTATTCCCTGATGCGCCTCCACGAGGGTGACATCACCCTCACCAGCGCCGTCGGCATCGGGACCCGGGTCAGCCTGCGCTTTCCGGCCAGGCGGGTGATCGCCGGGACCGGATGAGCCCGATCGGCCGCCGCTATCGGCCCATGCGGGCGATGGTGGCGGTGGTGCTGTGACCGGCGGCGAGATCGGCGAGCAGAACCCGGCCACCATAGGCCTGAACCAGTTCGGCCCCAACCACCCGGTCGACGGTGTAGTCGGCGCCCTTGACCAGGACATCGGGCCGCAGCGCCCGGATCAGGGTCAACGGCGTGTCCTCGCCGAAAATCACCACCAGATCCACCGAGGCCAGGGAGGCCAGCACCGTCGCGCGCGCCAGTTCCGACTGCACCGGCCGGGTCTCGCCCTTGAGGCGGCGCACCGATTCGTCGCTGTTGAGCCCGACCACCAGCCGGTCGCAGGCGGCGCGCGCCTGCTGCAACAGCGAGACGTGGCCGGGATGAAGCAGATCGAAACAGCCATTGGTGAAACCGACCCGCCGGCCCTGGTGGCGCCAGCGCTCGACCCGGTCGGCCGCGCCCTCCAGCGGCAGCACCTTGGCCTCGCCGGTCACCCATTCCTGATGATGGAGCGCGGCCAGCAGCTCGGCCCGCCGCACCACTGCGGTCCCGACCTTGCCCACCACCACCCCGGCGGCAAGATTGGCCAGGCGGGCGGCATCGATCAGCGGCACGCCGGCGCCCAGCGCCCCGGCCAGAGTCGCGATCACGGTGTCGCCGGCCCCCGAGACGTCGAAGACCTCGCGGGCTTCGGCCGGCAGGTGCCTGACCTCGCCGGACCGGGTCACCACCGAGAGACCCTGTTCGCTGCGGGTGACCACCATGCCGCCAAGGCCGCACCTGTGGTTGAGGTCCTTTGCCGCGGCGACGATCTCGCCGTCCTCGCCAACCGGCAGGCCGCTGGCAATGGCCAGTTCGCGCCGGTTGGGCGTTACCAGATCCGCGCCGCGATAGCGCCGGTAATCCGTGCCCTTGGGATCGACGATCACCGGCTTGCCGGCCGCCACCGCTGCCCCGATCAGCGCCTGGGTCACCCCGGCGGTGAGCACGCCCTTGCCGTAGTCCGAGAGAATCACGGCGCTGACCTCGGACAGCAGCGCCCGCGCCGTGGCCAGCAGGCTCTCCTGGGACACGGGCGAGATGTCGGCGACGGTTTCGCTGTCGGTGCGCAGCAATTGCTGATTGTTGGCGAAGAAGCGGGTCTTCTCGCTGGTCTGGCGGTCGTTCTCGGTGATGATGTGGCACGAATCGGCCAGCCGCGCCTCGACCAGCTGGCGCAGGATCGCAGAGCCGGCCTCGTCGTTGCCGACCACCGAGAGGAAGCGCGGCACGCAGCCGAGCGCTTCCAGATTGGCCGCGACATTGCCGGCGCCGCCCAGCATCGCGGCATGGCGCTGGATGCGCAGCACCGGGATCGGCGCTTCGGGAGAAATGCGCTCCACCGATCCGTAAACGAACCGGTCGAGCATGACGTCACCGACACACATCACGGCGGTGCCGGTGAGGGCGTCGATATCACGGGAAAGGTCGCTCATGACCCACTTTTAGCGCGTCCGGCCCCGCCCGCGCCAGCCCTTTGGCCACCCGACCGCCCGGGCGGGACTTGACCCGGTTTGCCTCCCCGGCCTAATCCCAGCACAGCCCAAGGGAGCCGCCGTGAACAGATTCGAGATCGCTCTGGCCGCGCTGGAAGCCGCGGTGCTGGCCCGCGCGCCGCCCGGCTTCGAGTCCTGGCGACGGCTGTTCGGCCATGATGCCGCCGCCCCCGCCCGCCTCCATGCCCTCCATACCCTGATCGGGCTTGCCGCCCGGGTCGCGGTCGCCGCCGCCCTGCCCGGCCTCGGCCGGCGGCTGGCCGAACCGGCGCGGCTGGGCTGGCTCCACGACGACGCCGTGTTCCGCGCCGAGGGCCTGGCCAATTTTCCCGGCGCCACCCCGTTCGACGCCATCGCCGCCGCCACGCCGCCGCTGGCGGCGGCGCTGGAGGCGCTGATCACCAACCTGGCCGCCGCACCGCCCCGCGCCGACCTCTATCACTATCAGCATCTGGTCCCGCCGGCGTTGCGCCACGCCCTCGGCGAAGTCTACACGCCGTCCCGACTCGCCGCCCACGCCCTCGACCGCCTGGGCTGGCAGCCCGGGCACGATCTGCTCGACCCCACCTGCGGCGGCGGCGTGTTCCTCCTGGAGGCGCTGCGGCGGCGGCAAGCCGCCGGGGTCGCCCCCGGGCAGCTGCTGGACGGGCTTCATGGCCTCGACATCAACCCCCTGGCGGTGCTGACCGCCCGGGCGGCGCTGGCGCTGGCGCTGGCGCCAACCCTCGACCGCGCCCGGCCGCTGACGCTGCCGGTCTGGCAGGGCAGCGTCTTCGACTGTTCTGAAATCGAAATGATTCCCCGGGTCGGCTTCATCGCCGGCAATCCGCCCTGGCTCAAGGCCAGCCGCCTGCCCGCCGGCCAGGCCGAGGCGCTGAAGCCGCTCTGCCGCAGCCTGGGTCTGACCGGCGACGATTATTACGTTGGCGGAATAGAAACTGACCTCTCGGCCCTGGTCACCCATGCCGTGCTCGCGCGCTGGCTCGCCCCGGGCGGGCGGCTGGCCTTCTACCTCACCGCGTCGCTGTTCTCGTCGGCCTCGGGCCGGGGCTTCCGCCGCTTCGCCCTGCCCGAGCCGCCGGGACCGTGCCGGGTACTGGCGGTCGATGACTTCAAGGCCCAGACGCCGTTTGATGGCGTCACGGTCCATCCGGCGCTGCTGCTGCTGGAGGCCGGCGGCGGAGCCAGCCGCTGGCCGGTACCCTACCGGGTGCACCAGCGCGACGGCAGGGTGCGCGAGCTTTTGGCGGCGCCGCTGCCCGGCACCACCGACGGCCCCTGGCTCAAGGGCAGCGCCGAGCAGCACCGGTTGTGGCAGCGCCTGTTCGATGCCACCGCCCCGGCGGCCTACCGCGCCCGCAAGGGCGTCACCACCGATCGCAACGGGATTTATTTCGTTACCATTATTAAATCGGATACGGATTTATTTCGAATAGCGAATGACCCTGCCCTCGGCCGCTCGCCGTCGCTGCCCCGCCTCGAAGCCGCGATCGAGGGCACCCACCTGTTTCCGCTGCTGCGCGGCCGGGGCCTCGGCCCGTTCGCGATCAAGCCCGACCCGGAGTTGCGGTTGATCCTGCCCCAGCACGGCATGCACGGCGACCCCGAGTTGCCCCGGACCTGCCCGCGCACCCATGCCTATTTCCAGCAGTTCGAGGCCGAACTGCGGCGTCGCGCCAGCTACCGCCGCTATCAGGCCGGGCAACCCTTCTGGTCGTGCTGGAGCACCGGCCCCTACACCTTCTCGCCCTGGAAAGTGCTGTGGCGGGAGATCGCCAGCCGCTTCGCCGCCGCCTATCTCGGCCCGGTCGCCGACCCGCTGCTGGGCGAGCGGATCGCGATTCCGGATCACAAACTTTATTTCGTTCCCGTATCGACTGAGGACGAGGCAGCTTATCTGACCGGCCTGCTGAACGCACCACTCGTTTCGGAAGCGGTTACATCATACGCCGCCGCGCTCGGCCTCGGCACCGGCGTGATCGAAACCCTGCGAATTCCCCGCTTCGATGCTGCGCGGCCCCAGCATCGCGAACTCTCGGCACTGGCCCAAGCCATCACCGCTCGCGGCGGCGCGGTGGCCCCGGGCGAGGCCGTGGCGCTCGATCGGCTGGCCCTGGCCCTGATTGCCGGGCTATAGTCCGGCCATGGCTATCGTCTATAGCATGAACCATGACTAACGCATTGTTATATGTAGATATTGTTTTTTTACTGGTTTTTACTATCGGGATTCCAATGGGTTAGTTACTATGCCCCCCAGCGTCGGTGGAGGGGGCTATGGACCTGATTCCTGTTCGTAAAGGCTATCGGATCAAAGGCACTGGCATCACTCTTAGAAAGAGGGAAGGCATCAATAATTGGGAAGTCGCAATATATTTCAAGGATGAGAAAAAGAACAAGGTGCTATCCACCGGTACACCCGTTCTCGATGAAGCCATTATGTTCGCACGAACGAAAGCTGTCGAATTAGAAACACTTCGAAGGTGTAATGTAGATATATTTCCCAAAAAATTTTCTGATGTCGCCACTGAGTTTGGTAAATACCTGGATGCCCGGCTCAAAATTAACAAAGAAACCACAAGGATGGTGAAATTCTATAACGACCTCCTGAAGAACCATTTGTTAAAATATTTTGGAGATATGTCGGTCGCATCCATTAGGCAGCAATCATTAGATGAATATTACGGCCACCTGATTGAATGCGGGACAATAAAAGCCAAGAGCGTTATAAACCACCATAACACCGCGATAAGGTATGTACTAAAATTTGCGAAGGAGAAAAACTGGTATAAAGGCGAGCTGCCATCCATCGAAATCCCCAAGAATTATGATTCGTCCACATCAAGGGGACACTTTTCAGATTCTGAGGTGGATGACCTACTTCGTAATATTGACAGGTGGGTGGATTCCCACAAAGGCACCTCAAATATGCAAAAGATATATCTGACAAGGTTTCTTGTGCACTTGATGCTGTCATGCGGATGCCGAACAAACGATCTCGCATATCTAACATGGAAGGATTTTATAATCCAGAATATGGAAGGAGATGGTGTCTGTTTAGAATTTGCGTGGGTCATGCTGAATACGGTCAAGGGTTCACTTATTTCAGACTCAGCTCGATTCGTCCGAGTTCATCTCAAGGGTAAAGACCATGAACGAATGGTCCCCTGCAACCAATCGTTCATTTACCCACTCATGGAATACTTAACACTTGCAAAGCATAAAAAGCCTGACGATTGCGTGCTTGCTGGACTAAACGGTAAGTTCTACTCGTCATATAATAAGCACTTCAACGAGCTGCTAAAGTTTTGCGGGATACCAAAGGAAGTTGACGGGTTGACACGCTCGGCGTATTCGCTTCGACACACCTTTATCACGAAGAAGATTAGAGAAGGTGTATCGGTTTTCGACATCGCCGAGCAGTGCGGGACGAGCGTCAAGCAGATTCAGCAGACCTACAGCCACATGCTTCCGGCTGATCTCTATGAAAAACTATTCGGCGCGAAGCCACCTAAAGTTAATGCATCAGAAGATTAAACATCGCAAGGTTCTTACTCAGATTTCTATAGATCTATGGCACGGCGAGCATACCGTATGGCACCTATAACACATGGAGAGCCACATGGAACTCGCCGTTATTCTCAAGAAAAGCACCGCCCTCAGCAAGTTTCAGGTCGGTGCCACCCCCAAGCAGCAAAACGCCGACCCCGTCCAGCATCGCCGTGGCCGGTTCATCGAGGGTGTTCAGCACCAGATCGAAGCCCTGGAGGCGGAACTTGCGAATCGACCCTTTGTCCGCAGCGGGGTCAGGAAGGACAAGGAAAGTGGCCAGCCGGTCGAGCGGGCTCTGAAGTTCAAGAAGTGGTGGAGCAAGGACGGCAACCGCTATGTGGTGGTGCTCCGTTACGGTGCCTCGGCCCTGTTTCCTGAGGCGATCATTGCCCCGACTGTCGAGGACGTGATCACGGTGCTCGACGGGGTGATCGAGGCAGCCAAGGCTGGTGACCTTGATGCTCAGCTCGCCACGATCAAGCGCAGCAAGAAGTCGGGGAAGGAGGTTGCCGAGAAGGGGCAGCGGCGGTGAAGAGTGCCGCTCACTGAAACCTGAAAACTGATTTTCCCGAGTCGCCGGTCGCCAAAAGCGGCCGGCACTCTGTTTGAGGACGCCGTGGTTCCCGCCCTGATATATACCGAGCACGTCGTAGCCGCTTTGGGGGCGGCAACCAGTCGCACAATGGTCGAGGGCTTGCGTTGTGGCATCGAGATGTCCGGCTTGAATGGGTGGGCATGCTTGCGGGCATTCCCCACACCGCTCTCGCTTTCATGGATGCGAACGGGACTGGCTACGAATGACTTCTAACGAAAAATACTTTTAATATACTATTTTTCGTTAGAATTCATTTCCGGATATATTATAACAATCGCAACGAATTGATATGGCCTGAATAACATTATTACATAAAGCCGAGCTAAATTCGGTAACGAAAAATAGTATATTAAAGGTGCTTTTTGTTACCGATTTGAATTTTACATATTTCAATCGCATCAATCGTGACGCCCTTCACCAATGCGCCTCTTTCAACCGGCGCATCAGTTCGGCTTGGTTTACGCAAGACGATGCCGACGATCACTTGAAGGGCTTGCCGGCCAGTGCCCTGGAATGTCACGGTGATGCCGTCAACGAGGAAGGGGCTATGCCAGTTGCCCCCTGTGGTTCCAGAGACGGGGCGACACCTCACAGGGCAAGCTCTCCTTGCCGGCCATCGCCATCGTGCCGGCGATCGCTTCGGCGGTTTGGCGAACTGGATAAAGATGCCTCACGGATTGAATTCCATAGGTGGTCAGTTATCACCTCAATTTCATTCACAGCTGCAATATCACCGGCCAGTTTATATCCATCACCCATCTGGTCAAGTCGCACATATAGATTGACCATTGCCTCAATTCCTGGAGAATGATTAGATGCACGAAGCCATGAAACATACCGCTTTGATTTTGCTAACATTAATTCGGAGAATCTATTATCTGAAACGCCATAGCCAATTCGACGCATCTCATTAATCACCAGAAACAACGCCTCACTCAATTCCGCCATATCAAACACCTTCTCTGTTAATATCACTCAACCTTTTCTGCTGACTGGTAAGGGATGTCTTGGTTTTTAGAATACGCGCCTGTTGTTTCTGGCATTTAGCCGCTTTTATGTTTCTGTCGGCGGCATCTGACATCGCCTCAAAATCCTCCACCACGCCCCCTTTGTCATTGTTGAAAATTTCCCAATATTTCATTCAATTTTCCTTCTATATGTTCGGGCTTTTGAGCAAGCCCCCAGCCTATTTATCTCTTGAAATTATTGGAGAAGATATTTTTCTTTTGGTGAAGAATTATAGTGATTAAACCTGACCTTTAAAGTATAAATATAATGTGGGAGGCGTTATTGGAGTTGCTACCAATAAATACAGCATCTGCGTCCGCTTTGTCCTCCCACTTTTTATTTTGACGCAGCACAGGACGCAGAGACCATACCCAATTCCAGTTTGCTTATGTCACTGCTCCTTATTTTTGATAAGGGGTTTTGCTATGATTATATATTATGTTGATGGGGTTTGTGGGAGTTATAAAACAACTCATGCCCTTGAATTCGCGGTGAAGTCCGCGACCAAATTAGGTCAGCCCATCCTATTCGTGCAGCCGACGACCAAGTTAATAACTCAAAGCGTTGAAACTGTTAAGCAGATGAATTCCAAAGTGGTTGTGAAGCGATTTGACAGCACGGTATGTTCTGGTTCCGTGTTTTCTGAACTTGGTAATTTCATGAGCGAATGGGATGTCGATAATGATGGCGGATGTATCGCATTCATCACTCACAAATGCCTTTGGGAAATGCCGTGGTTTCCACATCGGAGAAAATGGAATTTAATTATCGATGAGATACCGGATGTTGATTTCGAATACCATTTCAATCTGCCCGACACCGCTGACTTCGCCCTTCAATCCGTGCTACAAGCCAATGAGTGCGGCCAGAACTCCATGCTCAAGTTGGTGCCACGCCCAGAAGCACGAAGCAAGGTCGAGCACTGGGCAAAGAACCCTGGTGGCGATGATCTGATTAAGGT
>JBAXPR010000027.1:0-34384 GCA_037132135.1 Rhodospirillaceae bacterium
TCGACTGGGCGGCGGCGGTGGTTTCCTCGACCAGGGCGGCGTTCTTCTGGGTCATTTCGTCGAGTTGAGCCACCGCCGAGTTGATCTCGTCAATCGCCGAGGCCTGTTCGGCGCTGGCGGTGGCCATCTCCTCGATCATCGCCGCCACCTGATTGACGCCGCTGACGATGCCGCCGAGTGCGCTGCCCGCCTTCTGCACCATCTCGACGCCGTCGTGAACCTGGGTATCGCTGGCGGTGATCAGCAGCTTGATTTCCTTGGACGCCTGCGCCGAGCGCTGGGCCAGCACCCGGACCTCCTGCGCGACCACGGCGAAGCCCTTGCCGGCGTCGCCCGCCCGGGCGGCCTCTACCGCGGCATTGAGGGCCAGCAGATTGGTCTGGAAGGCGATCTCATCGATCACGCCGATGATCTCGGTGATCTTGCGGCTGGCCTGTTCGATGCGCTTGATCGAGGTCACCGCCTGCTCCGCGAGCTGGCCGCCGTGCTCGGCCGCCTGCTTGGCCTTGCCGGCCATGCGGTTGGCCTCGAGGGCGTTGTCGGCATTGCTGCGCGTCGTGGCGCCCAGTTCCTCCATCGCCGCCGCGGTTTCCTCGAGGTTCGAGGCCTGCTGTTCGGTGCGGTCGGCCAGATCGGCGCTGCCGGCCGAGACTTCGGCCGAGGCGTTGCTCATGGCCTGGGTGGCCTGGGTGATGCGCCCGACCACTTCGGCCAGCTTGACGGCGGTGGCGTTGTAGTCGTCCTTGAGTCGGAGGAAGACGCCCTCGTAGCGCTTGTCGATGCGCTGGCTGAGGTCGCCGTTGGCCAGGGTGCTGAGCGCCGCGGCCAGCTCCTCGGAGACCTCGGAGACAGTCAGCGCGATGCCGTTGATGCCCTCGCTGATCGCCCGGAAGAAGCCGGTCTTGCCCTCAAGGGTGATGCGGCGCGAGAGATCGCCATGAAGCGCGCCCTCGACGATGGCCTTGATCTCGGCCTCGATCGCCAGCTCCTCGGTCAGGTCGCGCCATTCGAGCACGGCGCCGAGCCGGACTCCGCGCCGGCTGACCACCGGATTGGCCGTTACCCGGAAGGTCCGGCGCCCGATACGCATCTCATCGGTGAGAGTCGCTGTGAGGGCGGCGAGGGTGCGCTGCTGCGCCTCCGACTGGCCGGGCAGGTGCCGGTAAGGGAGGCCGGTCAGCGCGCCGGCATCGAAATCGGGCGCAACCGCCCGGAGGTCGTTCTCGGCGGCGCGGAACATCCGGACCAGGGCCGGGTTGACCGAGGTGATGTCACCGGTGGTGTCGGTCATCATGACGTTGGCCGTGACCTGATCGAGGCCGCAGCCGGCGCGCACCGCGACGGTCGAGACATCCTTGAAGGTGTTGACCGCCCGGGCCATCTCGGCCAGTTCGTCCCGGCCGCCGGTGTAGGGCACGCTGACCTCAAGGTGTCCCTCGGCGAGGTCCACCATCACTTTACGCACGCCCTCGACCGGCCGGATGATGCTGCCCGAGATCACGCGCGCGCAAAGGAGGCCGATCAGCAGCGCCGCCAGCGAGAGCGCGACCGATACCGTCACCGCGGCGGTCACGGCGTCGTCGGTCTGGGCGAGCAGCCCGGTGTTGCGGGCGATCTGGGCGTCGCGCAGCCGGGCCGCCTTCTCGGCGAATTCGGTGCCAAGGCCGGCCAGCGTGCCGAACACCGTCTCGTCAAAGGTTCGGGTCAGGGTCCGGGCCTCGCCGAAGCGCTGCTGATACGCGGCGGCGGCGCTGGCGGCGGCGGTCAGCAGGGTCCGGATTTCGGAGCCGGTCACCTGGGCCTGCAACCCGGCTACGGTCTTGCGGAAGAGGGTGATCTGCTCAGCGGCCGAGTCGGCGAAGCGAGGCTCGGCCTTGGCGGTAAAGCGGGCGGCCCAGTAGCGCGCCATGGCAAAGGCGTTCTGCGCCACTCCGGCCTGGGCCGCCAGCGCCGTATTTCCTTCGGCCAGCGCCCGCGTCACCACTTCGGTGATGCCGGCATTCAGGGCCGTGCCGATGGTGTCCATGGTCTGGGTGATCATCTGCTCGCGCTCGGCGCGCAGGGACACCGCCTGTCCGAGACCGGCGCCGTAGCGGCTGACCAGCTCGCGCAGCTCGGTCAGCATCTGGCGACGGTCGGCGGCCTTGGTCCGGGCGATCAGGGCGTCGAGGGTGTCGCCGATGCTTGTGATCAGCGCCCGCGCCCGGGCCAGCGCCGCCTCGTCGCCGCTGTCGGCGAAGAGCACCACCCGGCGCCGCATCTCGGCGACATCGGCCGCGACCCCGACGGTCTCGATGGTGTTGGCGGCGACCCGGGCATAGTCCCTGAGGCCGTCGGCGCCGTGGCGAAGATTGATCACCGCGACCACGGCGACCGCAACCAGAAGCGCCAGCACGACGGCGAAGCCGGAATTGATCCGGGTTCCGACCCGGTAGCGCTCGAAGAAACCGACGTTCGCCATGACCGCTCCTGGATGGTCCGAATTTTTCCGCTCTGATACCAGATCTGTGACAGGCCCGAAATCATCCATACGATGTATAGGGACATCAATGACGGCGGTTCAATCCGCTCCCGACAAGGCGGGGGGCAGCCCGGTGATCGCCGGGGCGGCACCGCACAGCCGGCAGTGGGGATCGCGCGGCACCCTGATCTTGCGAAAGGTGGCCGACAGCGCGTCGATCAACAGCAGGTTGCCGGACAGGCTGTCGCCGATCCCCAGCACCTCCTTCAGCACCTCGACGGCCTGAAACGAGCCGACGGCCCCGGCCAGGGCGCCGAACACCCCGCCCTCGGCGCAGCTCGGCACCAGCCCCGGCGGCGGCGGTTCGGGAAACAGGCAGCGATAGCAGGGGTGGGCCGGGCCGGCATGGGGCTTAAAAGTCGAAATCTGGCCCTCGAAGCGCAAAATCGCCGCCGAAACCAGGGTCTTGCCGGCAAAAAAGCAGGCGTCGTTGATCAGGAAGCGGGCGGTGAAATTGTCGGTGCCGTCGGCGATCACGTCGTAGCCGGCGATCAGCGCCGCGGCGTTGGCCGTGCTCAGCCGGGTCTGGTGGGTCTCGACCCGGACCTCGGGGTTGATCGCCCGGATGCGCAGCGCGGCGCTCGCGACCTTGGGCTGGCCGAGAGCGGCGCCGTCGTGGATCACCTGACGCTGGAGATTGGAGAGATCGACGACATCCGGGTCGACCACTCCCAGGGTACCGATGCCGGCGGCGGCGAGGTAGAGCAGCAGCGGCGAGCCCAGCCCGCCCGCGCCGACCACCAGCACCCGCGCTCCGAGCAGGCGCTCCTGGCCGGTGCCGCCGACCTCGGGCAGCATGATATGACGGGCGTAGCGCTCAAGCTGGTGGTCGGTGAAGTCGATCATCGGGGGCTTCGGCCGGCAGGCAGGGAACTTCAGCGATTGGCTCCCGGCACCCACAGCACGTCGGCCCGGCCCTGGTCGTTGACGACGCGGCCGAGCACGAACAGGTGGTCCGAAAGACGGTTGATGTATTGCAGGGCCGGGGCCGCCACCGGCTCGTGTTCGGCGAGGGCGGTGATCTCGCGCTCGGCCCGGCGGGCGATGGTGCGGGCCAGATGCAGCAAGGCGCCGGCCGGCGAGCCGCCGGGCAGAATGAACGAATCGAGGGCCGGCAGTCCGGCGTTGAGGGCGTCGATCTCGCGCTCCAGCCGTTCGACCTGGGCCGGGATGATGCGCAGCGGCGGATATTGCGGCGCCTCCTCGTGGGGGGTGCAGAGGTCGGCGCCGAGGTCGAAGAGATCGTTCTGGATGCGCGCCAGCATGGCGTCGACCTCGGGCTGGCCGCCGGTGTGCAGGCGGGCGAGGCCAAGCACGGCATTGGCCTCGTCGACGGCGCCATAGGCCGCAACCCGCTGATCGTGCTTGGCGACCCGCCGGCCGTCGCCGAGCGAGGTCTGGCCGCGGTCGCCGCCGCGGGTATAGATGCGTGTGAGCTTCACCATGACGGCGGTTTTATCAACTCCCGGCCGTCATGGCGAGCCCGATCGGGGACGGGTCTGCCGATCCGCCTACCAGCCATGCTGCATGCGGTGGCCACCCTGGCCGCGGCCAGGGCCGTGAGTGCCGAGGGGCAGGGTGTCGGCGATCTTCTGCTGTTCGGGGGTCAGGGTCTTATAGAATTCGTCGAGGGCCGGGCGCAGGGTCTGGAGGTGGCTGAGCCGGGCCTGGGCCAGCTGTTCGTCGCGGGCCAGACGGTCGGGCAGGCTGGTCGGGGCCGGCTTGTCCTTGAGGTCGCCGCACATCAGCGTGGTCATGCTCTGGTGAGCGGCGGTGGCGGCGGCAACGACCTTGCTCCAGCCCGTCTTTTGAGCCTCGGTGAGCTTGAGCCGGGTTTCGGCGAAGGCCAGGGTTGCGGCGTGGTGGGCGTCGGCGGTCTCGCACATCTTCGCCATGTGCTGCTGGCGCCGGTCACGGCCGGCGCCGTCGTCCTGGCCGCCCTGCTGTCTCATCATGCCCATGCCGGGGCCGGGACCCATGCCCATGCCGGGGCCGGGACGGGTGATCTGATCCCCGGGCTGGGCCTGGGCCAGCCGGATGGAGTCACCGGATGGCCCGGCGGCGATCGCCGGAACCGCCAGAACCAGAGCCAGTCCCGCGAGGGCCAGAGTCAACGGACCGCGTTTCATGGGGGATACTCCTTGAGAAGGGGGAAATGAGAGAATGATTGGCCGGATGGCGTGACCGGAAGATGGGGTACCGGCATTGCCGCTTGATGTCGGGTTCGGCGAGAACTGTAACAGCCGGTAACCAGCGCCGGAACGGCAAACCGCCGTTACAAAATCGTTCTTTCCCCCGGGCCGGCCGCTGTCCGATAGTCGGGTCATGGATCGCATGCCTCACATTCTGGTCGTGGACGACGATCGCGAGATTCGCGTGCTGTTGACCCGCTTTCTCGGCGGGCACAGCTATCGCGTCTCCGCGGCCAAGGACGGCGCCGAGATGGCCAGGATCATCGAAGCCGGCCGGATCGATCTCATCATTCTCGACGTCATGCTGCCGGGGGAGGATGGCTTCTCGCTCTGCCGCCGGCTGCGGGCATCCTCGGCGACTCCGATCATCATGCTCACCGCGGCCGGCGACGAGACCGACCGCATCGTCGGCCTGGAGATGGGGGCCGACGATTATCTCGGCAAGCCGTTCAATCCGCGCGAACTGCTGGCCCGGATCAAGGCGGTGCTGCGCCGGTCCGGCGGGCCGGGGGCACCGCTCTCGGCGGCCGAGGACGGCCTTGGCGCCGGCGGCCGGGTGCTGGCGTTCGAAGGCTGGCGGCTTGACATGGCGCGGCGCGAGCTGCATTCGCCCGAGGGCGTGCTGATCCAGCTCAGTGCCGGAGAATTCGACCTCCTGGTCGCCTTCGCCGAGCATCCCCAGCGGGTGCTCAACCGCGACCAGCTGCTCGACATCACCCGTGGCCGCGCCGCGGCACCCTTTGACCGCAGCATCGATGTTCAGGTCAGCCGCCTGCGCCGCAAGATCGAGGCCGACGCCGCCGAACCGTTGCTGATCAAGACCGTGCGCGGCGGCGGCTATCTCTTTGCCGCCACCGTCAGGCTGGAGAGATGAGCCCGAAATGGTCGTGAGTCCGAAATGGTCGTGGCGGCGGCTGGTGCCCGACGGCATCGCCGCACGCATGGCGCTGACGGTGGTGCTGGCGCTGCTGCTGACCCAGGCGGTGAGTGCGCTGGTCTATCTTACCGACCGTGGCCGTGACCGGCCGATGCACAGCCAGGGCGAGCTGATCCAGCGGACGATCTCGGTGGTTCAGCTGGTCGAGGCGACCCGGCCCGAGGAGCGGCCGCGGGTGGTCGGCGCCCTCGACGATCCGGTGCTGGGGGTGGCGTGGCTGCCCGGCCGTCCGAGCTTCGATTCGGACCACCTCGTGCCGCCGCCGCCGCCGCTCAGGCACCATCTGGCCGCGGCCCTCGGCGGACCGGAGCGGGAGATCATCGCCGAGCGGCGGCGCGTGCCGGTGCTGACCCCGGCGGCCGGGCCGCTTGCCGACCAGGATATGCACCGGGTGCGTATGCTCAGGGTCGGGGTTGCCCTGGCCGACGGCAGCTGGCTGGTGTTTTCCGCCACTCACGCTCCCGACGGCTCGTTCCGTCTCGCCCGCTTCGCGCTCTGGATGACCCTGATCGCGCTGGTGGTGACCGGGCTGTCGCTGTGGGCGGCGCGCCGGCTGACCGCGCCGCTGGCCGCTTTTGCCGCCGCGGCCGAGCGTCTCGGCGTCGATGGCGGCTCGGCGCCGCTGCCCGAGGCCGGGCCGCGCGAGCTGCGCGCCGCCACCCATGCCGTCAACCGCATGCAGGAGCGGCTTTCCCGCTATGTCGAGGACCGCACCCGGATGATCGCCGCGATCAGCCATGATCTGCGCACGCCGCTGACCCGGTTGCGCCTCCGCGCCGAGTTCATCGACGACCCCGAGACCCAGCGCAAGATGATGGCGGATCTGGCCGAGATGGAGGCGATGATCAATGCCACGCTGGCCTTCGCCCGCGACGATGCCCGGCGCGAGCAGCGGGTGCAGGCCGATCTTGCCGATCTGCTCCAGAGCCTGATCGACGATCGCAACGACGCCGGCCAGGAGGCCGGCTACCAGGGGCCGGGTCACCTGACCCTGACCTGCAGTCCGGTGGCCATGCGCCGGGCCTTTGCCAATCTGATCGACAACGCCATCAACTATGGCGGCCGGGCCGACGTCACGGTGTCGACGGTGCCGGGGCACGCCGTGGTCGAGATCGACGATGCCGGTCCCGGCATTCCCGAGGCCGAACGGGAGAAGGTCTTCCATCCGTTCTATCGCCTGGAGGAGTCGCGCTCGCGCGATACCGGCGGCACCGGCCTCGGCCTCTCAGTGGCCCGGACCATCATTCGCGGTCACGGCGGCGACATCACGCTGACCAATCTCGCCGAGGGCGGCCTGCGGGCGCGGGTGACGCTGCCGCGTTGACCGGCGCGGCTCAGGGCGCGGGCGGCGGCAGCTCGTCGCTGGCCACCACGATCATGCCCACCGGCCACAGCGACAGCCCGGCCAGCTTGAGATGGGCCCAGGCAAAGGGCAGGCCGATGATCGTGACCGCGAAGGCGAGGGCGATCGCGAGATGCTCGAGGGCCAGCCACCAGCCGGCCAGCAGCAGCCAGATGATGTTGCCGACCACCCCGAGCGGGCCGGTGTCGAGGGTTTCGTGGCCTTCGAGCCGGTCGCGCCGGACCACGGTGCGCCCGAACGGCACCAGGGCGTAAGCGGCGAGGGTGAAGGCCGAGCGCGTCCAGGGCAGGCCGATGATGGTCAGGGCCATGATCAGCCCGGCGATCACCCAGCCCAGCGCCATCCAGAGGCCGCCGAACACGATCCACAAGACATTGAGCAGCAGGCTGACGGGAGACATGGGCGGGTGTCCTCTGGGCTCGGGTGGCAGACGGCGACGGGACTCAGGGCGGCGGGCCGGCGAGCAGCTCTTTGCGTAAATGGTCCTGCAGGGCGCCGGTGTCGATGGTGCGTTGCGGCCGGTCGAAGCCGCCGGCGACGATGACGCCGATCGGCGGCAGCGGCGGCTGATGGTCGGGGTGGAGGTGAAGGGCGAGATTGAGCAGGCGGTCGGGCAGGTCGACGGTGCCCTCGGCCTCGCCGCTGCCCGCGGCAGCGCCGAGGCGCAGTCCGGTGCCGGCAGCGATGCCGTTTTCGATGGTGAAGGCGCCGTCCAGCCGTTCGAACGGCGTCTCGCCCTCGGCCTCGCCGTGGCCGAGGCTCAGGCGGGCGGCGACGTCCTCGGGCAGGCGCAGGCTGGCGATGCGCTGGCCGAGTCCCGGGAGATCGACCCCGCGCAGCCGGCCGCCGCCGACGGCGAAACGGCCGGCGCCGGAGAGAGAGCCGATCAGGGCCAGTTCGCTGTCGCCGGCGCAGGTCAGCCCGGCCTCAAGATCGAGAGTGCCGGCGACGACGTCGACGGTGCGCGGTGCCGTGCGTTCGTCAAAGAAGCCGCGGTCGAAGCGGGCGCCGGTCAGGTTAAGGGTCAGCGCCGCTTCGCCGGTTCCGCTCCGGGTCAGGGCCAGCCGGCCGCCGGCCTTCAGCCGCCCGCCCATCAGATCGCCCTCGAGACGCTCGAGGGTGAGGATGCCGCCCGAGAGGCGGGCGCCGAGGTCGGCCCCGCCCAGCCGTCGTCCGGCCAGGGTCAGGCCGGCGGCGCTGAGGGTCAGCCGGCCGTCGAGGCCGCCGAGCCAGCCGAAATCGAGTCGGTCCACCGACCAGCGGCGCAGTGCCGGCCGCGGGGTCTCGGGCCACAGCCGGTCGAGCCGCACCTCGCCGGTTTCGAGCCCGAGTTCGAAGGACGGCCGCTCGCCGGCCAGTTCGATCAACCCCTCGCCCTTCAACGCCGTGCCGGCCACGCTGCCGTGCAGCGCCGAGAGCCGCCAGCGGCCATCCTCGCGCGCCAACTCGCCCGAGATCGCGGTCGGCCCGGGGTCGCTGTCGGCGCTGACGGCGATGGCGAGGCGGGAGCCGTCGCCGGCCAGATGACCGCCGAGTTTCAGCGCGCCGAGCCGGCGCAGCGGCGGTGGCAGCGCCAGCCCCAGCGCCCGTTCGGCGGCGGCGAGCGAGGCGGTTTCGATGCCGAAGCCGACATCGATGCCGCGCAGCGGCTCCAGCCCGCTGAGGCCGCCGCGCAGGCTGAGGCTGAAGCCGGCGAGATCGGCGATCCGCGCCGTGTGCAAGGTCAGCCTGCCGCGGTCGCTGGTGGCGTCGAGTTCGAGGCCGAGCATGGCTAACCCGCCCAGGGTCAGCCGGCCGAGCCGGGCGCTGACGGCAAGATCGAGGCCGGCCAAACGGCTGGCGAGGCCGGCGGCGAGCGCGCGCGCTTCGGGCAGCGGCTGACCGCCCCGGTAGGCGTCGAGGTCGAGATGGTCGGCTTCCAGCCCGGCGCTGAGTTGGGGCCGCCCCTGATCGCGATAGCGGAGCCAGCCGCCGGCGCGGCTGATGTCGAGCCGGAGATCGAGGCCGGACAGCTCGAGGTCGCCGGCGCGGCCGCGCAGCCGGCCGGCGACCGAAGCCCGGCGCAGGCGGTCGCCGGCGATGCCCGAACTCTCGATCTCGAGCCGGTCGAGCAGCAGGCGCAAATTGTCGGTGCTGGCCTCGAAGCGGAGATCGGCCCGCGCCGGCCCGTCCTCGGCGTTAATCAGGTTGCCCGAAACCGTCAGCTCGGAGCCGCCCGGCCCGAGCGCGCCGAGGCGCTCCAGGGTGAGGGCGCCGCCGGCCAGCCGGGCGCGCAGCCCGGCCTGACGCAGCACGCCCCGTCCCACCGCCAGGGCATCGACGCCGAGGTCGAGGCCGGCCGTGAGGTCCGCCGGCAGCCTGATGCCGGTGAGATCGGGCGCCACAGCCAGCCAGGGACCGAGGTCCAGCTTGCCCGCCGTCAGTTTCAGCTCGAGGGCCGGCGGTTGCCCGGTGGCCAGGGTCAGGCGGGCGTTGCCCGCGACCATGGCGTCGCCCGACTGCAGTTCCATGCCGGTCAGGCTGACCGCCTTGCGGGCGGCGTCGAGGGCGGCATGGAGGCTGAAGGGTTGGTCGGGCGACGGCAGCGCCAGCCCGAAGGCGGCGAAGACCGGGGCCAGGGCGCCGCTGGTCTCGGCCCGGAGGTCGCCCTGCAACCGCGGCTCGCCGCCGCCGGTGACCAGCCCGGCGAAATGCAGCGCGGTGGTGCCGTCGAGGGTGGCCAGGGCGAGACGGACCGGTGTCGAGGCGCCGTCGCCGATCACTCCGGTCGCGGCTTCAAGGGTCAGGGGCAGGCCGGCGCTCTCGCCCCGGCCGACTAGTTCGATGGGACCGGCCAGACTGGCGGCGCTGATCCGGGCATGAAGGCCGGTGAAGCGGTAGCGGCGGCCCCCGGCATCGTCGCGCCAGATCAGGGTCCCGTCGTGAATCTCGATGCGGTCGAGGCGGGTGGCGCGCGGCACCGGCATGTCCCCGGCGCCGTCCAGCGGCGGCATCCAGCCGCGCCGGCCGTCGGCCAGGGTTTCCAGGGTCAGCTCGGGCTGCTCCAGGGCGATGTGCTCGACTTCGATTCGGCCGCCGAACAGCGGCAGCAGCGCCACCCGGGCATCGAGCCGGCCGAGGCGCAGGAGATCGGGCTCGGCGCCGCCGGGCAGGCCGCCGATCCGCACCCCCGACACCGACAGCGTCGGCACCGGCAGCACGGAAAAGCGGACGTCACCGTCCAAGGAAACCTCGCGCCCGGTGATCGAGCGCAGGCCTTCGGTGATCGGTGCCTTGAAGCGGTTCCAGTCGACGGCGCCCGGGACGATCAGCACGCCGGCAAAGGCCAGCCCCAGCACCGAGAGAATGAACAGGAACAGCGTCTTCACGAGAAAAAATCCAAAAGTGGCCCGGCAAGGCTTGCGTCGGCGCCGGCTTGCGCTAAGCTAGTGGGTCGGGATACCGGACGCAACGGATCGTTCCGGTTCCGGGTGTCAGGATATGTCCCATCCGTAGGGTTCGGGACAGGATCCTCGGGCAGAGGAGGCAGGCATGGGCGAGATCGTCAACCTCAACCGCTATCGCAAGCTGCGCGAGCAGCGGCTGCGCGAGCAGGAAGCGGGTCTCAACCGCGTCCGCACCGGCCGGACCCGGACCGAAAAGCAGGCCGAGCGCAGCAGCCACGACCGCGCCCGCCGCGACCTTGACGGCAAGAAGTTCGACGAGCCGGCCTGAGCCAGGGCGCCCGGACGCGAGAGGGCGGCGCGAGATAGCGATTGCGTGCTCGGTTGCTCGGGCGGTATGGTGTGCTCGCGCGGTTCGGGGCGGCGACGCTCCGGGGGCGCGGAATGACTCCCGGCAATGACCTTCCGTAGATGACATGGTCGATGAACCCACAGGATTGAGACACCCGGAAGTCCAGGCCCTCTGCGCGTTCTGGCTGAAGCAGTGCCCGGAGGGGGGGCTGCCGCTGGGGTCGGACATGGAACCGGCGGACCTTCGCCGCTGGCTGCCCAATCTGCTGATCATGCACGTCCACGCCAATGGCGAGTTCTTCTATTCCTATTACGGCCGCTCGCTGGCCCGGGCCTTTGGCGAGAGCCGGCTCGGTCAGACCCTCAACGATCTGCCCGAGGCGGTGCGCGACATCCTGCGCCAGGAATATGAGCTGGTGTGCCGGCAGCGCTCGCCGCTTCATCGCATTTACACCGCCACCTTCAGCGGCGTAAAGCAGACCTGGGAGCGGGTGGTGCTGCCGTTATCGACCGATGGCCAGGCCATCGACAAGTTGCTGGTCGCCGCTTACGAGCTGTAGCAGCCCCCCCCAAAGGAGCCCGGTGAAATAGCCCGATGAAACCGAGCATTCCCTACCGTCCGGCCTATACCGAGAAGTCGCGCATCGCCACCGTTGACGAGTTCAACATCTGGTGCGCGCTCAACGACCAGCCGTTCAATCTGATCCAGCATGTCTGGCCCGACGGCATGGTCGAGTGGGACCTGGAGCTGAATCCCGGCACCCTTGAGGCTGAGATCGTCTATGGCACCGGTCAGGACGACGGCACGATGGCGGTGATTTCGGCCTTCGCCTTTCTCGCCGGCGCCGAATGGGCCGACGAGCGCCACGCCGCCGCCGGTCTCGACGACGATGACGATGACGACGAAGCGCCACCCGCCGTGCCGGCCGCCGCCGGCTCCGCGCCCTTTCGTGCCGACGCGCCGCTAGCCGCCGCCGGCGACGGGGACGCCGACGAAGTCGAAGACGAAGACGAAGACGAGGTTCCGGTCGCCGTGGCCGTTGTGGTGCCGGAGCTGGTGATCGCCGCCCCGGCCGCGATCGCACCGGCCGCCGGCAGCGGCGCCCAGTTGCCGCCGATCAGCCGTCTGCAGACGCCGAAGGCCCGCCCGGCCCAGGCGGTGGACGAGGCCGTGCTGGCGCGCAACGCCCGCAATCTCGAGACCGTGCTGCGCAACTTCCGCATCCGCGGCGAGATCATGGAGGTCCGTCCCGGCCCGGTGGTCACGCTCTACGAACTGGAACCGGCGCCCGGCACCAAATCCTCGACCGTCATCAACCTCACCGACGACATCGCGCGCTCGATGAGCGCCACCGCCTGCCGCATCGCCATCGTGCCCGGCCGCAGCGTGATCGGCATCGAGCTGCCCAATCCGGTGCGCGAGATGGTTTATCTCCGCGAGATGATGGAGGCCGAAGCCTTCCGCAGCACCACGGCGCGGCTGGCGCTGGTGCTGGGCAAGGATATCGGCGGCGAACCCGTGATCGCGGATCTGGCCCGCATGCCCCATCTGCTGATCGCCGGCACCACCGGCTCGGGCAAGTCGGTCGGCATCAACACCATGATTCTGTCGCTGCTCTACCGGCTGACCGCCGACCAGTGCCGCTTCATCATGGTCGATCCCAAGATGCTGGAGCTGTCGGTTTATGACGGCATCCCCCATCTGCTGACCCCGGTGGTCACCGACCCGAAAAAGGCTGTGATCGCGCTGCGCTGGGCGGTGCGCGAGATGGAGCAGCGCTACGAGGCGATGGCCCGGCTGGGCGTGCGCAACATCGAGGGCTACAATCTCCGGGTCAAGGAGCTGATGGCGTCGGGCGAAAAGGTCAGCCGCCGGGTTCAGACCGGCTACGACAAGACCACCCGTCAGCCGACCTTCGAAGATCAGACCATCGAGCCGGTGACGCTGCCCTACATCGTGATCGTGGTCGACGAGATGGCCGATCTGATGCTGGTCGCGGGCAAGGAGATCGAGGCCGCGATCCAGCGGCTGGCCCAGATGGCCCGCGCCGCCGGCATCCACCTGATCATGGCTACCCAGCGGCCCTCGGTCGATGTCATCACCGGCACGATCAAGGCCAATTTTCCGACCCGGATCAGCTTTCAGGTCACCTCGCGTATCGACAGCCGGACGATTCTCGGTGAAGCCGGGGCCGAACAGCTGCTCGGCCAGGGCGACATGCTCTATATGGCCGGCGGCGGCCGCATCACCCGCGTTCATGGCCCGTTCGTCTCTGACGGCGAGGTCGAGGAGGTGGTGGCCTTCGTGCGGGCTCAGGGCGCCCCCAGCTACATCCACGCCATTACCGAGGACGACGACGAGGACGGCTCCGATGTCGGTTCCGGCTCCGACGACGACGGCCCGATTCCCAGCAATTCGGGCGACGATCTCTACGATCAGGCGGTGGCGCTGGTGGCGCGCGAGCAGAAGGTTTCGGTCAGCTTCATCCAGCGCTGTCTTTCGATCGGCTACAACCGCTCGGCCAAGATCGTCGAGCGGATGGAGGGCGAAGGGGTGGTGAGCGGCGCCAACCATGTCGGGAAGCGCGAAGTGCTGATCAGCGCCGGGAACCGCCGTTTCAGCTAAAGCGGTGCCGGGCCCGGGCCTGAAATAAGATAGGCATCGATCGAACGCCCGGCCTTGCGGGAATGTCGCGGCGTTGCTCGGTAATGATCTTCCCTTCGCCCCGGTCAGCGAGTAAGAGTCTTTGCGGAATGGCTTCATGCCCGCGAGACCGGCTTCGAAGACAGGCACACGGACGCATGGTGAAGCAACCAGACCGGGGACAAAAAACGGGGAAGGCCAAGGCGGTGAAAGACCCGCTGGCATTTTCCAGCGCCCTGGATACCGTCTGCGCCGATGCCGAGAGCATGACCGAGTCCCTGACTCTGACCATTCGCGACGGCAATCAGTTCTGGTTTGTGTTGCCCGACGGCATTCTGCCCAACAATCCCGATGCCGACGTCTCGATTCCCTATATGCGCTTCACCGCCGAGGGCCGCCGCTCCAACATGCTGGCGCGCATGACCTTCATGCGCGAGAATGGCGTGGTCAAGGACGAAGCCACCGGCAAGCGGCTGCTGATCGAGTTCCGCCCCTGCATCCTGGTTGGCCGGAGCAAGGAAGGCCACGCCCTGGTCCAGCAGGTCGAAGACCTCGAAGGACCGGCCAAGCCCGAGGGTGCACGGGCTGAAAAGGCCAAGCCCGAACCGCCCAAGCCGCCGCCCGAACCCGAAGGCACCAAGATTCCCGACATTGGCGAACTGCTGGCCGGGCTTCAGCAGACCCGCAAGTCGCTCGAGACCATCGACACCCTGCTGGAGGCTCCCGACGCTCTCCTTGAGGAGGACGAAGGCAAGCGCAAGGCGTTGCAGGACACCATCGCCGCGACCAAGGACAAGGCGCTGATCGGCCTCGGCCAGTTGGGCGACGTGCTGACCCGCGGCGGCGAGCAGTCGCTGGAGGAGTGGCGCGAGGGGGTCTCCAAGGCGCTGGCGGCGACCATCGAGGCGATGGTTTCGTTCGATGACATGGCCGAGCATCTCCGCGAGGGCAAGCGGCGCGAGATGGAGACCCTGCGCCAGTCGATCGAAGCCTATTTCGCCACCATTGATCCCAAGGTCGATTTCGAGGCCTGCCGGAAGTTCTCCACCGGTGTCAACCAGCTGATCCTCGAAGAGCGCCAGGAAACGCTCGAACTCAAGCGCGGCCGGCTGGAGAAGAACATCGAGCGCGGCTACGACTACATCATCGCCTCGATGCAGCAGATGCTCGGCAAGGGCGCATCCATGCCGCTGATCCCCCATCCCTCGACCGAGCCGGCCGAAGGCTACATGGCCAAGTTTGTCTTCAACATGGTTCACATCGTGATGGCGGTTCGCTATGGCGGTCTCTCGATCGCGCTCGACACCGAGCGCTATCCGCGCCTCTATGGCGAGCTGAAGGGGTGGAACGAAACCCGGCCGCCCCGCGTTCACATCGTCGACCGGCGTCGCAACGAAGCGATCAAGGCGGGCAAAAAAATCGCGACCTTCGATTAAACCGGGCTTGGCGAATTGGCTTAAGAATTGGTCGCGGTTCTGTTAATATTGAGGCGTCCCCATCCTCTGGATTCAGGGAGTCTCCGATGGCTGAAGCGAAATACCGCCTGGTGACCCGCTCGGACTTTGACGGCTTGGTCTGCGCCACCCTGCTGCGCGAACTGGAGATGATCGAAGAGGTTGTGTTTGTCCATCCCAAGGACATGCAGGACGGCAAGGTCGTGATCACCGGCCGCGACATCACCACCAATCTTCCCTACGTCGAAGGGGCTTATCTGGTCTTCGATCACCATGCCAGCGAGACCGAGCGCTTTGAGCATTCCTCGGACCGCTGGGCCAAGCCGCGGCCCAATTACGTGATCGATGCCAAGGCGCCGTCGGCGGCACGGGTAGTCTACAAGTATTTTGGCGGCAAGGAGCAGTTCCCCGGCATTTCCGATGAAATGATGCTGGCGGTCGATCAGGCGGACTCCGCTCACTACAGCCGGGCCGATATTCTGGCGCCGCGCAACTGGACGCTGCTGAACTTCATCATGGACCCGCGCACCGGTCTTGGCCGCTTCCGGAACTTCACGGTCTCGAACTATCAGCTGATGATGGAGCTGATCGGCTATTGCCGGACCCACACCATCCAGGAAATCCTGGCCCTGCCCGACGTCAAGGAGCGGCTCGATCTCTACCGCGAGCAGGAATACGCCTTTATCGAGCAACTGGAGCGCTGTTCTCATCAGGAGGGCTCGGTGGTGATCGTGGATCTGCGCCACCAGGAGCCGATCTACGCCGGCAACCGATTCATGATCTATGCCCTTTATCCCACCGCTACGGTGTCGGTGCACCTGATCACCGGCTTCAAGGGCCAGAACACCGTGCTCGCGGTCGGCAAGTCGATCGTCAATCGCCGCTCGCTGGCCCATATCGGTTCGATCATGATTGAATTTGGCGGCGGCGGCCATGATGCTGCCGGCAGCTGTCAGGTCGAGGACAGCAAAACCATTGCGACCCTGGAAAAGGTGGTGAAGCGGCTCAACCAGCACGGCTGAGCCGGTGGCCGTTCTCCATCGGGGGCGGGGACCGGCTTCAGCAGCAGGGCGCGGCTCCGCCTCCCGGTCATGCCCGGAGCGGCGGCGCCGTGCGCCCTAAACGAAAGAGGCGCCGCGCGCCCCAAAAGAAAGCGGCGCCTCCCGAGGGAAGCGCCGCGTGACGGTTACCGGAAATAATCCCCGCGGCTCAGACCCGGACGTCGAGACCGCCGCCCCGCTGGGGGGCGCTGCCGCCGCGACCGCCGCCGCCATTGCTGCGTGCGGTGACTGCATTGGTGTTGGAGTCGACGGTCTCGCCGGTATTCTTGCGGGACTGCCCGGTGCGGGTCTGATCGGCACTGCCGGCCGCCTGCAACGCCCCGGCCGTCTGGGTCCGGGTTTGAAGCGGGACGTTCTGTGCCACCAGGAGAGCCGCGTTCGCCGCCGTAGCTGTGCCCTGATAGGGCTGGGGCGGGGGCACGGCCTGTCTGACGACAGGCGTCATGATGTAGTTGCCGATATTCATACTAGAGACGTTAAACGCTTTGGCCAAGATTTACAAGGGAAATCGAAGGAAAATCGGGGTGCCTCCCGCGGCGTCAGGCGCTCAGATCACGGGATCATAGGGCAGGGGCAGCGCCGCCGGTTGATGGAGGGTGAGGCCATGAAGGCCGGCACCCGCGGCCGCCATCTCCAGCGCCGGCAGTTGCACCACCTCGCGCCGGGGAAACAGCTTGCGCAGAGTCCGGCGCGCCTCCTGGTCGGCGGCATCGCCGAAGCCGGGCAGGATTACCGCGCCGTTGGCCAGATAGCAGCTGGTGTAGGACAGGGTCAGGCGTTTGGCACCCGTGGCGCGCGGGCGCCGGGCCGGCTGGCGCACCATCACCACCTCGAGGCTCCGGCCGCGGGCGTCGCGCGCTTTCTTGAGCCGGTCGAGATTGTCCTGGAGGACGCGGAAATTACCGTCCTGGGGGTCGTCGGTGGTCAGCGCCAGCACCAGTCCGGGCGCGACGAAGGCGGCGACGGTATCGATCCGGCCGCCGCTGTCGTCATCTTCGCAGCCGCCGCCGAGCCAGATCACGGTGCCGGCGCCGGTGCAGGCGGTCAGCTGCTCTTCGATTTCGGCCCGGCTGAGGCCGGGGTTGCGCCGGCCGTCGAGCAGGCACTGTTCGGTCACCAGCACGGCGCCGGCCCCGTCCACCGAATAGGCGCCGCCCTCCAGCACCAGTGGTGCCTCGTAGGTGGGCAGGGCGAGATGTTCGAGGATCCGCCGGCCGATGGTGGCGTCGGCTCCTGGCGCGGCGATCCGGCCGCCCCAGCCGTCGAAGCGCCAGTGCACCCCGGCGACGCCACCGCTGTCATTGACCAGAAACGAGGGGCCGGTATCGCGCAGCCAGCCATCGCCGACCGCCAGCGGCAGCACCTGGATGCCGGCACCGCAGGCCAGCGAGGCGTCCACCGCGTCCTCGGGATTGCAGATCATGGTCACGGGCTCGAAGGCGGCGATGGTCCGGGCCAGTTCGGCATGGGCGGCGGTGGCCGTCTCCAACCCGTCCGGCCAGCGGTCGCCGCGGCTCGGCCACGCCATCCAGCAGCGGCTGTGGCGCTCCCATTCCGCCGGCACGTGCCAGCGCCCGAGCGAGGGGGTGGGCATGATCTCGATTTCTCCGCCAGTCGCGCCGGCAACTCGGCACTGGCGCCGGGCCAGGGCAACCGGTAGGCTACCCGTGGTCGGGGTCGTTTGGCGACCGCTGCGCACGAGGGTCGGTCATTGCGGTCCGCATTATCGAGGTGTCACCATGACGCGGTTTCGTCTGCTCATCGTCGATCCCCAGCGCGATTTCTGTGATGGCCCGTGCGCCGGAGCGCTGCCGGTGCCGGGGGCCGATGCCGACATGCGCCGTCTTGCCGCCTTCGTCGACCGCCTCGGCCATCGCATCGACCGCATCCAGGTCACCCTCGACAGCCACCAGTTCTATCATGTGGCCAATCCGGTGTGGTGGCGGGATCGCCAGGGCCGCCCGCCCGCGCCGTTCACCGTGATCACCGCCGCGGCGGTCGAGGCCGGGGACTGGCGCCCCCGCAACCCGGACGAGCGGGACTATGCCCTCTTCTATGTCCGCGAACTGGCGCGCAAGGGCAACTATCCCCTGACCATCTGGCCGCCCCACGGCCTGATCGGTACTCCCGGTCATGCCGTTCACCCCGAACTGATGGCGGCGCTGCTGCGCTGGGCCGAGGGCGCGGCCTCAGCCATTTCGTTTGTGACCAAGGGCGGCAATTCCCGTACCGAGCATTACAGCGCGTTTCGCGCCGAGGTCGAGGATGCCGGCGATCCAGCCACCGGCGCCAACCCGGCGATGCTGCGTTTCATTGAGGAGGCCGGGGTGGTGGCCATCGCCGGCGAGGCCAAGTCCCACTGTGTGCGCTCGACCGTGCTCGATCTCGCGGCGGCGCTGCCGCCCGACCGCATCTCCCGCTTCCTCTTTCTGGAGGATTGCTCGAGTCCGGTGCCGGCGATCCCGGGCGGTCCCGACTTTCCTGCTCTCGGCGAGGCCTTCGTGCGCGATCTCGCCGCCCGCGGCATGCGGGTTGCCCCGAGCAGCGCCGTCGCGCCGTGACGGTGCCGCAACCGGGCCGAGGCAAGTGGCTGGAAATGTTCAATTCCGGCTTTGCCGGGGCCGCCATCATCCGGCATGCCGCCGGGCTTCCGCCGTCCCGATACCAATAACGGTGGTGTTGGTCTTCCGGGTTGCGGCAGGATAAACGTGATGCGATTGCGGCTGCGATCGGAAATCGTGCCACACCGCGTCCGTCTCATGCGATGCTAAGGCCCCGAACGGGTTTTGACCGCGAATGCTTTGCTGCGCTGCGCGATCGGCGCCGGAATCGCCTGCGACATATTGTCAGCCTGTCTAAAGTCTCAGGGTTTATCGGTATCGTTAAAATGTATACTCGGGACGTCGCCGGAAATTTGCTCCGGTGTCGCGATCAACAGCCGTCCTTGGCCAGGGGAATACCAAAATGGGGCTTTTTGATTGGGCGCAGAAGGGTTCCATTCCTGAAGTGATCTATTCGGTCATGAATGATGATCATGTTGAACTGTATCAGATCGTTGGCGAGCTAAGTGAGAGCGTCCGGCAGCGGGTCGACGGCGTCTATGAGCGCGATGTTCTGCGCCTCCATCAGATCGCCATCGTCCGCAAGCTGATCGACAAGGCGGCCCAGCATTTCCGTCGCGAAGAACAGCTGATGGAAATCTACCACTTTCCCGAGACTAAGGCTCACCGCAGCGAGCACCTGATGTTGCAGCGGACGGTCGAGACCAGCCTGTCGCGGTTGCAGGCCGAATGCCACCCGGTGACCGAAGACGGCGTGAAGAGTTTGAAGGCCTGGCTGACCAACCACATCCGGACCACCGACCGCAAACTGGATCGTTTCCTGATCGCTGCGGCCCGCAAGGCCGGCAGCGCCGGCGCGGTCAAGCTGGCGCAGGGCCTGCCCTCGTGGACACCGGAGCATTCCCTGCTCTGGGCCTCGTTCAATGATGCGGTGCCGACCGAGACGGTAACCGACAACCGCAAGAAGAGCATCGACACCATCCAGCAGATGGAAGACCGGCAGCGCCGGGAGCGCGAGCGTCAGGTCCGGGAGTCCGCGATCCGGCGGAGCGCCGAGGAGGCCCGGCGGATGCGGGCGGTTTATTTCGAATAGCGCGCGTCCGTCTCCGGGCCGGTCACCACTCCTGCCATTTGATCCAGGACCGGAGCGCGATCAGCAGGATGACGAGGATGGTGATCGAATATAAGGTGATGGTCGCCCAGAACCGTCCCCGGTCAAATATTCTTGCGGTGTTCTCGGGGGCGCGGCTCTGGTAGGAGACGGTTACGGTGGTGCCCTTGTGATAGGGCTCGGCATTCATGTTGTCGAATTGCGTCAGCGTTCTATAGAGGCCCGTGCGCTGGTTGAAGGTGATGATTTCAGTCTTTGCGGAAAACTGGACCGAGATCTCCTGACTGATTTCACTCTTGTTGGTGGGGTTCACCACCGGCCGTTCGGCGGCGACGACGATGCCCGGCGCCGTCGTCGCGCCGAGGGCAAACTTGATGTCCGCAGTCGCGGAATAGAGTGGCGAGAGCAGGGCCAGCACAATCGCCAGTGCCGCCAGCCCGAGGCAGGGCAACCGGAGTTTCCGGGCCAGAAACTCCAGGACCGAAGCGGCGCTGTGTTTGCTGTGGCGGGATTCCTTGAATTCCAGCGGCGCGTCGGGCGCGACCGAGCGGACCGAGGCCCGGACCGTTTCGGTCAGCGGGAAGGCCCGCACCATCAGGACGCTCTGGCCGGCTTTCCGGCCGACATCGACCGACGCCACCGCTTTCAGCTTGCGAAGGCTGCCGCCGTATTTTGCCGCGGCGTCGCGGGCGCTGATCTGCTTCCTGCCGCCGACCTGAAGAATCTTGATCGGGGCATGGGGCGCGATCTGAGCGATTTTCCGCTCCAGCTCCTCGCTGACCTGGTCAACTGTCACGATGATGACCGGCTTGTCGTTATCGAAGCCGACATGGAGAGACGAAATCTCGGGCAGCGCCGTCAGTGCCGCTTCATAGAGATTCATCGCTTCGGTCGCTGAAAGCTTCTTCACCCATCCGCTCCGTCTGAGCCGTCCGGATCGCCGCCGGTCGTTGCCAGCCTAGCCGAAGCGAGGGCGTCGGAGAAAGGACATTGCGTTGCCCGGGCGGCGGCTCAGGGATGCCACATCGCGCCGGTGAAGAAAAAGCGCCCGAGGCCGATGGTGAAGATCAGGCCGCCATAAAGGGCATGCTCCAGCCAGACCAGCGCCAGCGAGCGATGGCGGGCAAAGGTGGCGGCAAACAGCAGGCCGCCCGCGGTGCTGAGGACGATCGCCAGCGGATTGACGAAGATAACATGGGCATAGCCGAAGGCCAGACCCGAGGCGGCGACGAAGCCGGCCCGGGTCCCGAACAGCGGCGCGTACCGGAGCAGGAGAAAGCGGCGGTAGAGCATTTCCTGCGGCCAGACCGAGAGCAGCGGGTAGACCGTGATCACGGCCAGCCAGACCCAGGGGCGTTCGCGCGGGAACGAGAGGAGCAATTCGGGCCGGACCAGCCAGACCGCGGCCCCGAGCGCCAGAGCCACGGCACCGGCGCGGAGCAGGATGGCGCGCAGGTGGCGGCGCCGGGCCTCGGCGGCCAGAGGTGGCGGCCGTTGATCGCGGGTCAGGCTCCAGGCGAGCAGCGCCCCCAGCCAGAGCAGGGCCACGAACAAGAGACGCTGCCGGAGCGCGAGCACGAGCAGCGGTCCGGCGCCGAAGAGGCCGAGGAACTCCAGCAGCAGGACGATTCGGGCCATCGTCGTTCTCCGGGTTGCCGCGGGGCCGTCACCCTGCCGCCCGGCCGGTCCGAGCCGGCGTCATCCGGGGCGGCGGCGCTCAGCGGTCGCTCTGGTCGCCGGTCTCGTGCCGGGGAGCGGCTTCAGCCGGCCAGGGCTCGCCGATGTCCTCGATCAGGCAGCGCCACTGCGGGGCTGAGAGGTGAATCACGCCATCGCCGGCAAAAATCAGCTCGAGGCCCTCGCTGCCCGAGGTGATGGCCAGGAGATCGAGCAGCAGGGCGCGATCGGCCAGATCGATGTGGCGGCGCTTGACCTCGGTTACGCCCTGGATGCTGACCGCGCAGTGGGTGCGGGTCAGGACGGCGCCCGCCGCCTCCCAGCGAAAGCGGTTGACCACCATCACGAAGCTCCGGCTTTCGGGCAGGTAGCCGATTTCGGTGATCGGGACGATCGCGTCCTGAAGGCAGGCCGAGACGATCCTGAGGTCTTCGGCGTCTTCGGCGCGGAGCCGGATCGGAGTGAACTCGCCGCTCATTCCCGGGTCCGGATCCGTTCGACCTCGGCACCGCAGGCGGCCAGCTTTTCTTCCAGCCGGTCATAGCCGCGGTCGAGGTGATAGACGCGGTTGAGTTCGGTGTCGCCCTCGGCGACCAGCCCGGCCAGCACCAGCGACACCGAGGCCCGGAGATCGGTGGCCATCACCGGTGCGCCGGTCAGCCGCTCGACGCCGCGCACCAGCGCCGAGGACTGATGGACGGTGATGTTGGCGCCCATGCGCATCAGTTCGGGCACATGCATGAAGCGGTTCTCGAAGATCGTCTCGGTGATCATCGCCGCGCCCCGCGCGGTGCACATCAGCGCCATCATCTGGGCCTGAAGGTCGGTGGGAAAGCCGGGGAAGGGCTCGGTCATGACATCGACCCCGGTCAGGGCGCCGTTGGCCCGCGACACCAGGACGCCGGCCCCGGTTTCAGTGAACTCGACCCCGGCCCGTTCGAGAACCTTGGCCACCGCCTGGATCAGATCCAGCCGGGCGCCCAGCAGTTCCAGCTTGCCGCCGGTGATCGCCGCCGCCATGACATAGGTCCCGGCCTCGATGCGGTCGGAGACGATGGCGTGGCGGGTGCCCGAAAGGCGGCCTTTGCCCCGGACGCGCAGCCGGTCGGTGCCGATGCCCTCGATCTCGGCGCCCATGGCCACGAGACAGTGGGCGAGGTCGGACACCTCAGGCTCGCGGGCGGCGTTGATCAGTTCGCTGTCGCCCTTGGCCAGAGCCGCCGCCATCAGCAGGTTTTCGGTGGCGCCGACCGAGACCATCGGGAAGACGATCGAGGCGCCGTGCAGGCCCCGGGGCGCCTCGGCCTCGATATAGCCGCCAACGAGATCGATTTTGGCGCCCATCTGGGTCAGGCCGTTGATGTGAAGGTCGACCGGCCGGGTGCCGATGGCGCAGCCGCCGGGCAGCGAGACCCGGGCCTTGCCCTCGCGGGCCAGCAGCGGCCCCAGCACCAGCACGCTCGCCCGCATCTTGCGCACGAGATCATAGGGCGCGGTGGTGCTGGTGATGGTGCGGGCGGTCAGGTGCAACTCGCCGCCGCGAATCGCGCCGCCCGGCGGCGGGTCCTCGCGCACGACCTCGGCGCCGTGCTGGGCCAGCAGGTGGCCCATGGTCGCGATGTCGACCAGCCGGGGGGCGTTGGTCAGGGTCAGGGTTTCGTCGGTGAGCAAAGCCGCGGCCATCAGGGGCAGGGCGGCGTTCTTGGCGCCGCTGATCGCGATCTGGCCGTTCAGCGGCTTGCCGCCGCGAATGCGAATTTTGTCCATGGTCGCGGGAATCCTGGCGCTGTCAAAACGGAGAGGCGGAGGGTGGGGCCGGTTCAGAGTTTGGGCAGAGTGACGCCGCGCTGATGCATGTATTTGCCGGCCCGGTCGGCATAGGAGATTTCGCAGGGACTGTCACCCTTGAGGAACAGGAACTGGCACAGCCCTTCGTTGGCGTAGACCTTGGCCGGCAGCGGCGTGGTGTTGGAGATTTCCAGCGTGACGTGGCCTTCCCATTCGGGCTCCAGCGGCGTGACGTTGACGATCAGGCCGCAGCGGGCATAGGTGGATTTGCCGAGGCAGATCACCAGCACGTCGCGCGGCACCCGGAAGTATTCCACCGAGCGGGCGAGGGCGAAGCTGTTGGGCGGAATGACGCAGACATCGACGTCGCGGCTGACGAAGCCGGCTTCGGAAAAGTTCTTGGGGTCGACGATCGCGCTGTCGACGTTGGTGAAAATCTTGAATTCGTTGGAGACCCGCGCATCGTAGCCGTAGGACGACAGTCCGTAGGAGATCACGCCCTCTTTCTTCTGCTGTTCGACGAAAGGTTCGATCATGCCCCGGGTCAGGGCCATGTCGCGGATCCAGCTGTCGGGCATGATCGGCATCGCGGGTTCCCCTGGCTGCGCGTTTCTGACCCGAGCTTTTAGCCGGGCGGGCGTCCGGGAGCAAGCGGTGTATCCTCCGGCCGCGCATCCGCCGCCGCTCCCTCGTCCCGGCGGGCGCGCTGCTGGGCCTTGCGCTTGCTGAGGTTGTCGCGCAGGGCCGCCGCCTGCCGGGCCTTGCGCTGATCGGCGCCGCTGTCGGGGCGGGACCGGGGGGGATCGGTGGCCATCAGTGGTCGGAGCGGTGGAGCAACTGATCGGCGAGGCCGGTGTCATAGTCGAGGCCGGCGGCCAGGATCGTCACCCCGAAGGCGCCGTCACCCCGGCTCAGGCCCTTGCGCGCCAATGCCGCCCAGACCCCGGGCACGAACAGCCCCGAGGCGTCCCGGGTAGCCACCACGGCATCGCCCAAGTGGAAATGATTGCCGTGCGGGTGCGGAAACTCGGCGATCCGGATCGCACCCGGCTCGTCGGGGTCGGGAGCGGCGATTCCGGGCAGCCGCGCCAGCGCCTGGGCCAGCGTCAGGGTCTTGAGTTGGAGGGCGTTGAGACCGAGGGGATTCTTCTTGGGAGGCATGGGATGGGCTGACCCTGGCAAGCGGGAGCCGGGCACACCGACCGGCTGACCGCCCTTATAGCGCGCCCGGCGCCGCTGTCCAACGGCGCCGTGGTGCCGGGATCGTTACAAAGCACAGAAGGTTTTTTGAACTACAATAATGTTAACTATAACAATGCTTATGGTCAAATCCATATTTAGTTCGAATTCAATCGAGCGATCGCGGATCAGAAAAAATAGAAGCCGGAACGTCCCTTGACGGAACAGGATTAGCACCACAGCTAAGGCTTAATTTTCCCGGTTGTGATCGGCGGTCTGCTGCCGTTGTCCCGGATCGGATCGGGACGACCGTTCTGCGAGCCGAAAGGAGAAGCCGGCGATGCCGGTATCGTTTTCGCTTTGCGCCGCCGTCCCTGGGGGCGGTGCGCCCGGAACGCCGGCGATGAGCGCCCTCGGTGTCGGGGGCGGCGTGGGTTTCGCCGTGCCGGCGGCTGACGGCAGGCTGGTGGCGTCATCCCCGGCGCAGACGATTCTGATTGTTGACGACGCCCCGGAGAATCTCACCGTGCTCAGCGAGTTGCTGCAACCGTTCTATCGGGTGCGCGCCGCGACCTCGGGGGAGAAGGCGCTGCGCATCGTCAGGACGCCGCCGCGTCCCGATCTCATTCTTCTCGATGTCATGATGGCCGGGATGGACGGCTATCAGGTCTTCGAGCGCCTGCGGGCCGAACCCGCCACCGCCGACATTCCGGTGATCTTCGTCACCGCGATGGGCAGTACCGAAGCCGAGATGCATGGCCTCGAAGTCGGCGCCGCTGATTACATCACCAAACCGGTCGTCCCGCCGATTGTGCTCGCCCGCATCCGCACCCAGCTTGACCTGAAGCGGGCGCGGGACTGGCTGCGCGGCCAGAATCTCTGGCTCGAGGCTGAAGTTGCCGGGCGGATGGCCGAAAACGACATGATTCAGGCGGTGAGCATCCGTGCCCTGGCTCATCTCGCCGAAATCCGCGACCCCGAAACCGGCAACCACATTCTGCGCACCCAGGGCTATGTTCTGCAACTGGCGGAGGGGTTGCGGGGGCTGCCGCGTTTCGCCTCAATTCTAAGCGAGCGCTACATCCGCCTGCTGGCCCGCTCGGCGCCGTTGCACGACATCGGCAAGGTCGGCATTCCCGACGCCATTCTGCGTAAAGCCGGGCCGCTGACGCCGCCGGAATGGGCAATCATGCGGACCCACGCCCGGCTCGGCAGCGACGCCATCGATCTGGCCGAACGCGATGCCGAGGGGTCGGTCGAGTTCCTGGCCCTGGCCAAGGAGATCGCCCGCTGGCATCACGAAAAGTGGGATGGCAGCGGCTACCCCGACGGCCTGGCCGGAGAGGCGATTCCGCTGTCCGCCCGGATCATGGCCCTGGCCGACGTCTTCGACGCCCTGATCATGGACCGGGTCTACAAGGCGGCGATACCCTACCGGGATGCCAGGGCGGTCATTGAGGCCGGGCGCGGCCGCCATTTCGATCCGGACATGGTCGATGTTTTTTTGTCCGGATTCAGCCATTTTTGCAACATCGCCGATCAACATCGCGATTCATCACAGACGGAACCGCCATGACCGCCCGCGCTCGGATCCTGCTCGCAGAAGATGAAGAGATCATCGCCCTCATTCTTGAGGACCAGCTGAGGGCTCATGGCTTCGACGTCACCGCCTGCGCCGACGGCCTGACCGCCTGGGATTGTTTGCGCACCGACCGTCCCTATGATGTCGTGCTGCTCGACCGCAGCCTGCCCCACATCGACGGCATGGAGCTGCTGCGCCGGATCAAGGCCGACCCGGTGCTGGCCCAGACCCCGGTGATCATGGAAACCGCCCAGGGCGACCAGGACAGCATCCGCGAGGGCCTGGACCAGGGCGCCTATTATTATCTGACCAAGCCGCTCCAGGAAGAGGTGCTGCTGGCGGTGGTCAAGGCCGCCCTGCAACAGGGCCGGGAACTGCGGGAGATGGTCGAGACGGTGCGCCGGGCCGAGCGCCCGCTCTCCTTGCTCCATACCGGCAGCTTCCGGTTCCGGGATCTCGAAGAGGGGACTTTGCTCGCCAGCTTCCTTGCCCGCGCCTGTCCTGACCCGGAGCGGACGATCCAGGGTCTGCAGGAACTGCTGGTGAATGCCGTCGAGCACGGCAACCTCGGCATTTCCTATGCCGAAAAGGGCGTGCTGATCCGCGAGGGCCGCTGGCAGGACGAGATTCAGCGCCGGCTCGCGCTGCCCGAGTACCGCTTGCGGTGCGTTGAGGTCCGGTTCCTGCGTCAGCCTGATCAGTTGCGCTTCATCATCGAGGATCAGGGCTCGGGCTTTGACTGGGCAGCCTATCTCGACTTCTCGCCCGAGCGGGCCTTCGATCTTCATGGCCGCGGGATTGCCTTTGCCCGCCGGATGTCCTTTGATCATCTGGAGTATCAGGGCAACGGCAACACCGTGCTGGCCGTGGTGGCTCTGGCCGGGGATGCTTTGCCATGACCATGCCGGCCGCTCTGCCGCTCTCGGCCTTCATCCGCCGCCTGATCTGGCAATGTGTGCTGCCGCTGGTGCTGCTGGCCGGCTTTCTGGCAGTCGATCACATCCGGACCGTCGAGGCCGAGCGCGATCTTGAAGCCAGCAATCTGGTCAAGACCTTGGCCGCCTCGATCGACCAGTATCTCGATGCCCGGATCGGCGCGCTCCAGATGCTGGCCCTGTCGCCGCTGGCCGACGATGGTCCGGGCTGGGAGGGGCTGTACCGGGAAGCCCAGGGCTTTGTCCGCAGTTTCGGCAGCCACGTCGTCTTCGTTGACCGCGACTTGCGCATGCGCTTCGCCACCCGGGTGCCTTTCGGCGCGCCGCTGCCGATGCTGCCCCGGCCCCAGGGCCACGCCGCGGCGCCGGCGGCGCTGCAAACCGGCCGGCCGGCGGTCGGCGACAGCTATCTCGGGCCGGTTTCTGGCGTGCGCATGGTGGCCATTGCGGTCCCGGTGCTGCGCGACGGCCAGGCCGTCCTTCTGCTCCTGACCACCTTCGAGACCCGTCAGCTCCAGGGGCTGCTCGATCAGGTGGCGCTGCCGTCCGGCTGGTCGCTGAGTCTGCTCGACGGCCAGGGTGACCAGATCGCCGGCCGGGTGTCGCCCGGGCTTGATCCGGTGCGGGAGGTCGATGACGACGGGCGCCGGGTGGTCCGCTCCGCGGTTTCCCCCTGGTCGGTGGTGCTGGAAATTCCCCGGCAGGTTCAGCGGGCACCGATGATCGGTGCCGACTTGGGGCTGCTCGCGGCGATTCTCGGCACCACGATTTTCGGCGTGCTCGGAGGGACGCTGGCCAGCCGGCGGCTGGTCGAGGCGGTCGCCGGGCTGGTCTCACCCTCACCGTGCCACCACTCCCGCCTCGTGATCACCGAGATCGAACAGGTGCGGGCGCTGTTGCGGGAGGGGGCGGCGGCCCGGGGCGATGCGGAGGCGCAGTTGCGGGTCAGCGAGGAGCGTCTCCAACTCGCGCTCGACGCCACCGATGACGGCCTCTGGGACTGGGATCTGCGCCGCGACGTCGCCTATCTGACGCCGCGCTACTACGAAATGATCGGCTATCGGCCCGACGAGGTGACGCCGGACCTCGAGCTGTTCAAACGCACCGTGCATCCGGAAGATCTGTCCCGGGTGATGGCGGCGCTCGAGGCTCACCTCCGGGGCGAAACGCCGGCCTGCGAGTTCGACTATCGTCTGATCACCGGGTCGGGCGATGTCCGGTGGATGAGGGGCCGGGGTCGGGTGGTTGAGCGGGATCACGATGGCGCCCCGCTCCGGATGGTCGGCACGATCTCGGATATCGGCATGCGCAAGAGCGCCGAAACCGCGCTGCGGCGCCAGACCGAGGAGCTGGCCCAGCGCAACGAGGAGCTGGAACGCTTCAACCGCGCCACGGTCGGGCGCGAACTGGTGATGATCGCCTTGAAACGGCAGGTCAATGCCCTGTCCGAGCAGCTTGGGCAGGCTCCGCCCTATCCGTTGACCTTCCTCGACGCCGCACCGCCGCCGCCGTCGGGTGCCCCGTCATGAACGGCTCCCTCAAGTTGCTGGTGATCGAAGACTCGGCCGCCGACTTTCTGCTGATGGCGCGGCATCTGCGCCAGCATGGCCTTGGCGCCGCGTGCCGGCGGATCAGCAGTGGCGCCGAACTGGAGGCGGCGCTGGAGAGCGACTGGGATGTCGTGCTCTCGGACTACACGGTGCCGGGGATGGATTTCCGCGCCACCCTGCTCAGGGTCCAGCAGCGCCGGCCCGATCTGCCGGTGATCCTGGTTTCGGGCAGTCTGGGCGAGCAGACGGCCGTGGATGTGCTGCGCCTCGGCATTGCCGACTTTATCTTCAAGGATCATCTGGCCCGGTTGCCCGCCGCGATCCGCCGCGCCGCCGGCGAGGCCGCCGAACGCCGGGCCCGCCGGGCCGCCGAAGCGGCGTTGCGCGAAAGCGAGGCCGCGGCCCTGGCCGAGCAGCGCCAGGCCCGGCTGGCGGCGCTCAATCTGATGGAGGACGCGCTGGCCGCGCGCGCCCGCGCCGAGGCGGCGCATGCGGCCTTGCGCGAATCCGAGGTCCGGTACCGGCTGTTGGCCGAGCATGCCGCCGATTTCATCTTCTGGATCGGCCCCGACGGGCGCTTCCTTTACGTTTCGCCTGCCTGTACCCGGATCACCGGCTATCGCCCCGAGGATTTCCTGGCCGATCCCGAGTGGATGGCCGCCATCGTCCACCCCGACGATCGCGCCGCCTATTGCGGCCATTTCAAGGACGGCCCCGAGGCTGATCCCGGTGAACTGGAATTCCGCATTCTCCATAAGGATGGCTCCGAGCGCTGGCTCAGCCACCAGTGCCAGGCCGTCAACGGCGAGGACGGCGCCTGTCTCGGCCGCCACGGCCGCAACAGCGATATTACCCCGCGCAAGCAGGCCGAGTCCGAGCGCTACCTGTTCAGCGAGGCCCTCCGGCAATCGGCGCAGCCGCTGCTGCTGGCCGATCCCGAGGCCCGGATCACCTACATCAATCCGGCCTTCAGCCGCCTCTTCGGCTATGAGCTGCAAGACCTCGCGGGCGAATCGGCCAGCCGTCTGGTGCCGCCGACCGCCGAGGCCCGGCGCCAGCAGTTCGACCTCATCGATTCCGTCCGGATTGACGGGTCCTGGGCCGGCGAGGTCGAGCGCATGGCCAAGGACGGCACGGTGATTCCCGCCGCGATCAACGTCGGCAGCATCCGTGACGGCCGTGGCGATCTGGCCGGGATGGTGGGCAGCTATCTCGATCTGCGGCCATTGCAGGAACGGGAGGCGCAGCTGCGCAAGCTCTCTCTCGCGGTCGAGCAGAGTCCGGAAAGCATCGTCATCACCGACACCGAGGGCCGGATCGAATACGTCAACGATGCCTTCGTCCAGGTTACCGGCTACCGCCGCGAGGAGGTGATCGGCGAGAATCCCCGCATCCTGCATTCGGGCCAGACGCCGCCCGAGACCTTCCTGGCCATGTGGGAGGCGCTGACCGAGGGGCGCTCGTGGAAGGGTGAGTTCATCAACCGGCGCAAGGACGGCAGCGACTATGTCGAATTCGCGGTGGTGGGGCCGATCCGTCAGCCCGACGGCCGGGTCAGTCACTATGTCGCGGTCAAGGAGGACATCAGCGAAAAGAAGCGGCTTGGCCTGGAGCTGGACCACCATCGCCATCATCTGGAGGAGCTGGTGGCCAACCGGACCGCGGAGCTGATGGCGGCGCGGGCGCTGGCCGAGGGGGCCAATCAGGCCAAGAGCAGTTTCCTGGCCAACATGAGCCATGAAATCCGCACCCCGATCCACGCCATCATCGGGCTGACCTATCTGTTGCGCCAGACCGCGCTGACCGGCGAGCAGGACGACCGTCTCGAAAAGGTCGATGACGCCGCCCGGCACCTGCTGTCGATCGTCAACGACATTCTCGATCTCTCGAAGATCGAGGCCGGCCGCCTGGAACTGGAGCCGGTCGATTTCGCCCTCAGCGCCGTGCTCGATCAGGTCAGCGCTCTGACTGCGGCCCAGGCCCGGGCCAAGGGCCTCCGGCTCGAGATCGATGGCAGCGGCGTGCCGCTCTGGCTGCACGGCGACGCGAGCCGCCTCGCCCAGGCCGTGCTCAACTACGTCGGCAACGCGATCAAATTCACCGAGCGCGGCAGCGTCTGCCTGCGCGCCCGGCTGCTGGAAGAAACCGCCGGGGGGCTCTTGGTCCGTTTCGAAGTCGAGGATACCGGGATCGGGATTCCGGCCGACACGCTGCCGACACTGTTCGAATCCTTCACCCAGGCCGATGTCTCGACCACGCGCAAATATGGCGGCACCGGCCTCGGACTGGCCATCACCCGCCGTCTCGCGCGCATGATGGGGGGCGAGGTCGGGGCCGAAAGCACGGTCGGCCGGGGCAGCATCTTCTGGCTGACGGTCCATCTCGAACGGGGCCATGGCGTGATGGCGCTCGAAGCCGCGGTCTCCATGGTTCCCGCCGAAACCCGGCTGCGCCAGAGCCATGCCGGCGCCCGGCTGCTGCTGGCCGAGGACAATCCGATCAACCGCGACGTCTCCTTGGAGTTGCTGCGCAGTGTCGGTCTGGTCGTCGACATCGCGGAAAACGGCCGGGTCGCGATCGAGAAGGTGCGGGCCAACAGCTATGATCTGGTGCTGATGGATGTTCAGATGCCCGAGATCGACGGTCTGCTGGCAACCCGGGCGATCCGGGCGGATCCCGCCCTGGCCCGCTTGCCGGTGCTGGCCCTGACCGCCAATGCCTTCGATGAGGACCGGCGCAATTGCCTGGCCGCCGGCATGAACGATTTCGTGGCCAAACCGGTCAGCCCCGAAACCCTTTACGCCACGCTGCTGCGCTGGCTGCCCCAATCCGGTTGCGCTCCGGCGTCCCCGGAGCCGCCGCCGGCGGGGCTTCCTTTGGGGCCGCCGGCCGCCGGGCTTCCCGGTCCGCTGGTCGGCCTGCCGGGGCTCGATGTCGGCCAGGGGCTGGCCGTGGTCCGGGGCGACGGCGCCAAGTATCAGCGGCTGCTCCGGATGTTCGCCCGGTCCCATGGCCAGGACGCGGCGCGGATGCGCGAGTGTCTGGCCGCGGGGGACGCCGGCCAGGCGCAACGCCTGGCCCATGCCCTGAAAGGGGTCTCGGCCACCCTCGGCGCCCGCGGGGTGGCGGAACGGGCCAGCCGGCTCGACGAGGCCCTGCGTCGGAACGCGGAGCCGGCCGGTTGCGCCGAACTGCTCCGGCTCTGCGATCATGAGCTGACCCGGCTGACCGGGGCGATCGAGGCCCTGGCCGGTGAACCGGCGGTGCCAGAGAGCGGCGCCGTTGATCCCGGGCAGCTGTCCCGGCTGCTGGCGGAGCTGGAGTCCCTGCTGGCCGAAGACGACACCCGGGTCGCCCGGCTGGTCCGGGATTCGGCGGCACTGCTGCGCCATCGGCTGGGTGACCGCTACGCGGCCTTTTACCGCCAGATCGAGCTGTTTGACTATGACGGCGCGCTGGAAACGCTGCGGGCGGCGCGGATCACACCGGATGCAGGGTGATCTCGTGGCTGACGGCGGCGTGGTGGCCGTCTGAAATCGCCACCATAAAGCTGTCGTCGCCGCTGATGTGGCCCGAGGTCGGGGTGTAGGTGAAGGCGTTGCCCGAGAAGGTCACCGTGCCATGGGCCGGGGCGCCGTCGGTGGCGACGGCATAGCTGAGCGTATCCCCGGCGGCGTCGCTGCCCAGAATCATGCCCTTGTAGGCGGTGGCGTTGAGGCTGGGCCGCAGGGAGTCGGCAAGGTCGAGGTAATGGGCGGCTCCGGCCAGCGTGCCGGCGGCCCCCCCGGCCGAAGCCGCGCTGTTGGCGAGGCTGCCGTCAAAGTGCCAGTCGCCGGCCAGTCCGGTTTCGTGGCCGCCGAGGGTGTGGCTGAGGTCGCCCGCGATCTCGCTCTGGCTGCGCGCCGACGACCACAGGCTGAGTTCGTTGAGGGCACCGGTCAGGCCGTTGCCGATCGAAAGCGCCGCCGCCGACTGGCCGAGGGCGCCGCCGCCGATCCCGGAGGCTTCGGCGATCCCGGTGCCGTCGATCAGGAGATGCAGGGCCGAGCCGTCGTAATTCGCCGCGACATGATGCCAGCCGCCGTCGGCCAGTGCCGAGGCGTCGCCGGCCACCGAGCGGACCGCGCTGCCGTCGCCGATGTCGAATTCCAGCTGGCCCGAGCTGTCGTTGAACCACAGCCGGAAGCCGGCCTGCCCCGAGAGATCGCTGACGATGGTGCCGCCGGCCGCCGGCCCGGTCAGCTGGATCCAGGACTCGAGGGTCAGCGCCTGGGTCGGGGTCAGCGCCGGGGTGCTCGCGACCTCGACATGGCTGGCGCCGTTGAAGGCCAGCGCCTGATCGGAGCCGAGGCCGGGCAGGGCATAGACGTCGGCGGTGACTAAAACCGCGTCGGCGCTGACGTGGCTGTGGCCGCCGATGGCATCGGCGCCGCTGAGGTCGATCGGGTGGCCGCCGACCACCGGGTCGCCTCCCGATTCGATCAGCCGTACGGTCAGGCCGCCCGGCGTGCCGTCGAAATGCCCGGAGGAAACGAAGCGCAGCTCGTCGGTGGCGGCCAGGACCAGCGCTGTGGCATCGGACAGCCCGGCGCCGATCGCGCTCCAGCTGTGGCCGTGGTCGGTGCTGTATTGCCAGCCGCCCTGATCGGCCGCCGCGCCGTTGCCGATGATCGCGATCCCGGCCAGGGTGGCGGCGGCGCTGCCGCCCGCCACCGCATCGGCGGCGTCGCTGAAGCTGTGAGAGAGCAGATCGCCGACCGTGGCGCCGAGCGGGTTGGCGTCGGCGGTGGCCACCGGCGCCAGCGCGGCATCACCAAGCGCGATCGGGGCGTCGTTGACGGCGGTGACGCTGGTGGAGATCAGGTCCAGCGTCAAACCCGGTAGCCAGTCGGCCAGGGAGACATCGAGAGTGCTTCCATGAGTCCCGAGGTCGGTGGTGGGCAGGCCGACCAAAAGGCTGCCGGCAATGCCGTTCCAGTTCTGGAGCGGCTGAAATCGGAGGATATCCAGTGAAGAAAGAACGAGCGCCGAGGCGACCGAAATGTTGCTGCCGATGCCGATCCAGTTGGCGCCCTGGTCGAGGCTGTACTGCCAGTGCCCTTGGGTTTCCGACGCGCTGTTACCAAGGACGACGATCTGCCCCAAGGTGATGGGTGCAAAAAGGTTTGAGAGCGATTCGCCAGGAATGGCCGAGGTATCCTCGGTTACCGGCGCCAGTGGCGGATCAGAAACGTTGCTGTCGACGGGTACTACGTTCGACAACCCACCGTTAAAATTACCAGTGATAACATAAAAAGACTCGGAAGCGCCTGCGGTGAAAGTTATGTGCGAGTTATAGTTGTTGGCGCTAGTATCATCATTAAAGTAAAAAGAGTGGGTCATGTATCCGGCATCAAGTATATTATTAATAGGATGGCCAGATTCGTCAAGGTTTCCAACAAATATCACTTGGCTATAACCGGTACCAGAAAGGACATGTACATATCCAGCGTATTGTGTAGTGATAGCGCTAACATTGGTCAGGTTTCCGTTATTAGACGGATCAAAATTTGCTTCAAAAGTAATGAACATAACTGGATCTGCATCGGTCGCGGTAATTTCGTGTACAGAACCGGCAATCATGCACTTTGTAAAGCTGGTGAGTCCGGGCGCAAGCGTTGGCGGGGCGGAGTCGGCCGCGCCATGGATAGTGACGGTCAGGGTAGAGGATGAGGTCAGCCCGGCGGCATCCCGCATCGTGTAGGTGAAGGTGTCGGTCAGGGTACCGCCAACGTCTAGAGCCTCGACGGTAGCGTTGGCATTGTCCACCACGTAACTGTAGCTACCGTTGGCGTTGAGAATCAGGGTGCCGTAGCTCCCGGCCAAACCGCTGCCCAGCGTGCCGCTGGCGCCCCCCGAGACCGCGACCGCCGTCACGGTCTTGGTGTCGCCGCTGTCGACGTCGGTGTCGTTGGTCAGGACGTTACCGGTGGGATCAACGCCGGGAGTGGCGTTACTGACTCCGCCAGCCTCGGTCGCCGAGGCCGTATCGGCCACCGCAACCGGGGCGTCGTTGGTGCCGGTGATGGTGACCGCGACGGTGCGGTCGATGCTGC
>JBAXPR010000028.1:0-33997 GCA_037132135.1 Rhodospirillaceae bacterium
ACTGGATACATCCCACATGTAGTGGGTGTATGTCTTAACCGGATAGGCATGCAACCGACTTGCCAGACCTAGAGTTTGTTGTGGTGCGAATCTTCAATAATAAAGCAAATCTACAGTTCACTCTTACCGATGGCAAGCAGTTGGATTTTGCGAAAGTTCTTGTGCGAACACATAAGAAATTACAGGCTGCAGATAATGTTAATTCCGAGCAGGCCAATCCAAAAACCGAACCTCTCTTTGCCACTGATGATTATAGCATAATGACTGATGTCGGGTCTGCTAATACACATTATTCAGAGTTCTCTCGCCTGTAGTGTCAAATCGCCGCCTCCAAGCCTGCCTTGCTCGACACTTTTGCGCTTCGAGGATGTCGCGCCAGTCATGAATGACCCCTGCCTGCGGCATTGGGTCTGGGCTGCCCGCGTAGGAGGTTGGGACCTGGGGCGCATGGGTGGGCATGTTTGGCCCACAGCGGGGGCAACCCTCCCGAGCTTGAATGTTGTATCGAGTGACTATAATGCCTATAAGTTGTCTTACACCTAGCGGGGCATCTTAGCCCATGATGGAGACACCAGTGGACGCCAACGCTTTGATCGTTTGGGACAGAATGTACGAGGTTGGTATCGGTTCAATCGATTCCGAGCATCGGGTCCTGTTCTACGCATACAACACATTCATCAAAGCCAAGTTCAAGAACCAGAGCCGGCTCTCCGTCGGATATGCAATGTCATTCCTAGAAGACTACCTAACCTATCATTTCAGGAACGAAGAAGACCTAATGGTCCGGTCGAACTACGACCGATATCAAGCGCATAAGGATGAACATGAGCGCCTAAAGAATGAGTTTGATCATCTGAAGTCACAACTAAATCAGGATATTGAAATCGACGATTCGTTACTAATCCTGTTTAGAGACTGGGTCTTGAAGCACGTGGCGGACGATGATCGAGATATTGGATTTTTCCTGCGATCAAAAGAACGATTTCTATCTAGCGCCGATGCCACCACCCAAAACCCTAAAATTGCGGCTGCTCCAAATATTCAAACACATCATCCCCGCATTCTCAGAAATTGTATAACTGACAGAAACGGGAGAGTTTTTGCACGCCATGAAGTGAGCATTCCTGGAATTGTCGTTAATCAGGTTAATTGCGAAAACCAAGTTACGATCACCAACATATCTGCGGGCGGTGCCAGAATATCAGGGATTAAGGGGATGTTTAAAGAAGCGGCAGGGATACTATCCATCCCAGAGTTTAAGCTTCCCGATTTATCATTCATCGTTTTGAACGTGAATGGTGATGAGTGCGGGGTCTATTTCACCATTCCTGTTGAAAAGCAGGTCATGCTTGAGAAGTTTCTCCGTTCACCAGTCCTTAAGGAAATTGAGATTATAACTTATGCGCCAGAAGAAGGTGAGGTTGATGAGTGCTCCGAGGATGTTGACGCTGACTTTTCTGATATCGGCACCATCGCTGGATCTTGTGGGCTTGGATAATCTGAGGTGAAAACGCCAATCGGCATCGGAGTTGAGGCAACACTTATTATGTGAGGCTACGATACTGAGTGCTAGTATCGCGCTCTAACATCGCCAGTACGAGAAATGGGGCATGAGGGCTACTCGCGTAGCAGATTGTGGCCTTGGGGCCCATGGGTGGGCATGGCAGGCCCGTGGAGGGCGGGTGTTCTGAAAATGGTTGCGACATCAATCGACCTGATTCCAAAACTGGGGGTCCTGTAGAGAGGAAACGGCGACGGTGATAACCTGGGTGGCATCAACCTCCGCTACCAATCGGGCATGGGCAGGATGACCGCTTGGCTTGACGGTAGAGATCACCCGGAAGATTTTCTGCGACGGTGACGCCTTCTGAAACCGGGCGCCGATCTTGATCGCATTGTCCGCCATCGATGAGTCTTTCAAGACGGTTGGGTTTATGCAGTTAGATGAGAATGCGCGACGATCGATGACACGGTTGCCGCACCAATCTTCCTTACCGAACATTCTCCAGGCTAACTTTGTCAATGTTCGGTTTCAAGCCTTCGTCATCAAATGACCTGCCTGCGGTGTTGGACTTTGAGGCTACATGCGTAGCAGGCAGCGCTTGCGGGGCGTATGGTCGGGCACTTTTGGGCGATGCTGGGGATATTGAGTGTAAGGCCGTACTGCGACGGGGAACCGCGATCATGGCCGGCACCAACGACCGCCTGACCGGCGAGCCATCGGCAGTTTGTCCGAAGGTCAGTAAATGCCGAGAAGTAAACGATTTACTTCGAGATCGAAGTAAAATAGACACCCTGTCGAGTGTTGGGCAGGAGTGGAGACTGGTCCATAGGGTTCGGATTAAAGTTATGAATGAATACTGCAGCTTGGGACACCAATCGCGTCGTGTAAATTCGCGACCGCCTCGGCGGAGCCATCGGGGTGGAATTGTCGCAGACAGTGGGATCGCCCTTCGTATTGAAGCATCGCGTCTATGGGCATATCATCCGCGCATGCCAGACCCGCATGAAAGGAAAGCCATGTCTATTATCCGTAAGCTCGCCGCCGCTGTCGCCATACTGGTACTCACGTCTGTGAGCGGGCCGGCCGTGGCCCAGGTGAAGACTGACCCTGAGGTAGCTAAGGCTCTGGCAATGAAAGCTGCTGCCTTGGTCAAGGAACAGGGTGTCGATGCCGCAAAACCGATCTTTCATGCCCAAGGGGAATGGAGGCATGATGATATCTACGTCAGCGTCATGGATCTAACCGGCACTTGGCTGGTATACCCAGTTAAGCCCGAAGGCGAAGGTAAATCGGTTATCAACGTTAAGGATGCCGACGGCAAGATGTTGGTCCAGGAATTGGTCAATACAGCTAAAGACAAAGGTGAGGGCTGGGTTGAGTATCGTTGGCTGAACCCGGTCAGCAACAAGATAGAGCCTAAAGTAACCTTTGTTAAGATGGTTCCGGAACGCAATGTCTTTGTTTATGTCGGCGTCTACAAGTAACTGATGAAAGGGGTGCCCGCCTCGTCACGGGGTGGGCACCGACCCCGGCCATGAAGTTTTTCAACAGCATCGCAACCGAAATCGTCATTGTTCCGATCGCGCTTATGCTCGGCGCCGGTATCGCAATGGCGCTTTTCGACGTGGCTCAAAACCGGAGCACCGCAGGCATGCTGGCTGGTGAACAGCAACAGGCCAATATCAGAGAAACCCTGGCAAACATCGAAACTATTGCGGAACGGGCACGTGGCGAGGGCTTGCTGTACCTGTCCCAGATTGGTTCTGGGCTTGAGGACGCTAAGCTTGAGGTAATCAAAATCCGTGCAGAGAAGGGGCTCGATGAGGCCATCACCCAAGTCAAGCGTCTTACCGAGGATGCTGGCCGGCTAGATTGGATGGCCGGAGCAAACCAAGGTCCGGCAGTGCTCAGCCAGATTAAGTCCTACCGCGACGCACTCGACGAACTCAACCAGATGGCTTCTCTCGACCGCTTGATTGGCATCCCGATGGTCGGCAACGTCGAGGAAAAGTTTTCCAAACTTCATGATGGGCTCATCGGATGGCGTAAGGTGGTCAACCAAGCCGCCGAGACGCATCGTGATGAGATCGCCGGCATGGCGGGTCGGACGCGGCTTACCATTCTTGGGGCGACAGCGGCGGCCATGGCCGTGCTGCTGGGTGTCTGTCTGCTTCTTGTCCGCAAGCTGGTGCGTGCGATCAAGAGCATGTGTAACCGAATGTCGGCACTGTCCCAGGGCGATACCCAGGCGCCAATTCCCGGTGCGGGCCGCCGCGACGAAATCGGTGAGATGGCTTCGGCAGTAGAAATCTTCAAGGAAAACGCTATTGAGGTCGACCGCATGCGGGTGGCACAGGAACGCCAGCGTCAGCAGGCCGAAATAGACAAGCGCGATGCCATGAACCAATTGGCCAAAGCCTTTGACGCCAGCGTTCGGAACATTGTCTCGTCGGTTTCGTCTGCGGCGAGCCAGTTGCAGCGGAATGCCCAGTCCATGTCAGCCAACGCCGACCAGACCACCCGCCAATGCACCGCAGTGGCCGCAGCTTCGGAGCAGGCGTCGGTCAATGTCCAGACCGTGGCATCCGCCACCGAGGAGTTGACCAGTTCGATCAACGAAATCTCCCGTCAGGTTAGTGAGTCGACTCGAATCGGCGCCTCGGCGGTTGAAGATGCCCATCGCGCGAACGCCACCGTGAACGGCCTTACCGAAGCGGCGACCCGAATCGGTGAGGTGGTGCAGTTGATCAACGACATCGCCAGCCAGACCAATCTTCTCGCACTGAACGCGACCATCGAAGCAGCACGAGCAGGCGAGGCTGGGAAAGGTTTCGCAGTCGTCGCCTCCGAGGTCAAGAATCTTGCCAATCAGACCGCTAAGGCTACTGAGGACATTCAGAGACAGGTTGGGCAGATGCAGATGGTGACCGGGAGCACCGTTGACGCCATCAAGACTATCACCGGCACCATTAGGCAAATGAGTGAAATTGCCACGACCATCGCCTCTGCGGTTGAGGAACAGGGGGCCGCGACCCGTGAAATCTCTCGCAACATCACTGAAGCGTCACGAGGTACCCAAGAAGTGTCGTCTAATATTGTCTGTGTGTCCAAAGCGGCAACAGAGACTGGCACTGCTGCAACTGAAACTTTACATGCGGCTAACAACCTTGGACTGGAATCTCAAAACCTATCGAAGGAAGTTGAGCGGTTTATCGCAAAGGTCCGACAGGCATGATCTTGCGGACCGATAGATAGGGATCGAACACGAGGAGCAGCTAATCTCGGCGTCTCCTCCACCATTGTTAACTTCTGTCGGCCTGCTCCGTCCAGCGGCACACCCTCCAATTCGGGCCAAAGTACCTGCAACTACAGGGCCAAAACAGCCAAATATCGTTCGCTTTCGAAGTAAATCGTTTACTTTTGGAGGTCAGGAAATCAGGCGTATCGAGCCAACTTCAATGTCCCAATCTCCTGAGTTTACTCTCGGCGATCTTTCCACGGCCATAAAAAAATCCTGACGAATATCCGTGGCCACGTTTGGCTTGGTCCGCCGCCAACATATAGGCGCCAGTCATCTCCGCTCGAAGATTGTTGATTATATCTTCATGCCGACCGATTTCGGCATCACGATGATACTGCTGAAGAAGATTTTCATCGGCTTGAATGGTGGCGATGAACTGAGATAAGTTGGCCGATACCTTGCGGTGGATCAGATGCGCCAGTATAGAAACAACTGCCGACCCCATCAGAAGTGTGGAGCTGTCGCTTGATGTCGCAACCAAACTGCATCCACCTATTTTCATAACAATCACAGCCGGGAATGAGAGTCTGCAAACACATGACCATTCCTGAAACTTTTCGAGCATCTGCTTATGACGGTACAATGACATAATATCCACCATTGAGGAACGATCTTCCCAACGATGGTAAATTCAGTCCATTAAAGGTCAATGTTATTAAATGAGTGAATGCATAACGCCGAATTATCGTTGACCATCCCAGCGCAGAATGTACCATCGTTATCAGCGTCGTGGGTGTTATCGGATGCGAGAGAGGTTGGAATGAAAACTCTTCTGATTGCGGTCTCGATTTTTATGTCGATGGCGCCGCTGGCATTCGCCAACATCTGTGACAGAGGTATCCCAGGGAAGGTGGTTGAATGCATCAATCCCGCTGAAACAAGCGCCGACCTACCATCGATAAATCGCCTTAATTCTGTTATGTACAATCAGAATTCTCCGCGCGGTTCAAAACTATTTTTGTGGATGAATGGAACCCAAGGAAAACTCAACCCTGGCCCTGCTGGAGGAAGCGTTAAGCCGCTGCGTGTCGCGGTCGATCTAGGGTACAGGGCGATATCGGTTCCGTACGATAATCAAAAATCTGTTGTGTCGATCTGCCCACGAAACCCAGACCCAGATTGTTCGGCCAAACTCAGAAAGCATCGTCTGTTTGATGGGCCAGAATCCATATCGCAGAGGGTCATTTCTCTACTAAAATATCTCGACAAGCGTGAGCCTAACCTTTTTTGGTCAGATTACCTCAAAGACGGACATATTAGGTGGGAGATGGTCGCGGTTTCTGGTCAATCTCAAGGTGCTGGAATGGCGGCGTTTATTGCCAAGCATAACCTTGTGGATCGAGCGATATTGTTTTCGTCTCCTTGGGATTTTCAGAAAACGCAAAGTAGGTGGGTTCTGGCTCCTTGGATTTATGAGCGAAGCGTGACGCCGCCAGATCGTTGGTTTTGTGGATACCATGTTCGAGAGCAGGCGGCGAAGAAGTTGGAAAAGGCATATGCCGCATTAAAGATTCCGGAAAATCACATCAGGCGCTTCAGTTTAGACCTGGATGAGAAGACCAAGGCGAGGGTTCCTTACCCAGAGCATCACAAAAAATATCATGGACAGGGCATTGTCAATGAGGCGTATAAAGTGGATTGGTTATATTTTCTGGGCGCCAATCATGGTGGAACAGCCGTATCTAGCGTAAATAATCATGAGCCTGAGTCTACCGATGACGATGAGGAATGATATTTCTGAGGTTTGGTAGTTTGATGTCGATTATCCGGTTGACCTTCTACCAACCGTCCATAGGCTCGTCCATGTTCCGAACGCATGGAGTTCATTATGGACATCACAGCCTCGAAAATCGCCTCTCTCAACGATGCTCTCAGGAAACGTGGGGAAGGAGGTCGGATTCTTCTCACTCAGGGCATCCAGGCATTGGGAGAGAAGGCAGTTTCTGATATTATCGCCAAAATCAGAGCCTTCGATAAATTTACTGAGGACAACGATCCGTATCAAGAGCATGATTTTGGAGCCATCACGATCAATGGCAACAAGGTTTTTTGGAAAATCTCCTACTATGATCGCAATCTGAAATATGCTTCACCTGATCCTTCTGATGCGAAGGTCACGTGTCGGGTAATGACCGTGATGATGGCTTATGAGTATTGAATGCCTCATCTGACCTGGAATTTGCGTTCGCAGCGGGAGGACACCTCTGACAACCAACGCTATGCGTAGTATCGGCTCGGCCTAACTACTTGATCGTTCGATACGCTAAATACTGAATTTATATTTGTGGATATTAGTGCATCTGCGAGGGGTTGGTCATAGTTTTGAATGTGCTCCATTGTCCACACTTTGATTAGCATTAAAGTCTCATCGCTCACAAGCTTTCTATCTCTTTCACAACTAAAAACCAAAGTGCTCAAGATTCTTAGCGCTTCATAGTGGTTCTTTAAATGCGAATCGGCTCCATTATATTCAATGTCGTGCATCATCTGCTCTTCACGACTAAAATGCTCTGCCATGCTGTCCGCAAGCTCAAGCAGTTTTTCAAAAAATTCATTTGGTTGGGCGCAGCCATTTATCAACTCGCTGAGAGCATCAAGTGCGTCGCAGATGCGCCGGTGGTCGCCATCAATTTCCGGAACCCCGACCCTTAAGTCATTGCGCCAAGTTCTCAACATGTTTAGCTCCAGGGTACACGGCGACACGAGCTATATTGACCGCCCGAAATAAGGATAGGTCGAGTTTATTAACAAAAGATGCCTTTGAACTCGTTAACGATACATTATTTCGTTATGGTAACATGCGTCTTAACCAACATCACCAGGCGCATCATTTCTGAAGTGTTTAGATATTCCCTTTTGATTATGCGTCCGACCAATGTGGTGCCCTGGGAAGTTCAGCGACACGCCGAGTATCATGGCGGGGCAGCTGAAGTCAGGCCGCCGTAGGCTTGCAGGCTCGGCTTCGCCAAGTCATGATGATTGAGTTGTGTTTTCGTTCTCAGGGTGCAGAGCCATGCCCTTCCTGGACCCAGAAGACTTTATCCCGACTACCCTCGATGTTCGGACCCTGCTGGTGAAGCGTCCGTCCGCGACCTTCTTCATGAGGGTCAGGGGCGATTCGCTTGTCGCTGAGCGAATCCATGACGGCGACCTTCTGGTTATCGACCGCAGCGTTGAACCCATGGAGGGCGACATGGCCGTGCTCTCCGAGGACGGTCAACTCGCCGTCCGGAAACTGGAGGCGGCGGTCACGGACGATGATGCCTTCGAGGTTTGGGGGACAGTCGCCTTCTCCATCACGGCCCATTGCAAGCGATGAAGACGGCGTACGCTCTCGTGGACGTCAACAACATGTTCGTGTCCTGCGAACGGGTCTTTAACCCGCTCCTGGAAAAGGTTCCGGTTATCGTCCTGTCGTCCAATGATGGGTGCGCCATCGCTCGGTCAAACGAGTCCAAGGCTCTGGGCATCAAGATGGGTGACCCATACTTCAAGATCGAGGGCATCTGTGAGCGGAATGCCATCACTGTCATGTCGAGCAACTTTAGTCTCTATTGCGACATGTCGATGCGGTTCATATCCTGTTTGGCAGAAAATGCTCCGGCGGCTGAGCAGTACAGTATCGACGAGTGCTTCCTTGATCTGACAGGCATTCCTGGCGATCTTGGGGCATGGTGCAAGAACCTGCGGCGTGTCGTGAAGAGGTGGACAGGCCTGCCGGTGTCAATCGGAACGGCGCCGACCAAGACGATGGCGAAACTCGCGAATCGGTTGGCAAAGAAATCTCCTACCGCTGACGGTGTCGTTGACCTTGCCGGCCACCCTGAGTGGCATGACCGTGCCCTGAAGAAAACTGAGGTCCGCGATGTTTGGGGAATTGGGAAGGCGTCGGCGGAGAAGTTGGCGGCGATAGGCGTCTTCGATGCGCTCGCTCTGCGGAACCTGGATGACAGCAAGGTCCGAAGGATGCTTGGGAGCGGCGGCCTGAAGACGGTTCAGGAACTGCGCGGGGTCGTCTGCCATGAACTGGATACCGACCCTGACATCCGGCAGTCGTGCATGGTGTCCAGGTCGTTCGCTGAGCCCACTGGACGACTCGGAGACATCAGGGACGCGATCACCCTTTTCGCCACCAGGGCGTCAGAAAAACTGCGTTCTGAGGGATTGGCCGCCGGCATGTTGACCGTGTTCGCGGAGACGAATCGGTTCAGGAAGGACGAGACCTATAAAATGCTGTCGGCGTCTGTCCCACTGTTTCCGCCGGCCTCGGACGGATTGAGGATCGTGAAAGCGGCGGTTCGAGTTCTGGAAGCCGCCTGGGATGATGGTCCGTGGCAGTATGTCAAAGCCGGGGTCATGATGGCCGACATCGTTCGAGCCGACGCTGTTCCGACCGACCTGTTCATGGTATCGGAAAAGCCGTCGCCGTTGATGAATGCCGTTGACCGGTTAAACCAGCGGTATGGCCGGCAGACGGTATCTATTGGCCTGACCCCGAAAGACGCTGCGTGGCGTTCCAGGGCTGAGAGGCTGAGCCCTGATTACACGGGTCGGTGGTCCGATATTCCAGTTGCTGAGGCCAAACCGTTAAGGAGCGAACGGATCGGCATGGCGAAGGCCGACTGAGCTTGAAAAGTTCGGATTGTCGATAGTTTGCCGATGCCACGCCCCTTTCTTAGGTCCTGTTTGGGCCGGAAGCGGACTGGAAGCTTGTAGGGTGGCTGACCGCCAAAACGGACATTAGTCTGACCCGATCGCTCCTCTTGAGAGGTTCCCGACCACTCCCGAGTCGCGCTTACGGAGCATTGGTCCGTGACCAATTTTTGCGTCAGCGGCAATCTAACCAAGCATTGCGCCCAGCATAACGTCACCATAGCTTGCGCCGCTCGGAGCGGCACAAGGCGCTCATCGTTTTGAGACAGGATTTTGCGAAATGCAAGTCATTGGAATCATTGATACAAAAAATGTCTCGAAAAGGGCGGGTTTTGAAACACTTCTGACGACATTCAGAATATTGTAAAAGTGCCCTGCCGAGTCTGGGGGATTATGCCCCTGGGATGACGGCGTAGCCTATCGAAGATCAGGTGTAATATGACCCACGAGGACGTTGCATCCCCTAAAAATATTGCACTTACACCAACCAGCTTCGCGGACGAATTACCCGCCCCGCTTCCCGGTGACAGTATAGCGGCAGTGGGTGCGTTAGCATTGGGGGCTTGCTGTCATTCTGTTCCGTGGATGGCGCTGGCTTTTAATTTTTTCGCTAAGGTCCCAGAATTTGTTAATAATAGGATGATGATAGAATTCTTGCGGAAGGTTGCGATGACAGTCGATTCTCTCACGGAAACAGTGGTAGGAATACGAGATGAATTGGCTAAATCAGCTCATTACACAAATATGATTCAGCATGGAATGTTGCAGGTGGCTTCGGGTGAGGAAGATCAGGAATTCCTCGATGCGGTGCGAAATGCAGCATTTAATCTTCATCTAAGCAATAAGGGTGATCTGACAAAAAAGCAAGTTATGATCCTAATAAGAAAAATGACGGCTATTCAACTTCGAGTGCTTTTAGTTTATAACAGTTATTGGAACAAGAGCCTTTCATCAGCCGACCAGGCTATAATCGAACTAGCTGGACCTGATAATGACGAAAATCATGGAAAGCGCTTGGGTGCGCTCGTTAGACACGTCGTTCCATACCAATTTGTCGCCGTAACTGTACGTGAGTTGCGGGCGCTTGAAGTTATTCAGGGCGGAGTAAGTGGCTCGCATTTCGAGGCAGACGATGATGAACTTGAAGCTGTAGAAGTAACCGATCTTGGGAAGTTAGTACTTGAAATATTTGCCCCGTTGCGAAACTAATGCCGCAGATCGTCTCAAAATTCAAGGGTTTTGAGACAGTGTGCCAGCTCTGACTTGGCCGTTTTCTGTGCGATTGCTGAATCCGCCCGTGATCCGTGGCCGGGCTTACGTCCGCGATCCGGTTTTGACGCCACGACCAGGAATGCCTGCCATGGGCGCGGAACCGTCGTGAGCAGGCCGGGAGCGGACGGGCGGCTTTAAGCGCTAGGTACGACAAAGCAGATGTTCGATCCGTTGAGCCGCTGATAGACGGTGTGAACTTCAACGCTCTTCTGGCCGACAAAGCCTTCGATAGCGATTGGACCCGCACTGGATTGAACAGGAGGGCGCAAGGGCCGTCGTTCGCCGCTATGGCACATCTCATCGGCACTGAAACCGCTCTACGATGGATGTCAGCAGACCCTAGGAAGTAAAGCCTCGGTTGCGGACGTCCTATAGGGTGCCTGATTTCTGCATCTCAGCTATTCGTTCCAGGCCTTAGGGGGCTTTACCTCAACTGGCCGAACGTTGGCGGTGCGGATACTCGCCACCTTGTCGTCGGCCAACTTCCCCTGCTGCTCATTCGATTCGCGCAACGCCAACCCGTCGATCAGCCGCTTTTGCAGCCGCACGATGTCGATGTCTCGCCACACGACATACGCCATCCGGGCGGCACACAGGCTGACCAACCCGCCGATAGCGCTTGAGGCTACGCGACGGATCCAATCTGGCCAGAGGGCGGCGTCAGCCTTGCCGATCACCGAGAAGGTAACCAGCCCTGCGAGGACGAAGGCGATTATGCCGATGATCCAGCCGTACTCAGTGGTCACACGGACAATCGCCGCCGTGAGGTCCTTCCGCTTCTCGGGATCGAGGCTCTTCCACTCCAGCGTCGGCATGCCTCGATTGAGCCTGACGAATACGGCAGCGACCATGATGGACAGACCGGTGATCATCGGCGCGAAGGCGTCGAATAGGCGCACGAGCGGCACCGTCCAAGCAAACAGCCCGGCCGTCGCGAAGGTAACAACAATTGTAATCACTCGGACCATCAGGCCGTGATCTTTCCATCGTTCACGAACCGAGAATATACCTCTTGAAGTTGGTCCGCGACGTTGTCGAACTCCAAAAGATTGCTACCATCGTGGGGCTGGTGGAACGGCATCCTGGTCCTCAGAATGGCGTCGCCGTCCACGATGCGACCATCCTTGCCCTCGATCTGCACCTTCGCGTCGGACGCATCGGCGAGGTCGTTCGCGATGCTCTGGAGCTTGGCGCGGGATTTCTCAGTCCGTCGGCCTCGAACTTTCACAGACGCCTCTACTGCAAGATATTCCTCCGGGCCGAGACTTTCAACGAGCGAGTCGGCTTTCTTCTTGCCGAACAGCGCCTCGACGATCGGCACCGCCTGCTGCATCTGGGCGAACCTGTCGGCGATGAGGCGCGAGGTGGACACCTCGCGTTCCTGAGGCTCCTCGGGCACCGTGACGGCCATCTGAGGCGCGGCCTTCCCGGTCACACGGAGGCTGCGTATCTCGCCTATGTCCTCCGCTGCCTTCGTCTTGTCGAGTTCGGCGTCGAGGGCAATCGTCAGTCCGGGGTCGATCACCGCACCGCGAGTCTTGAGCAGCCAGTCGATGTAGAGACGGACAAGCTCGGGGGTCATGGAGTGCGTTTTCACGAAGAACACGTGGTTTCCGATGGTGAGCCAGTACGCAAGCCCTCGGATGAACTGTGAGCCCGTCGGCGCCTCGCGCTCGTCGAGATTGTATACCGTGGCGGTCGTCAAATTGGACAGCTTGACCACGGAGGGTTGCATCCGCAGGAGCGCCTGTAAGTCCCGATCCTGCGCGAGACACATCTCACCGAAAACGGCGCTGGATAGGTCTGCGAACTTATTCAGGAATATCTTGCGGCCCTCCCCGTTACTCACGTCGAACACGCGATCCTCCGGTCGCGCCCAAAGCGCCGATGTGCCATTATTCTTTTGCAGGGCCTCGCGACAGAGAGCCTCCAACGTCTTCCCGCCCAGCGCCTTAGCATCCGCCTTGAAGCGGCGATAATGCACCATATGGTAGATCGTGCTCATCTGTCCCTCTTGCTTGGCCCCCATCCTTCGGATTATTGCCCGCGCAGGTCGGAAAGCCAAGTAACATGAGAATTGGGCTGCCAGCTATCCGGTTCGCCTACAATCCGCCGCGACGAGGCGCATAGCGTCCGACGTCAACGCGTCGCCGGGCAGACCAACGTCGAGATCGTGCGTAACGGGCTAATGCAGATTCAGCGTGGCGTCGTCGCGGTAGTCGGTCAACGCGGATATCCCCATTTACTTGGAAGCTGCCGTTCAGCTTTCTACTGACGATGCGGACGAACGGCTGGTTTCGGGACGGGCAGTAGCGCTCGGAAACAACCGGGATGGGAGCAATCTGGCCAATCGTATTAAACTGTCATGCTCAACGTTGGCCGCCCGTCTTCTCACCAGCCTTCTTCCGAGTCGCCCGAGTGGTAGGAAGCCGCTCTGACATTGGGAGCCACGACGCGATGATGCGGACAGATCGTAAGGCGCTCTCGTTGTCGTCGATCCTGTAGAAGCGGCGCAATTCGGCAACCGCTGGCCACTCACCCTTTTCCAGGAACGTGGTACGGATCGCGTCTGCGGCTTCTGCGCTGACCATAAACATTGCGGGCTTTCTCAGATGCTGCCAGACCGTCACAACGCATCTGCATTTCGACACTACGACCTATGGCGGTCAACAGGTTCAGCATGGCACATGGAGGAGACCTGACTAGAAAATTTTGAACGGAGCGTAATAACACTGGAAGCTGCGTACTGCACACGCGTTGATATGATTGTTGCGTCATGTTGCGACAAAAAGTTATTCAGGTAGGTCAAGGCATTAAAAGATTTTTCTGTACTCCGTCATACTTTGGCGATCAAAAAACTGTGCTACTGGGAGTTTATTCGCGCACATGCTCCAGTAGCGCGGCTTTGCGATTGCTGTTACGGTTTTAAATAGTCCAATTATAACAATGTGTTAGGTATATGCGTTGACAACTGCCGTTGGGCAACAGAACGAAGAGATGATCCTCGTCGGCGTTGCGGGTGACGCCGCCGGCCTCGGCGACATAATCCTCGGTGCGCTTGGCCGGGTCGTATTGCAGCGTCGCCGGCGCCTGGACCTCGCCGAACACCGCCACCGTCAGCGACCGTTTCGGCACCACCAGCCGGTCGCCGGGCTCCAGAAGGATGTCGAACTGAGGCCGCGCCCGGAGCGCCGCCGGATCCGCCTCGACGGTGATACGGCCGATACCGGTCTGGCCGCGCAACTCGTTGGCCAGCTGGCGGGCCATGGCCACGCCCTCGGGCCGGGTGGTGTTGTTGGGCCGGAACAGCTCGGTGGTCAGCGCCCGCTGGATGTCCTGGGCCTGACGCTGGAACTGCTCGGCCTCGCGCCGGCGCGCCGATTCGCGGGTGAACACCGCTCCGGCCGGATAGGCGTCGCGGGTCAGGCCGCCGGCCCGGGCCAAGAGCGAGGAGAGGGTTTCGCCGCGCAGCACGTCATAGCTGCCGGGGCGCATCACCTCGCCCTCGATGGTCACGCCCCGGACCTCCAGGGCCAGGAAGCGGCCATTGACCCGCACGGCGTCGCCGGGGCCGACCAGGGCGCGGGCACCGCTGAGGCCGTTGAGGTCGACCAGGGTCCGGCCCGGCCCGTGCGGGGTGTCGGTGGTCAGTTCGATGCTGGCGGCGTCGGCGCCGGCGGTCAGCCCGCCCGCGGCCTCGATCACGGCCAGCAGCGGCCCGGGTGCCGCGAGGGGGTAGCCGCCCGGCCGGCGCACCGCGCCCCGCACCGTTACCGCGTGGTCGCGGATCAGCGTGATCAGCGCCCCGTCGCGGTCCAGCGCCGCCAGCGCCGGGTCGCGCTCGGCCGGCGGCTCCGGGGCGCCGGCCGGCAGCGGCCGGGGCGGCGGCGGCGCGTCGACATCGTCGATCGCGGCGGGGGCAGCCGGGTCCTCGGCGACGGTTCCGACTGCGGTCCGGCCCCGGCTCCGGGCGGGCGCTGCCGTGGCCGCGCCGGGACCGCCGGCGCGGGCAGCCGCGGCGTCGGCCGCCAGCAGCAGCCCGCGCAGATCCTCGTCCAGGAACAGCACGACGCGGTCACGGTCGGCCAGGGTGCGCTCGGCGGTGCCGGCCACGACGTCGCGCGGCGAGAACGGGATCAGTTTGCGCACCAGCCCGACCCGGTCGAAGCGGTCGATCACCGCGAAAAGGGGATAGACCCCGGGGGCCAGCGCCTTGCCCGAGCCGAGCGCCGCCCGCAGCGTCCGGGTGCGCTGGAGCGGCCGGACCCCGGGATGGCGGAACGGCCCGGCCAGCTCGACCCAGGGTTCGATCTGCTCGACGATGTCGCCGCCGCCCGCCCGGCCCTGGCCCGCCGGCCCGAAGGCCCCGCCGGCGGCCCGCGAGAGGTCGCGCACCGCCACCGGCGCCGCGGCGGGATAAAAGCCGGGGCGCGGCACCCCCTGAGTCAGCAGCGCGGCATGGCCGAGCGCGAACAGCAAAAGGTCGGGATGGCGGTCGAACACCGGCGGGCAGCCGCCCTCGGCCGGGGTCAGCCGGGCGGCGGCGCGGGCGAGCGGTCCTTTGGCCAGCGGCCCCTCGGGATCGGCCGAGAGGGCGCGGGCGAGCACGCTCAGCCCCGCGCACTCGGCCCACTCCGGCAGCGGCTGGCCACGCAGCAGGTCCAGCACCGCCCGCGAGGTCAGGAACTCGACGTCGCGGCCGCCGAGCACGATCAGGGTATCGCCATCATGCAGCGCGCGGTCGGCGCGAAGCGCAAACACCGCTTCGAGGTCGACCGGAACGAGAGTGCGCGCCCGCCCGCCCGGGGCCGCGGTTTCGAGGGCGGCAAAATGGAGATAGGGCGCGGGCAGCACATCCTCGGGGGTGACCAGGGCGCCGATGCTCGGCTGCTCGGCCAGCCCGCGCGGCCCGGGGCGGCGGACATGGCCGTCGAGGCGGACCTCGCCGACCCGGCTCTCGTGGCGGGGTGAGATCAGCACGAGATCGCCGTTGCGGAGCAGGGGCCGGTCCTGGTCACTCTCGCCGACCTCGACCGGCCGCTCGGTGCCGTCGGGGCCGACCAGCAGGCGCAGGGTGCGCAAGGCGCCCGGGCGCAACGGGCCGCCGGCCAGCCGCACCAGTTCGGCCACCGACAGCGCCGGTCGGTCGGGCGCCAGCTCATAGATCGCCGGCCGTCGGACCGCTCCGGCCACCGCCAGCGTCGGCCCCAGCGGCGGCACCACCAGCCGGTCGCCATCAACCAGCGAAAGATCGCCCTGCGGCCCGCTGGCCTGAAGCAGATCATAGAGATCAACCGTCGTGCTGCGCGCCGGCCCGGCTCTGGTAAGCAGGATCCGGCGCAGACTGCCGGCCGGTGTGACGCCACCGGCGGCGAACAGGGCGTCGAGCACGGTGCCGAGGCTGGTCACGGCGTAGCGCCCCGGCCGCGCGACCTCGCCGACGACCAGGATATGAATCCGCCGGAGTTCGACCAGCGAGAGGAACAGATCGGCATCGGGCACCGCAGCCCGGGCCACCGTGCGCAGCTCCTCGCGGACCTCGGCCAGACTGCGGCCGGCGGCCACCACCGGCGCGAACTCGTCGACCACGAGGAGGCCCTGGCTGTCGACGGTATAGCGCCGGGTTCCCGCCTTCTGACTGGCCCGGAGGACCACCTGCACCTCGTCGCCGACGCCGAGGACGTAGCCACCCTGGACCCCGCCCACCGGCGCCATCCCGGTGGCGGAGCCGGCGGCGGTACCGGTGCCGTGGCTGAACAGCTCATAGCCGAACTGGCGCAAGGGCAGGCCGGCGCGGTTGGAGTAGGCGGCCTCCAGCCGGGTCGGGGTCAGCCGTTCAGCGGTCGCGGCCTCGCCCGGTCCCGGTTCGGCGGCCGATCCCGCGACCGCCCAAAGACCAAGCATCGCCGCCGGCACCAGCCGGGCGAGAATCCTGCACGCAGCAGCAAACATTCGTCTGTCAAACAACCGCACGCGGGCGAGGCGCGCCGCGCATACTTTCGCATGATACCATTAGGTTGCGATGGTTGGTCAAGAGCGGTTGCCGCGTAGAAATAAATTCCGGGTCCGGCGTCACCTTTAGCCTGAAATGGCCGTTTCTGGTCGGATGCCCTGAATTATTTTCAGTGTGTGCGGATTATTTCGGAAAGAAAGCGGTCAATCTCCAGCCAGACCCGCCGGCGGACCGGGTCTTCTTCCGCCATCAGGTCGTGCCGCGCCGCGGCGTCTTCCCGGATCACGGCGGCGGGCAGCCGGCGGCCGAGCCGGCGCTGGGCCGCGGGCGGGGTCAGGCGGTCCTGACCGGCGATCAGCAGCAGCACCGGCGTTGCGATGGCGCGGAGTCTTTCGGGCCGGGCCACCGCCGCCTGGGCCCGGAACGAGGCCGCGAGCCAGCCGAAGGTGACGCCGCCAACGCACAGCCGCGGGTTGATCCGGTAGCCGTCATGGATGCGCCGGAAGCGCTCGGCATCGCCGGTCACCGGGTTGCCGGCAAAGACGGCGTCGACCGCGGCATCATAATCGCCCTGTCCGAAGGCATAGGCCTCGCCATAACCAAGGGCCGTGGCCGCCCGGGCCAGCCAGCGCGCCAGCGGCAATGGCCAGGGCCGGGTGGCGATTTCGACCATTGGCGCCGTCAGCACCGCGGCGGCGAAGCGTGCCGGCGTCGTCGCGAGCACGCCGAGGCCGATCAGCCCGCCCATCGAGTGACCGAACAGCACGGCCGGTCCGACCGCCAGCGGTTGAACCACCGCCTGATCCCAGGCGCGGAAATCCTGGTCGTGACCGGTGAAGTCGCTGACATGGCACTTGTGCCGGTTGTGGAGCGGCCGGTCCGAGAGGCCCTGGCCGTACCACTCGAGGGCGAAGACCTGAAAGCCGCGGTCTCGCCACTCGGAGGCCAGCTCATCGTATTTCCGGAGGTACTCGCACCGTCCCGGAAAGAGCACCACGGTGCCCCGGGGCGCGGCAACGGTGACGCGGCCATAGCGCAAGCGCCGTTCCCCCGGCGCCCGGAACCAGTCGAAGCTCCAGGGGCATGCCCCCGGGCCGGGGGCCGGGGGCGGCGCCCCCGGTGTCTCGAGGGCCTCCCCGTTCACCCGAAGCCCTTCTCCATCAGCGCGGCGAAGCGCCGGGCGAAGGCGACCGGATCCGAGACGTGCTCGCCCTCGACGATGCGGGCCTGATCGAGCAGCAGCCAGGCGACGTCGGCGAGGTTGCCGGAGGCCCCGGGTTCGCCGGCCCGGGCGGCAAGCCGGCGGATCAGGCCGTGGCGGGGGTTGAGTTCCAGGATGCGGCTGTGACTGACGCTGAGTTGCTTGTGCTGTCGCAGCATGCGCTCCAGGTGCATGTCCATGTCGTTTTCGTCGGCGATCAGGCAGACCGGGCTGTCGGTCAGGCGCTCGGAGCCGCGGACGTCCTTGACCGCCTCGCCGAGGGTGGTCTTGAAGAGGGCGATCAGGGTCGAAAGCTCGCCCTCATCGGCCTTGGCCGTCTCGGGCTCCTTGGCGTCGCCGGCGGGCTTGATCTTGCCGAGATCAATGCCGCCCCGGGTCACCGATTTGAATTTCTTGTCCTTGTAGGACCCGACCGCACCGACCCAGAACTCGTCGACCGGGTCGGTCAGCAGCAGCACCTCGACGCCGCGGGCCTTGAAGCCCTCGATCTGGGGCGACCGGAGCAGCGACTCGCGATCGTCGCCCTGAATGACGAAGATGTCGTCCTGGCCCTCCTTCATGCGGCCGAGATACTCGTCGAGCGAGACGAGAGCCTCGCTTGCGGTCGAATAAAAGCGCAACAGCTTAAAGAGGCTGTCACGATGCTCAAAATCCTCGTAGAGCCCTTCCTTGATCACCGCGCCGTAGTTTTCCCAGAATCCGGTGTACCTAGCGGCATCCTCCTCGGATTTTTTGGCAAGGTCTCCCAGAACCCGTCGGACCAGACCGGATTTGATCTTGGCAACCATCGGGTTGTTTTGCAGCATTTCGCGGCTGATGTTGAGCGGCAGATCCTCGCTGTCGACGATGCCGCGCAGGAAGCGCAGATAGGCCGGCAGCAGCCCCTCGACGCCCTCGGTGATGAAGACCCGGCGGACATAAAGCCGGACCCGGTGGCCGCGCTTGGCATCGAAGAGATCGAACGGTTTGACCGAGGGCACGAAGAGCAGGCTGGTGTATTCGATCTTGCCTTCGGCGCGCCAATGGAGGGTCAGCCAGGGGTCATCGAAGCTGTGGCCGACATGATGGTAGAATTCCTTGTACTGCTCCTCAGTAACCTCGGACTTGGAGCGGGTCCAGAGTGCCGAGGCCCGGTTGAGCGTCTTGGCATCCTCGCCCTCTTTTGTGCTCTCGAAGCGGATCGGCAGCGCGATGTGGTCGGAGTATTTGCGCACGATCGCGCCGAGCCGGTGCTCCTCGAGATACTCGTCGTCGCCCTCGCGGAGATGCAGCACGACGCGGGTGCCGCGCCGGGCCTCCGACTCGGCCTCGCCGACCGTGAACTCACCGCGGCCATCGGACTTCCAGTGCCAGGAGTGGGCGTCGCCGGCCCGGCGGGTGAAGACCTCGACCGTGTCGGCGACCATGAAGGCCGAATAGAAGCCGACGCCGAACTGGCCGATCAGGCCGACATCCTTCTTGGCGTCGCCGGTCAGCTTGCTCATGAACTCGCCGGTGCCGGAGCGCGCGATGGTGCCGAGGTTGGCCACCAGATCGGCGCGGTTCATGCCGATGCCGTTGTCGGTGACGGTGAGGGTGCGGGCCGCCGTGTCGACGCTGAGCGCGATTCCGAGCACCGGGTCGTCGGCCGAGAGTTCGGGCTCGGTCAGCGCGGCGTAGCGCAGCCGGTCACAGGCGTCGGAGGCGTTGGAAATCAATTCGCGAAGAAAGACTTCCTTCTCGCTGTAGAGCGAGTGCGCGACGATATCGAGCAGCCGGCTGACTTCGGCCTGGAAGCTGAGACGTTCTTCGGTCATCCGTGAGTACCCTTCCTGAAATCCGTTATTCGCTGGAGGACGCGATCCGACGCCGTATATGAGGAAGGCCGGGCGGGCTTGCAACCCTCCCGGCCTCTGATCCCGTCATGGGATCGACGGGACCGGTCAGGGCTTGGCGCCCTGCCCCTGAACCGCCTGGAGCAGCACCGACATGTCGGCGCCGTTGAGCAGGATGCGGCCATCGGGACCGAGGTCGAACTTGTAGCTGCGGACGTCGCGCCCGGCCTCGTCCTTGCCGGCGGCGCCCATGGCCTGGACCAGCGCGAGGGTGGCCAAAGTCTTTTGGGCCTCCTCGTCGGGTTTGGCGCCGGGGGCCGGCTGCATCTCCTTCACCGTGGTGTCGAGGCCGCGCAGCACCATGTCGATGCCGGCGACCAGCCCGAAGGCGGCCTTGCCGTCAAAGGTGGCGTCGCCCTTGATCCGGGCCGCCGCGGCCGGGGTGTCGAGACTGAGCGCCTTGACCACCAGCCGGCTGCCGGCCTGGGTGAAGGCGGTCATCACCGCCTGCGAAAACTGGGTGCCAATCTGGTCCTCGGTCAGCCCGGGAGCGGGCTTCAGCACCGCCTCGACCGCCGACCACAGGCCGGTGTTGGGCAGGGAGAAGACCGCAAGATCGAGTTCGGCCTTCTCGGGCGTGAACTCGCGCGGGCCGGGGCTGGGGGTCAGGCTGAGGCCGCCATGGCGATAGCCGAGGGTGATCGAGGAGTGCTCGCCATCCAGGCCCTCGACGCCGCCATGGGCGGAGACCTCCTTGACCGTGAAGGAACTGCCGTCGTTGCCGGCGGTCATGGTGGTGTCGAGGGCGGTCAGTCTGGCCGTCACGCCTGAGAGCAGGCTGCGCCAGAGTTCGGGGTGATGGCCGACGGCGTCGGTGCCGCCGATCTTGACCAGCCGGGCCAGATCCAGCCCGGTGACCGCGGAGTCGATGCCGGCGCTGCCGACGCGTGCGACCTCGACGCCGTGCTCGTCGACCATGGTCAGGCCGCTGACCGCGAGCGAGCCCGGACCGGACCAGCGGCCCGGCGGCAGTTCGGCCAGATCGGTGCGCAGGGCCAGGGTCGCGACCTCAAGGCGGGTCTTGTCCTTCTTCGAGGCGGCGCGCAGCCCGCCCAGGCTGGCATCGAGGGTGATGAAGGTCATGAGGGCGGGCAGCCAGCGGCCGGTCAGGCGCTGGGAGGCGATGGTGATCTCGCCATCGGGCCGGCCGTCGGCCGCCATCATCAGAATCTGGCCGGGCAGGGTGAGGCCGACCTGCCAGGAGCCGGCCGGCTCGGGGGCCAGCGTCAGCTTGATCACACCGACCTGGATCGCGCTGCCGTCGTCGTCGCCGAGGGCGAGCGCGGGCAGGTCGACCTCGAAATGGTCGCCCGCCGGCACCACCAGCGGCCGGCCGCTCCAGTGCCAGCCGCCCTTGGCGCCCTGGGAGGGCAGGTGCTGGCGAAGGGCGATGTCGAGCGTGTCGGTGAGACGGCTCGCGGCTTCGGAGCTGACCGCCGCCGGCTGAGCCCGCGCGCGACCGCAGTCCAGCCCCAGTCCCGTCCCCAGCCCGGCCGCGACCACCATCGCCGCCACCACACCGCGCCTGCCGGTCTGCCGGCCTGCCCAACAGAATGACCGAACCATGATCTCTCCCCCTGCGCTCATCCGTCCCGGCTGAGGAATAGCGCGCCTGCTGCCGCCGGTCCATGGCCGATGTGGCGCGCGCTGCCGTATTGACCGCGGACGCGGTTTGCTTTAGTCCGCAGAGCCATGGCCGTATACACCGAAGTTTCCGACGAAGAGCTGGAAGCCTTCCTCGCCCAGTATTCTCTGGGCGGTGCCGTCTCGTGCAAGGGTATCGCCGAAGGGGTCGAGAATTCCAACTTTCTGCTCGTGACCGAGAGCGGCCCCTACATCCTCACCCTCTACGAAAAGCGGGTGCGTCCCGAGGATCTGCCGTTTTTTCTCGCTCTGATGGAGCATCTGGCGGCTAAGGGGCTGGCCTGCCCGCTGCCGGTTCACGGCCGCGACGGCAAGGCGCTGCGCCAGCTTTGCGACCGGCCGGCGGCGATCTTCACCTTTCTTGAGGGCATGTGGCCGCGCCGGGTGCTGTCGCGCCACTGCGCGCCGCTGGGCGAGGCGCTGGCCACGCTTCATCTTGCCGGCGCCGACTTCGGCCTGACTCGCGCCAACACCCTCTCGGTTGCGGGCTGGCACGACTGGAGCCGCCGCCTGTTCGAGCGCTGCCGCGCCGGTGCCGACGAGGTTTATCCGGGGCTGACGGCGCTGATCGAGGACGAACTCGGGTCGCTGGAGAAAACCTGGCCGACCGGCCTGCCGGTGGGGGTCATCCATGGCGACCTTTTTCCCGACAACGTCTTTTTCCGTGGCGAGGCCCTGTCGGGGCTGATCGATTTCTATTTCGCCTGCACCGATTTCCTCGCCTACGACCTCGCGATCTGCCTCAATGCCTGGTGCTTCGAGGCGGCGGGCGACTTCAACGCCACCAAGGCGCGGGCGCTCTTTGCCGGCTATCAGCGGCGGCGGCCGCTGGCGGCGGCGGAACTGGCGGCGCTGCCGGTGCTGGCGCGGGGCGCCGCGATGCGCTTCCTGCTGACCCGGTTGCACGACTGGCTGAACCGGCCCGAAGGGGCGCTGGTGACACCGAAAAACCCGATCGAATATCTGCGCAAGCTGCGCTTCCATCAAAGCGCGCGCGGGCTGGGCAGCTATTGTCTGGATAGTCCGGAATGAGCGAGGCCGCGGGCGAGGTCTGCGACATCTTCACCGATGGCGCCTGCAGCGGCAATCCCGGGCCGGGAGGCTGGGGCGCGATCCTGCGCTATCGCGGCGTCGAGAAGGAGCTGAATGGTTACGAGGCCGCAACGACAAACAACCGCATGGAGTTGATGGCGGCGATCGTAGCGCTCGAAACCCTTAAGCGGCCGTTGACCGTGCATCTGCACACCGACAGCCAATATCTGCGCGACGGCATCACCAAGTGGATTTTCGGCTGGAAGGCCCGGGGCTGGCAGACCGCGGACAAGAAGCCGGTCAAGAACCAGGATTTGTGGCAACGGCTCGATCAGGCCCGGCAGCGCCATGACATCGAGTTCCGCTGGGTGCGCGGCCATTCCGGCCATCCCGAGAACGAGCGCGCCGATGCCCTGGCCCGGGCCGCGATCGCCGAGGGCCGGGCCGCCCCCTGATCCGACCGGCGGCGCGGCTATTTGAACATCTGGTTGATTTCCAGTTTCTGGGTTTCGTTGAGCAGTTTCCAGACTTTGTCGAGAGTCGGGCGCAGATCCTCGCGCCCGGCCAGGACAGCGCGGCCATAATTCTCATAGGCGAGGCCATAATCCTTGAGCACGCCCCGGCCTTCGTAATAGATCCAGCCCATCAGTTCCAGGGCCGGCACCTCGCCGGCCTTGGCGTGCTGTTTGATCAATTCGATGTCGTCGGGCTTGATCTTGTTGAGCGCGACCCGCGACAGAGTATCTTTCCAGGCCTGGGCCGCCGCGGCCCGCGCATCCTCCTCCTTGATCCGCTGGGCGGTCAGCACCCCCGCCGGTTCAGTGTACTCGGGCAGGGTGGTGTACATCTTGAATGCCTCATACCACTCCGGACACCAGGTCGGCGGCAGCAGGGTCGAGCAGACCGGAATGTAATCGCCAAAGGGTACCCGCAACCATTCCGGTAACGAAAGGTCATCGGTTTTTGGCCGGACGGCCTCGACGGCATCGATCCAGCCAACGCACCAGAGCGGCCGGTTGGAGCGCACCGCGCATTGCTTGAAATTGGTGTCGAAATCGCGCTGGAACCAGGCGTCGGGGGCGATGGCGCGGGCGTCGGAGCGGGCCGGCGCCATCATCAGGGCGGCCAGCAGCAGAGTCAGCGCCCGCAATGCCGTCGACAGCCTCATCAAACGCCTCCCCTGGTTTCCGGTGGCAGTGCGGTCTCGGCGGCCGGCGGTGCCAGATCCTGATAAAGTCCGCGCGCCTCGGCCGCCGGGCCGCGGCGGCTGCCGAGTGCGGCGACCCGGATCACCCGGATGTGCCGGCCAAGCGGAAAGGTCAGCACGTCATCCGGTGCCAGTTCGAAATGAGCCTTGGTCACGATGACTCCGTTGCAGCGAAGCCGGCCGCTCGCCGCGAGGTCGGTGCCGAGGCTGCGGCTCTTGCAGAACCGGGCGTACCACAGCCACTTGTCGACGCGCAAGCGGCCGCCGGTCATCGTGCCAGCTCCCGCAGCTTGGCAAAGGGGTGGAGGCTGTCGGCCGCGGGGCCGCACCCGCGCCGGGGCCGGCGGGGTCGGGCGGCCGGCTGGGCCTGCCAGCGTTCACCGCCATCGGCGCCGGTGGTCCAGCGATACCCCAGCGCCGTCAGAATCGCCGGCAGCTCGGTCTCGGCGACTCCGATCAGCCGGGCCGATGGCGGTCCCGAAACAAGTGCGTTTTCGAAACGATCGAGAATATCAGAGCGGATAGCCCAGGCGCCGGCCACGGGATAGCCGATCGCGGCGTAATAGGCGGCGGGCAGCCCGGCCAGGGCGGCGACCGAGACCCGGCCGGGCGGCGGCACCGGCGTCGGCAGCGGCAGGCCGGCGCTGACCGCGTAGAGCAAGGCCCGCATCGCCACCGCCGCCGGCTTGACCAGGGCGGGCAGAAAGAGGCGGCCGAGCCCGACTCGAACCCCGAGCGCGGCCAGCGCCCGCCGGTCCTCGCGCTGCAGCCCGGCGACCAGCCCGGCCACCGCCGGCCGCGGCAGATCGCCCAGCGCCTCGACCAGCTGAAAGGCCAGCCCGCGCGCCGGTCCGGCCAGCTCGGCTGCCGCCAGGGCGCGCAGAGGCGCCAGCGGTCCCGCGATCGCCGTGCCGAGCCAGTCTCCGAGCCGCGCGGCAATCCGCTCGCGCTGGGCCGGGTCCAGCAACTCGTCGTGGAGGGTCAGCACCGCCGGACTGAGCGGCTCCGGCCCCGGGCCCAGGCGCGCGAGGTCGGCGCCGTGCCAGCGGATGATGCCGTCGGTCCCGAGGGAAAAGGCCGAGCCGGGGTCGCTGTCCAGTTGGCGCACCCGCTCGGCGATCTCGGCGGTCAGCGCCCGGCGGGCCGCGCTCATCAGGGCGCGCCCGTCTTCGCCGCAAGCGGTCGTATCGGGAACAAAACGAAATCCCCGGAGGTCGCCGACGCCGTGGCCCTCGACGATCACCCCGCCGTCGCGGCTGACTGCGGCCAGCAGGGCGCCGCCGCCCTTGAGGCTGCGCGACAGCAGCGCCGAGCGGCGGTCGACGAAGCGTTGGGTCAGGCGCTGGTGGAGGGCGTCGGAGAGCCGGTCCTCGATGGCGCGGGTGCGCTCCTGCCAGTGCCCGGGGTCGGGCAGCCAGCGCGGCCGGTTCGAGATGTAGGTCCAGGTCCGGGTGTGGGCGATGCGAGAGACCAACGCATCGATATCGCCATCGAAACGATCGAGCCGGTCGACGTGCCCGGCCACCCAATCCTCGGGCAGCCGCTCGGAGCCGGTCCGGAGGTAACGGTAGATCTGGCCGAGCAGGCGGGTGTGGGCATCGGACAGCACCTTGCGGAAATCGGGAATCCGGCACACCTCCCATAGCTGCTCCACCGCTGCCCGGCCCCGGGCCAGGGCCGCAACCTCGGGGTCGCGGGCCAGCGCCGCCAGCGCCTGATGATCGTCACCCTCGCGCGCCCGCACCAGTTCGGGCCGGGGTGGTCGCTGATCGAGGCCGCGCAGCAGGACCTCGGGGCTGTCGAAGCGCAGCTCGGCATTGCGCCAGCGTAGCGCCTTGAGCGGCGGAAAGACGTGGTTTTCGATCGCCTCGATCTGTTCGGGATCGAAACCAGCTAGCTCTCCCGTGGTGCCAAAGGTGCCGTCGCTGCGGTGGCGGCCAGCCCGGCCGGCGATCTGGGCGATCTCGTGGGCTTCAAGGCGGCGCGGCACCCGGCCGTCGAATTTGGCGAGACCGGCGAAGGCGACATGGTCGACATCGAGGTTCAGCCCCATGCCGACGGCGTCGGTGGCCACCAGATAATCGACCTCGCCCGACTGGTAGAGCGCGACCTGGGCGTTGCGGGTGCGCGGGCTGAGCGCGCCCAGCACCACCGCGGTGCCGCCGCGCTGGCGCCGGATCAGTTCGGCCATGGCATAAACTTCGGCGACCGAGAACGCCACCACCGCCGAGCGGGGCGGCAGCCGCACCAGTTTGCGCGCGCCGGCATAGGTCAGCTGCGAGAAGCGCGGCCGGCTGATGAACTCGGCGCGCGGGACAAGGCGGCGGATCAGCGGGGCGATGGTCTCGGCGCCCAGCACCATGGTCTCTTCGAGGCCGCGGGCGTGTAGCAGGCGGTCGGTGAAGACATGGCCGCGCTCGGGGTCGGCACAGAGCTGGATTTCATCGACGGCCAGGAACGCCACCGGCCGGTCCACCGGCATTGCCTCGACGGTGCAGACGAAATAGCGCGGATGGGCCGGGATGATCATCTCTTCGCCGGTGATCAGCGCCACCGCCTTCGGCCCCTTGAGCGCGACGATGCGGTCGTAGTTCTCGCGCGCCAGCAGGCGCAGGGGGAAACCGATCATGCCCGAGCTATGCCCGAGCATGCGCTCGATGGCGAGATAGGTCTTGCCGGTGTTGGTCGGCCCCAGCACCGCGACCACGCGTGCCGCAATGACCGACGCAGCTCCGGGCGGGGTGCGGACGACCGGCGTCATGGCCTCAGAATCGTCCGGCGCGCGACCGATTGCAAGGGGGAGACTCGGCCTTGTGTCGCAGCGGCGGCTTCTTTAAAGTCGGTGCCACTCCCGCAACCTGACCCATGGCGCCCATATGACCACCCTCACGCCCCCCGCCTCCGGCTTTCGCGCGCGCGCGGCCGGTCTCGCCCTGGTGCTGCTGGCCGCAGGACCGTTGCTCGGTGGTTGCGATTCGCTGTTCGGCAAGAAGCTCAGCGGCGCCGGGCTCGATCTGGCCTGCCCCAAGGTCGGGATTCTGCGCGACGCCAATCAGGTGACGCTGTATCGCCCGGGCGGCAGCGCCGCCGCCGATGTCCAGGCCCGGGCCCAGATCGTCGATTATGCCGGCAACTGCACCTATGACGAAACCGGGGTCACGGTTGATGTCAGCCTGATCCTGGTCGCCGAGCGCGGCCCGGCGCTGGTCGGCGCTTCGGTGCCGCTGAGCTATTTCGCCGCCGTCATCGATCCCGCCGGCACCCCCGTGACCCGCCAGCAGTTCGATACCACCGTCGATTTCACCGGCAACGTGCCGCGCGCCGGCTCCCGCGAGGACCTTCAGCCCCATATTCCGCTGCCCAAAGCCATGGATGCCCGCAACTATCAGGTGCTGGTCGGCTTCCAGCTGACCGGGAGCCAGCTGGAAGCCAACCGCAAGGCCAATTCTTCGGCCAGCGGCGACCGGCGGCAGCCCGCGCCGAACCGGTAACGGCGCCGGTCAGGCCAGCGGTGCGCTGAGGGTGTCGATGATGGCGTCGAGGGTGACGCCATCGGCCCGGGCGGCGAAATTGAGCGCCATGCGGTGGCGCAGCACCGGTTTCGCCAGCGCCAGCACATCGTCGACCGACGGCGAGAGGCGGCCGTCGAGCACGGCGCGGGCGCGGGCGGCCAGCATCAGGGCCTGGCTGGCGCGCGGTCCGGGCCCCCAGGCGACACGGTCGCGGATTTCGGCCAGCGTGCTGGTTTCGGGCCGGCCCTGGCGGACGAGGGCGAGAATCGCCTCAACCACCGCCTCGCCCACTGGCACCCGGCGCACCAGCTGCTGGGCCGCCAGCAGCCCGGCGGCATCCAGCACCGCCGGCACCGTCCGGCCGGCGACGCCGGTGGTGGCGATCATCATCCGTCGTTCGGCCGCCAGATCGGGATAGGGCACGTCGATCTGCATCAGGAAGCGGTCGAGCTGGGCTTCGGGCAGCGGATAGGTGCCCTCCTGCTCCAGCGGATTCTGTGTGGCCAGGACGTGGAACGGCGCCGGCAGCGGGTGATCGTGGCCGGCGATCGAGACATGGCGTTCCTGCATCGCCTGCAAGAGGGCCGACTGGGTGCGCGGACTGGCGCGGTTGATCTCGTCGGCCATCAGCAGCTGGCAGAACACCGGGCCGGGAATGAAGCGGAACGAACGCCGGCCGCTCTCGCTTTCCTCCAGCACCTCGGAGCCGAGAATATCGCCGGGCATCAGGTCCGGGGTGCACTGGATGCGCTTGTCGTCGAGCCCGAGCACGGTGCCGAGGGTCTCGACCAGCAGGGTCTTGGCCAGACCGGGCACGCCGATCAGCAAGACATGGCCACCGGCCAGCAGCGTGATCAGGGTCAGGTCGATCACCGTCCGCTGACCGAAGATGACCTGACTGATCTCAGTGCGCACGGTGTCCAGACTCCGGCCCAGCGCCTCGATTTCGGCGGCGAACTGACGGGATTGGTCGGCGATGGTCACGTCACGCGGTCTCCCTGGCTGCGGCCTTCAGGAGATACGGGACTCCCCGGGCGCTGGCAAGGACGGAACAAGGATGACGGCGCCGCTGCGAGCGCGCATACTGCCCGGTGGAAAAAAGGTGTTGCTCCATGGATCAGGCCGGACTCGTCGCCATCACCCCCGCCGCCGTTGCCGTCAGTCCGTCGGCCGCCGAGGTGCGCCGGCGCTTTCGGGGGCTGGAGGCGCTGGCGGCGACCGCCGGCCGGGGGGTGCGCGGCGATCACGATCTCAATCCCGGCATGGCGCCGCCCGAGCGGCTGCGCGAGGCCGCGGTGCTGGTGGCGCTGGTTGACCGGCCGGGCGGGCTGACCGTGATCTTTACCCGCCGCACCGCCCATCTCGCCGCGCACGCCGGCCAGATCAGCTTTCCCGGCGGCCACACCGAGGACGGCGACGAGAGCCCCGAGGCCGCGGCGCTGCGCGAAACCGAGGAGGAGATCGGCCTCGACCGCCGCCATATCGAGCCGCTGGGCCGACTCGACACCTACATCACCCGCACCGGCTTCCGGGTGACGCCGGTGGTGGCGCTGGTGCGGCCGCCCTTCGCGCTCACCCCCGACGCCCGCGAGGTCGACGAGGTCTTCGAGGCGCCGCTGTCGCTGATCCTCGCCCCCGATCAGCCCCGGCGGGAAAGCCGCGAGCTTTTTGGAGTCGCGCGCTTCTTTTATGTTTTCCCCTGGCAGGGTCACAGCATCTGGGGCGCCACCGCCGGCATGCTGGTCAATCTGCGCCAGGCGCTGGAGGGGAAACCGTGAGACTGCTCCTGGAACTGGTGCTGCCGGCCCTGATCCCGGTGCTGGTCTATCTGGGCTGGCTCCGGGTCGAGCGCCGCCGCGCCGCCGCGGCCGGCGAGGGCTCGCCCCTGCCCTGGTGGGCCGAGACGCCCTGGCTGGCGCTGGCCGGCGCCGGGGTGCTGCTGGCCGCGCTCGTGCTCTCGGTGATCGTGATGCGCAGCGGCGACGCCATCAACGGCGTCTACATTCCGGCCCAGATCGAAAACGGCACTCTCGTGCCGGGCCACGTCGAGTATCCCCTGAAATGATGACGCCCGGTCTGGGGGGAGACCGGGCGTCGGAAGCTCCGTCGGGAACCCGGCAGCCGGCAGGGGAAACCGTCTCCGGGCGATCGTGCGATGGCTTGACGATCACTTCTCCTAGGGAGATTGCGACGCCGGGGCCGGATTGCAATGCCTGCCTCGCAATACCGCCATGCCCCTGACGGGAGTCTGGCGTGCCACCATGGCGGCGGCGGCGCTCACGGTTTATGGCCTCGCCAGCGCCCCGGCCCCGCCCGAGGCCGGCGCGGCCGAGATCGCGATCGCCCTGCTGCTGATCGCCGCCACCGGCCTTGAGCGGCCGGCGGCGATGGCGTCGGGCCGGTTGCTGCTTCATCCGGAGGCGCGGCGCTTCGAAACCGTCGGTGCGGTGGTCTTTGTCGGTCTGCTCTGGGTGCCGCTGCTGCGCGGCGCCGCGCTCGACTGGAGCGGCCGGGATATTCTGCGCGACCTTGTCCCGCTGCTCTACCTGTTCCTGCCGGTGCTGCTGGTGGCGCCGCTGCGCGTTGCCGGGGCGCGGGCGGTCGGGCTGCTGGTCACCGGCCTGACCCTGGCCGGGCTGGCCTTTGCGCTGCGCTGGTGGACCGACGCCGGCTGGGCCTTCGGTGCCATCGGCCACCGGGCGATGGGCGAGGGGCCGGGCTATCTGCTCAACAGCCCGGCGGTGCAGTTTGCCGCTCTCTGGCTGCCCTTCAGCGCGATCCGGCTGCTGTGGCCGGCGGTGGATGCCGAGCCCCGGCCGGGGCGGCTCTGGCTGCGCTTGGCGCTGCCGCTGCCGCTGATCGTCGCCGCCCTGCTGATCGGCGCGGCGCTGGCCGGCACCGTGCACCGGATGGCCCTGCTGATGATCGCGGCCTCGGGGCTGGGCTATCTCGTCTGGTGCGCCCGGCGCACGGTCTGGCCGTTGCTGGTGGTGCTGCTCGGGCTGGCGGCGCTGCTGACCCTGCTGCCCGGCGCGCCGCTCCCGGGCGCCCTCGGCATGCTTGTGATCAAGAGCCAGCAGGTCGGGGTCAACGAGCGCGCCAACGAGGTGGCGGCGGTGCTCGACCAGACCGGGCGCTCCTGGACCTCGCTGCTGATCGGCGACGGCTGGGGCACGTTGATGGCCAATCCGGCGGTTGGCGGCTGGCGGGTCTCCTATACCCACAGTTTTCCCAGCTACCTGCTGCTGAAGACCGGTCTGCTTGGCCTGCTGCTGATGGTGTGCTGGCTTGCGACCCTGGCTCCGGCGGCGCTGCGGCTGGCGCGGCGCGACCCGCCGCTGGCCTTCGCGGCGCTGCCGCCGCTGGCCGGCGGCCTGCTGGTTCATACCAGTTTCAAGTATCTCTGCTTCGGCCTGCTGCTGACCCTGGTCACGCTCGCGGCCGAGCTTCCGGCGCGGGGCGAGGACGGCCCGGCGCTCAGCTGAGCCGGGCCGCCACCTCGTCTGCGATGGCGAGGCACGAGGTCAGGCCCGGCGACTCGATGCCATAAAGAGCGACCAGCCCGGGAATGCCATGGTCGCCCGGGTCCTGGATCAGGAAGTCGGCGGCGGCCTCGCCCGGACCGGTCAGTTTGGGCCGGATCCCCGAGAAGGCCGGGGCCAGCGAGCCCTCGGGCAGGCCCGGCCAGTATTGGCGGATGGTGGCATAAAAGTTGGCGGCCCGGCCGGGATCGACCCGGTAGTCGATGGCGTCGATCCACTCGACGTCGGGACCGAAGCGGGCCTGTCCGGCCAGATCCAGCACGACATGAACGCCGAGGCTGGCCTCGGGCGGGATGGGATAGACGAGGCGGCGGAAGGGATGCCGGCCGCTGAAGGCAAAATAATTACCCTTGGCCAGCACCTGCCGGGGCACGCTGGCCGGCGGCAGGCCTTCGAGCGCCCGGCCCAGGGTCTGCGCCCCCAGCCCGGCGCAATTGACCAGCTGCCGGCAGGCAAGACGCATCGGCTCGGTGCCGCCAACCGCGATCTCGAACCCGGTGGCGGTGATCCGGCCGCCGAGCGCCGGACTGTTGAAGGCGAAGGCGGCGCCATGATCCTCGGCCTCGCCCTGCAGTGCCAGCATCAGGCCGTGGCTGTCGACGATTCCGGTCGAGGGCGAGAGCAGGGCGGCCTCGCAGCGGACCTCGGGTTCCAGGGCATGGGCGTCGGCGGCGTCGAGCCAGCGCAGATCGGTCACGCCGTTGATCTCGCCCTGGCGGCGGATTTGCTCCAGCCTCGGCAACTGGGCCGGGTCGGTGGCGACGATCAGCTTGCCCAGGCGCCGGTGCTGGATGCCCCGGGCGGCGCAGAAGTCGTAGAGCGCACGGTTGCCGGCGAGGCAGAGGCGGGCGCGCAGGCTGCCGGTGGGATAATACATGCCACCATGGATGACCTCGGAGTTGCGGGAACTGGTGCCGGTGCCGATGGCGTCGGCCGCCTCGAGCACCACGACCTCGCGGCCGGCCAGCGCCAGCCGCCGGGCCACCGCCAGCCCGACTACCCCGGCCCCGACCACCACGCATTCGACCCGCTCGGTCATCTCGGCTCCCCGGGTAGCAAAAGGGCCGGCCCGCAGCGCGTCCGGCCCTTGGTCCTGCTGATCGGCCGCCGTCAGTTGCCGCCCGAGTCGCCAAAGGAGTTCATCACGTTGAGTCCCCAGGCCGTGCCGATCGCGGCAAGGCCGCTGACCACGCCGACCGCACAGCCGATGCCGGCGGTGCTGATGATCGCCGAGGCGCTGGCGGGCAGGCCGATACCGCTGCTGGCTACCGTCAACACCGGCAGGGCGATGGCCAGGGCGCCGGCGGCGGCGCCGGCGGTGCAGCCGATGATCACAGTGTCGAAGCTGATGAAGCCGTCGTTCCGCCCGGCGCCGCGGGCCGGTTCCTGGAGCACCAGCACGCTGGCCGCCTCGGTCAGGGACATCGTCCCGGCGACCGGCAGCGACAGGCTGGTCACGCCGATCCCGCCGTCGCGCGCGGCTTCGGCATGGACAGCGCCGGTCGTCAGCAGCGCGAAAGAGACACCCAACAGCATGGCCGCCAACGCTCTCATCGAACCCATCCTCCGCCTCTGGCTCCGCCGGTCGGGGTTCGGCCCCGTCCCTGGCAGGAGTGTGCCGTCAGGCCCCTTAACAAAGGCTTAACAACTAAAGGATATTTTTGCCTTTGAAATCAATGGCTTAGATTGGTTAACAAAAGTTGAGCATAACACGCAGGGGTTGTGCCGCATCACGAATTCCTGCTTGAGTTGAACAGTTTTTGAACATAAAGTAGGCACTCCGGGACAAATAATTGCACCCTCTGGGTAGAGGATGGGGCTATGGCAAAAACAAAACTTCATCTGGTGCAGATGATACAAGAGGACCCTGACACGGTCCATGAGTTTCATGACCGTCGATTGATCGTCTATAAGCGAGACAACTCTCGATTCTGGCAAATGAGGGCCAGGATACCTGGAGATAAAAACTATAGATTTAAATCTCTCAAGACAACAGACGTCCATCGCGCCTGCACGGAGGCCAATGATCAATATCAGGAATGGATATGGGAAAAGAAACGTGGCCTTGATTCGCGCCCCAAACTCATGTCCGCGGTGATTAATGAATTCTTAAAGGACCTAAAGGAGAGGCTACGGACAAAACTCACAACCATCCACATGGAAACTCTGTATCGGGGACGGTGCGAAACATACATCACGCCGTTTTTTGGCAATATGCCCATTGCATCAATCGACCAGAAGGCGATGGAGAAATACTACCGCTGGCGAATGCAACAAGGGAAAAAGCCGCCAGCCAAACAAACGCTGAATATCGAGAAGACAACCCTCGGGGTGATTTTTCAGTTTGCACAAGACAAAAAGTATTATCCGTCTGGCGAATATCCAAAACTTGAAATACCAGACAAAGTCGATGGCGATGATGGTGAGAACCGCAGGCCTGCTTTCACAAGAGATGAATGGGATAAGTTTCCAGATTTACTCGATGACTGGATCGAACGTGCCACAACGGGTGACCATACTTACTTGAGGCAGATGCTAAAAGGCTATGTCTTATTGATGGGCTGCACCGGAATGCGGACCAACGACGTACATGATCTAAAGTGGGCTGCCCTCCAGAAACTTCACCACGCCAATGAACATTGGGGGCAGGTCAACAAACTCCACGGCACCGTCAGTGACCATATCGTAAAAATAGAGGTGACAGGAAAAGGAATGAACCGATCATTGTTCGGATCACCGGAGGCAGTTGGAATATTAATTGAGTGGCGGTGTAAGTGTAAATGGATTGAGGATGACGATCTCGTGTTCTGCTCCGAGCGTCGCAAGCAATATAGCTTTACATCTCCATTCAGGACCTTTTTGAAGGAATATGACCTTCTGTTAGATCGAAATGGGGAGCCGCGCACCCCATATAGCCTGAGGCACACTTACGCAACCCTGAAACTTGAGAGCGGTGTCAATATGCATATCCTTGCGAAACAGATGGGGACAAGCGAGCAAATGTTGCGTCAGCACTATTCACACGTAGAGTTGCTCGACAACATCGATCAGATATATCCGGATTCACCATCGTCAAAGCGAACCCCTCGTTCTTGATAAAACATTATGCAAAGCTTTGTCGTCACCAGATAAAATACGACGAAAGAGTTTCAGCAGACTTGAACATTCAGCCCGAAGTCTGCCGACTATCTAGTCTTCGATGTTATATTGTTTTAGGTCTTTATCGAACATCGCAATGATCTTACTCAGATTTGTATAGATCTATGGGATGGCGAGCTTAC